>JAMXAU010000006.1 GCA_024281365.1 Nitrospira sp.
GTCGATGGTTCGACCTGTATGGGTGGCGATGGCTGCCAATGTGTCGCGAATCACGGCCAGCGACCGGTTGCCCAAGATGTCGATTTTGACGAGCCCCGCGTCTTCGGTCTGATCCTTCTCCCACTGGATGACCGGTAAGCCCTTGACCGTGTATTCAACCGGCACGTAGCGTCGGATTTCGTCCGGTACGATGACGATTCCGCCACAGTGCATGGAGAGATGGCGGAAGTGATTCTGTGCCTTCAACGCTTGAGCCAAGATCTCGGGCCATGGGGCTCTCAATTTCAGTACCCGGGAGAGCCGACCAAGCCACTGCTCATTGGTCGGCGGAGTAGAAAAGCCGAGCAGATCTTTTTGATGCACTACCTGCGAAGACAGCCTGCCGATTTCTTCCGCAGGCATGCCGTAGACTTTTGCAACTTCACGGATAGCGGCTCGGAAACCGAGACTGTTTTGGTTCGCCACCATCGCGGCTTGGCGCTCGCCGTACTGCTCGAATACCCATTTCAAAATACCGTCGCGCTCGTCCCAGGGAAAATCGATGTCGATGTCCGGTGGGTCTTTACGGCCTGGATTAAGAAAACGTTCGAAGAAGAGGTTGTGTTTGATCGGATCCACATGGGTGATGTTGAGGCAATAGGAGACGATCGACGCAGCGACCGACCCGCGCCCACAGGTACGGGGTGCCTGACGAACGATTTCCTCCACGACCAGGAAGTAATGCGCAAAACGTTTGTGCCGGATGATCGCCAACTCTTTTTCAATTCGATCGCGAATAGCGTGGGTGATAGCTCCGTATCGATCATGCGCGCCGGCATAGGTCATCTCCTTGAGCGTCAGGAAGCCGTCTTCATCGCTCAGTCGGCGAAACGCTGGAAAGATGGTTTCGCCGAAGCGCCAGTCGCTGTAGCAGATTTCGGCAATGCGGAGGGTATTTTCGATGGCTTCCGGCACGTGAGGAAACTGAGAGGCCATGCGCGCCGGGGGCATCAGCCATTGTGTGGGTGCACAGCAGGCTTCTTCTGGTAGGCGCGACAGCGTCGTATTAAGAGCAATCGTACGCAAGAGGCGATGTGTGGCGAAGTCGTTCGCATGGGCAAAGTAGACGCGGTTGGTCGCGACAGGTGGGAGATCGACGAGGCGGCTAAAGAGGAGTGTCTCATGCATCGCTGGTCCTGGGATCAACTCGACATAGAGATCTTGTCGCGATTCCTTCGCCCATGTGGTGAGTGCGGCTTCGTCGTCTGTGATCACAATCAGGCCGTCACGATAACGGGATACTGACTGGAGGAAATTGAATGAAAGGGTACAGTGTCGCTCCGATAGGAGGCGACAGAGATTGGCGTAGCCGTTCGGTGTTTTCGCCAACAAGACGGCGTGGTGGTTGTCAGTCGTCAGTTCAGCGCCGAGAATCGGTCGGAGACCATGCTGCTTGGCTTGCTCAATGAATCGAATCGCTCCGTACAATCCATTTGTGTCTGTTAAGGCTAGGGCGGATGCCCCTTGCTGCTGTGTCACCGTGCAGAGTTCTTCCAGTGATGAGACCCCGCTCATCGGCGAATAGGTGGAATGGACATGGAGATGGACGAATTGAGCGGCCGTCATCGTAATGTCCGTCCCCAGGCCAAAGCCTGCTCACCGAACTTTGCACGAATCTGATCCAGGGCAAGCGAGAGCCGGTGTGCACGTGGAAGCACGGCGGATGCTGACTCGTCGAAGAGCAGCAGTTGCTGAATCGGCGGTTCGAGTCGAGTGGCTTGAAGTGTCAGCCGCATGAGCCGCACCCGACGACGGAAACAGCGGTAGAACAGATCCGTCAACGCCGGCTGGAGATCGACTTCCCAGTACGTGCCCTGAGGCAAGATCTGTTGGGCTGTCTGCTCAACATGATCGCTGTGTCGAACAGTCAGTATGATAAGCCGGCACACACGCTGTTGTTGCCGAAGCGTGGTGCAAATCTGCTCCAATAATCGGTACAGCCTTCCCAGCATGAGGCGATCATCCACTTCGTCTGGATCGAGATACGCGGATCGTTCGATGACTGGCTGGGTGATCAGCGGGTGGACCGGAGATGAATCGATGCCTAAGGCCCATTCATGCAACAAATTGGCCGGATCGCCCAAAGCGGCATGCAGATGAGGAAATGAGACGGACGCGATTGCGCCAAGTGTACGCAGGTTCAGGTCTTCCAATCGCTGTGAGAGTCGAGAGATATAGGACCGGTGAAGGCCGGGAAGGAAGAGAGTCGGTAACGGCGCGAGGAATGAGGCTTCAGCTCCTGGAGGGATTGATAAGACTTGGGGTGGTTTCGCCAGCGTGGTGGCTGCGAGTTGTGAGACCAACTTATTGCCGGCCAATCCGATCAGGCTGGGCCATCCCTGTTGATCGTTCAGCTCGCGACTGATGCGGGTTGCGGTATCGATCGGAGGGCCGAAGAGTCTGGTGGTACCGGTGAGGTCCAGGAAGAGTGAGCCTGGCCTGATGGATTCCCATGTTGGTGCAACGCCTGAGATTCGATGCTGGAGCTCACGATGGGCCGCATGCAGACGTGATGAGTCAGGAGGAATCACTCGCAAGCCAGGGCAGATCAGTTGTCCGATGTCTAGAGGGATGCCAGGCTGAAGGCCCTCACGAAGCGCTTCGAGAGACAGTTCTCGAATCAAGGCATGAGGTGTATGGGTTGGTGCGACAGCGACCGGTCTATTCCGCAGTGCGCTATCAGCAGACCGGGCCACCGCGATCTGAAAAGAAGGAATATGAAGACAGATGATGTGGCGATCCATGATAAGTCTGTATGGTAACCAATGGTTACAGTTCGAGACTCTTCTGTCAATGCGGAGAAGCTTGTATGAAAACGGCAATCAGATTGTGTGATCACGTCCCTGCTCTCATTCGAGGGTTCCTCGATGGAGGAGATGGGGCCTGCGATTCGTTGACAGTGTAAGAATGCCTATGGTACCGTCCTCCGTTCATTGTGCCAAATAGGCACCCTACACCTCGCTCCCGACTGGCTCGGGGGCCTTTGTCCAGGAGGATTGCTGCATGGAGCTCTACGAGTCTCTGTTTATTATTCGTCCGTCCCTGTCCGATGAGGACACCAAAACGCTCATCGACAAGATGAAAGCGGTCGCCGATAAGACCGGCGCGCAATTCATCAAAGCCGAAAATTTAGGGAAGAAAAAACTCGCCTACGAAGTGCGTCGTGAGCGAAAGGGCACCTACGGCTATTTCTATTTCAAGGCGCCGAACAACACCGTCGGTGAGCTGGAACGGGCCTATCGTTTGGAAGACGATATCATCAAGTTTCTGACGGTTCATCACGAGAAGCCGCTCGTGGAGCGGCGTCCGGTGGAAGCTGCATCGCAGGAGTCAGACGGTGGCCGGATTTAATAAAGTCATCTTAATGGGAAACCTCACTCGGAATCCCGAGCTCCGCTATACGCCGAGCGGGACGCCGGTGGCTAGTTTTGGTTTGGCGGTCAGTCGCCGGTTTAAGCAAGGCGACGATTTGAAGGAAGAAGTGTGTTTTGTCGATATTGTGGTTTTTGGTAAACAAGCCGAACATTGCGGGCAATATCTCAGCAAGGGGAACGGCGTGATTGTTGAGGGTCGGTTGCAGCAGCGGCGATGGGAAACCGAGGATGGGCAAAAGCGCAGTAAGCACGAAGTAGTCGCCCAGACCGTGACGTTTATGCCCAAGCGCCAGGATGGTGGCGCAGGCGCCGAACCTCCGATGCACGATGACCCAGGCTATGAGACAGGCGATGAAGGTTAATGGCAGGAGTATGAGGAGGCAGTGATGGATCGAAGCGAAAATGAACGTGGCGGTGGTGGGGGAGGACGGCTGTTCCAGCGGAGACGTCCCTGCCGATTTTGTCTGGACAAAGCACCGATTGATTTTAAGGACGCCGGACTTCTTCGAAACTTTTTAACGGAGCGAGGGCGTATCGTTCCACGTCGGATTTCCGGCAACTGCATGCGGCATCAACGTGAACTGACGGTAGCCGTCAAGCGGGCTCGGCATATCGCCATCATCAGCTTCGCCGAGGAGCGATAGCGAACGTGATCGGTGAGGTCGGTGCCTCGAAATGGGGCGGTGGGATATCGTCGAGGGAACGTATGGGTATCTTAACGCCGAAAATCGCGGACATCACGGACGAGGGCCTTTCGCTGTCCGGAGATCTGACGGGCGACGAGCTGGGACTGACGGACGCGGATGTGTCCATTCGCGGAACGATGTCGATCGGATTGGAGCTTCGGACGATCGAGCGGACGATCTATGTGACCGGTGTGGTGGAAGGAACCGCAGGTCGGCAATGTGTCCGCTGCCTGAAAGATTTTGACGAGCCGGTGGCGTTTTCTTTACGCGTTGTCTACGAGCGGGAGGTCAAATCCACAGGGCCTACCGGAAAACGGGACGGAGTGCGGAAGAAAAAAACGGCGACACCTCCTGCAGTTGAGGAGGAAGAGCAGAACGACGATATCTATTACTTTACGGGTGATCATCTGGATCTGGCGCCGATGTTACGGGAGCAGGTGATCCTGGCATCCCCGATGCACCCGTTGTGTACCAACGACTGTCTTGGTCTCTGTGCCCGCTGTGGGCACGATTTGAATGTAGGGCCCTGTCGTTGCGGTGACGTACCGGTGGGAGGCCCATTTGATGTGCTGCGCACGATGAAAGAAAAGCTGAGAGACGTCGGACGGCGCTGAATCGCGGTCCGAATCGAGGGGAAGAAGGAGTCACCATGCCGAATCCAAAACATAAACATTCACGGGCAAGACGTGATAAGCGTCGTACCCAAAAACTGCGAATGACCCCCCCGGGGATGGCTGTGTGCCCACAGTGCCATGAGTTGAAGCTTCCGCATTACACCTGTTTGAATTGCGGGACCTATAAGGGCAAAGCCGTCATTCAAGTCGAAGAAGCCTAAGCCGACTGTCAATCGATGGTTGACGCCCCACAGCGGCAGCTGTTCAGGCCTCTCTTCGTATCTGATGGTGCAGCGTTTCAAGCTGTGTCCGACGTTATACGTGGAGGGCCGTCACATGTTTAAGCTGGTCTGTGGCGAGAAGGGTTCAGTGCGTCAGATCTGATCCCAGGGGGCGACACGTGGTTAGCCTGTCTTTCCAACACCATCCGTGAGTACAGCAAGCCGCACGAAGATCGCGCTCGACGCCGTGGGGGGGGATCATGGCCCGGCACCTTGTGTGGAGGGTGCGCTCCAGGCTGTGAAGGAGTGTGACGTCGAGGTTATTCTTGTCGGCGACGAAGCCATCCTGAAACAAGAGTGCGAACGTCAATCCGGTCATGACCCTCGCCTGTCTATCAAGCACGCGTCTCAGGTCGTTGAGATGCATGAGTCGCCTGCTGCCGTGGCTCGAAAGAAGCGGGACTCGTCGATTTGGGTTGCGACGGAGCTAGTCAAGAGCGGCGAAGCCGGAGCAGTAGTAAGCCCTGGGAACACAGGGGCGAGCATGGTGGCCTCGTTCTTCGTGTTAGGGCTGATCAAGGGGGTTGAACGACCGGCGATTGCCACGAGTCTTCCGACATTGACCGGCGAGGCGATTATGCTCGATGTCGGAGCCAATGTGGACTGCACCGCCAACCATCTCGAGCAATTTGCCTTGATGGGGAACGAATATGGCAAGCATCTGCTCGGCAAGCCGAATCCTCGTGTGGGGCTGCTGAGTATTGGTGAAGAGGACAGTAAGGGGAATGAGGTCACGAAGGAAGCATTTAAGCTGCTCAAGGCAAGCTCGATGAATTTCGTGGGGAATGTCGAAGGGCGCGATGTCTATAGCGGGATCGCAGACATTGTCGTCTGCGATGGGTTTATCGGGAATGTCGCGTTGAAGATTTCCGAAGGGGTCGCCGAGATGATCAAGCGGCTGCTCCTGAAGGAAATCTCAGGACACTTCCTGGGTCGGCTCGCGTATCCCCTGATCGCCGGCCCGCTGGCCAATCTCAAACGAAAAATAGACTATGCTGAATTCGGCGGAGCTCCCCTGCTGGGAGTCAATGGGGTGACGATGATCTGTCATGGTCGGTCGTCGGCGAAAGCCATCAAAAATGCGATCCGGCGAGCCAAGGGGATGGCCGAGGGCGGCGTGCGAGAGCTCATTCAGCGGGACATCGAGGAAAGTCATTCCCATTCGGCGATGGGATCAGAGCAATGAAGGCCTGCATTTCTGGAACTGGCTCGTATGCGCCGGCCAAGATTTTGACGAATGCGGATCTTGAGCAGATGGTTGCCACGTCCGACGAATGGATTCGTGAGCGGACCGGCATCCGTGAGCGACGTCTTGCAGCGACGGGAGAGGCCTGTTCTGACCTTGCCGTCCAGGCCGGGAAGCGGGCTCTGGCGTCGGCAGGACTGATGGCAGCCGATCTCGACATGATTTTGGTGGCCACGTGTACGGGGGATTACCCGCTTCCGGCCACGGCATGTCTCGTCCAGCATCAACTCGGGGCGACGAAGGCAGCGGCGTGCGATCTTTCGGCTGCGTGCTGCGGGTTTGTCTATGCGCTCTCTATTGCGGATGCCTATGTGAAAAGTGGGATGCGGCACGTTCTGGTGATCGGGGCTGAAGTCATGTCCGCGATCACGGACTGGACTGACCGTAACACCTGTGTGTTGTTCGGCGATGGAGCCGGGGCGGTTGTCGTCAGCGCGAGTGATGGGGAGCGAGGAATCCTCTCCACACAGCTTCGGTCTGACGGCACACTGTGCGAGCTGATCATGGTGCCGGGCGGTGGTTCACGTATGCCTCTTTCTGAAAAGGTGGTTGAGGAGCGACTCCAGTACATCAAGATGAAAGGGAACGAAACGTTCAAAGTTGCAGTCCGAACGCTGGAAGAGATTGCTCGGACGACGTTGTCTGCCAATAATCTTCGAGTGGAGGATGTCGATCTCTATGTGCCGCATCAGGCCAATATACGAATTCTCAAGGCGGTGATCGAACGGTTGGGCCTTCCGGTCGAGAAGGTGCTCCTGAACGTGAATCGATATGGAAATACGTCGGCAGCTTCCATCCCCATTGCGCTGGATGAAGCGGTTCGTGAGGGGCGTGTGAAGGCCGGTTCATTGGTGATGCTGGGTGCCTTTGGCGCAGGCCTCACGTGGGCGTCAGCCGTGATCCGGTGGTAGGTAGGATCTGTCTGGAGTCAAGAGGAGCGTTGAGTTGATTCCTTCTGGATGCAAGCGAGCGGTTTGTGAAAACTTTTCCCGTTGACTTTGCAAGGGATTTCTAAGATATCTAACGCCCCATGATGCAAAAAATCGGTGTGGTATTCCCTGGACAGGGGTCTCAATCGGTCGGGATGGGGAAGGCACTCTATGATGCCCATCCCTTGTTAAAAGCTGTGTACGATGAGGCGTCCTCTGTTCTGGGGTATGACGTGGCTGAGTTATGCTTTGCCGGGCCGGCTGAACGGCTTAATCTGACCGAGTTTACTCAACCGGCCTTGCTTGTCAGCAGCATCGCTGCCTGGAGACTCCTTGAGCCGGCAGGGATCAGGCCCATCGCAGTCGCAGGCCATAGTCTGGGCGAATACTCTGCGTTGGTTGCGGTCGGTGGGGTTGCCTTTCGTGATGCCGTTGGCTTGGTTCAGAAACGTGGACGGTACATGTCCGAGGCCGTTGCCCCTGGAACCGGCCTTGTGGCGGCTCTTTTAGGATTGACCGCAGAAGTAGTCAAAGAAGTCTGTCGCGCTGCCTCATCAAGCGGAGTGGTAGCGGCCGCGAATTTCAACTCACCCGGGCAGGTCGTGATTGCCGGTGAGAAGGCGGCGGTGGAGCGAGCGATCGCGTTGGCGAAGGAGCAAGGCTGTAAAAAAGCTATTCCGTTGCCCGTCAGTGTACCGGTTCATACGCCATTGATGCAGCAAGCCGCTGATCGGTTAGCCAAGGATCTCGCTGCTGTCCGATGGTCGGATCTCAGTGCGCCGCTGGTGAATAACGCAGAGGCAAGGGCCATCAGCCGGGCCGGGGAGATCCAGGCATCGTTGATTCGCCAGTTGCCTTCTTCCGTCTTGTGGGAAGATACGGTGCAGGCGATGGGGAACATGGGCGTAACGACCTTTGTTGAAGTCGGCCCTGGCACCGTGTTGACCGGTTTGATCAAGCGAATTTTGCCTAGTGCGACGTTATTGAATCTCAACGACCCAAAATCCTTAGATGCGACACTCAAGGCGGTGAGCTGACAGGAGATCGTCCTGAGGAAAGACCAAGTCACGAACCGTTTTGTCGTCTGTTAACGCCTTATCCGAAAGGTCTGCGATGTCACTACAAGGGAGAACCGCTATTGTGACCGGTGCCGCTCAGGGTATCGGTCGTGCGATTGCCGAAGCGTTGGCTCAAGCAGGGGCGGATATTGCCGTCGCTGATCTCGATCCCAGCCGTTCCGCGGAAACTGTGGCTGCGGTGGAAAATATTGGGAGAAAGGCGTTGAACCTCAAAGTCAACGTGGCCGATGCCGGTGAAACCAAGTCGATGGTCGAACAAGTGCTCAAGGCTTGGGGAAAGGTGGATATCCTGGTCAATAATGCCGGGATCACTCGTGACGGCTTATTGTTACGGATGAAAGAAGAGGATTGGAACCTGGTCCTTCAGATCAATTTGAACGGTACCTTTAACTGTACAAAGGCGGTCTTGCAGCCGATGACCAAGCAGCGGTATGGTCGTATCGTCAACATTGCCTCGATTGTTGGGGTGATTGGAAATGCAGGGCAGGCGAACTACTCGGCGTCGAAGGCAGCCGTCATCGGGTTTACGAAGACAGTTGGGCGGGAATATGCCAGCCGTAATGTGACGGTGAATGCGGTGGCGCCGGGTTTCATCGATACGGCAATGACCCATGGTCTTTCCACTGATGTCAAGGATACATTACTCAAGCAGATTCCGCTGGGTCGCTTGGGGACGCCGGCCGATATTGCCGCAGCCGTGCGTTTCTTGGTATCCGAGGAGGCCGCTTACATCACGGGTCATGTTTTGCACGTAAACGGCGGTATGTTGATGGTATAAAGACAGCAAGTCTCTTGGGAATGGCCGTCACAGATCCCCGTGTGGCGGTGCAAGTGAGAGTATACCGGGGAAGGAGGTAGTCAGATCGATGGCCACTGTAGAAGAACGAGTCAAGAAAATTATTGCCGAACAGCTTGGCGTGGAAGAAGACGAGGTCACACCGGAGGCCTCTTTCGTTGAAGACTTGGGAGCGGATTCGCTCGATACCGTCGAGCTGGTGATGGCACTCGAAGAAGAATTTTCGATCGAAATCCCCGATGAGGATGCCGAGAAGATTCTGACCGTCGGGAAAGCGTTGGACTACATTAAAGAAAAGTCTTGAACATGGCCGCAGGTGAATCAGATCGGCCGACCCGGCGCGTCGTTGTCACCGGTCTTGGGCTGGTGACTCCGTTGGGTACCGGCGTCGAGAAGACGTGGAATGCCATTTGTGCCGGTGAGTCCGGTATCGGCAGGATCACGAGATTTGATCCGGCCGGCTATGATGCTCAAATTGCCGGCGAAGTGAAGGACTTTGATCCGGCCCGGTTCATCGAAAAAAAAGAAATCAAGAAAATGGATACGTTCATCCACTACGCTGTCGGTGCAGCGCAGTTGGCCGTGGACGATGCCGCCTTAAAGGTCGCGCCGGAAGAAGCCACGCGGGTCGGGGTGTATATCGGTTCTGGGATCGGCGGTCTCGGGTCGATCGAACATTATCATGATGTGCTCAGGGCCAAAGGGCCTGGACGGGTCTCACCATTTTTTATTCCGATGACCATTATCAACCTGGCCTCTGGGCAAGTGGCGATTCGGATCGGAGCCAAAGGGCCCAATTCCTGTGCCGTGACGGCTTGCGCCACGGGCAATCATTGCATTGGTGATGCATACCGCCTGATTCAGCGAGGTGAGGCCGATGTCATGGTGGCCGGTGGCGCCGAAGCGGCGGTCACTCCACTGGGTGTCGCGGGATTCGCGGCAGCCAAGGCCTTGTCGTTCAGGAATGATGAACCGACCAAAGCGAGCCGTCCGTTCGACAAGGATCGTGATGGATTTGTGTTGGGAGAAGGGGCAGGGGTTGTCGTGATCGAGGAACGTGAACACGCCATCCGGCGTGGGGTTAGAATATATGGGGAGATCATCGGGTACGGGATGAACAGCGACGCGTACCACATTACGGCTCCACCGGAAGAAGGCGAAGGGGCTGTGCGGTGTATGGAGCTCGCGCTGAAGGATGCGGGGATCTCCCGCGAGCAGATCGGCTATATCAATGCGCATGGGACATCGACGATGGCCGATGCGATTGAGACCAGAGCAATCAAACAAGTATTCGGTGAGCAGGCCTATCGTATTCCCGTCAGCTCAACCAAGTCCATGACGGGGCACCTACTCGGTGCGGCTGGTGGAATCGAAGCGGTCTTCAGCATCCTGGCATTGTTTCATGGGATGCTCCCGCCCACGATCAATCTGGATGTCCCCGATCCGGCCTGTGACTTAGACTATATTCCCAACAAGGCTCGGCCAGCCGCGATTCAGATGGCCTTGTCGAACTCGTTCGGATTCGGTGGAGTGAACGCCTGTTTGATTTTCAAGCGACTGGACACGTAACACGCATGCCTCAATGATGCCTGCCTCTTCTACTGACTCCTCACGCGCCTTCTTGAAATATCGATTCAGGGATGACAACCTTTTGGAAGAGGCGCTCACGCACAAGTCGTACGTGAATGAGCGTCGGGAGCCTGGGCGGACACACAATGAACGCCTTGAGTTTTTGGGAGACGCCGTATTATCGCTGATTATCAGTGATTATCTGGCGAGACGCTATCCCGAACTGAGTGAAGGAGCTCTCTCCAAGCTCAAGGCAAAGTTGGTGAGCGAGACGCCGTTGGCGAATGCCGCTCGGCGGCTGGATCTTGGGCGCTATCTGAGGCTTGGTCGAGGGGAGGAACGATCCAAAGGAAGGGATAAGACGTCACTATTGGCTGACGCCATGGAAGCCGTCATTGCTGCGGTCTATCTAGACGGAGGTTTTGAGGTCAGCCGTGATTTCACAGTTGATATTCTAGCTGAGGAACTGCACGAACTTGATGCCGTTCATGAACAGCCCGGAGGTGATGACTACAAAACGCGCTTTCAGGAGTGGTGTCAAAAGCGGTATGAGATATTGCCGCAGTACCTGGTGGTGGGCGAAACCGGACCGGACCATCAGAAGATCTTTGAAGTGGAAGTGCAAGTAAATCAGAGAGTGGTTGGGGTTGGACGGGGAAATAGTAAGAAGGAAGCGGAACAGGAGGCAGCGCAGCAAGCGCTGGAGCAGATGGAGCATTGAGGCAGCATTCCGTTGGAACCGGGGAGCTGCTACGATGCTGGATTACTGTGATCGGAAGAGTAGGGGAGGTCGGTGATGTTCAAGCAAGCAGGATGGCGGATACTGGCGGGGGGACTAATCGGGTTGATGTTGCTGGTCTCAGGAATCGGGTTGCTTCCCGCAGCCGACAACACGCCCAATTCAAAGACGGACGCTCCGAAAAGTGCGCGGGCCATCATCAAAACAAAATTCGGTGATATCGAAATCAAATTCTATCCGGATGTGGCGCCCAAGCATGTCGAGAACTTTGTCAAGTTGGCCAAGGCGGGTTTCTACAACGGAACAATTTTCCATCGTGTGATTCCTGGGTTCATGATCCAGGGCGGAGATCCGAATACGAAGGATTCTCTCAAAAAGGACACCTACGGGCAGGGTGGTCCTGGTCATACGGTGAAGGCCGAGTTCAGTGACATCCCACACAAGCGCGGTATCGTCTCGATGGCTCGGGCAGCAGATCCGGATTCTGCGGGGTCTCAGTTTTTCATTGTGGTGGAGGATTCTCGATTCCTGGATCGCAAGTACTCGGTGTTTGGAGAAGTGACGAAAGGCATTGGCGTAGCTGATAAAATCGTGAATTTGCCACGTGACGAGCGTGATAATCCACGGGATCGCATAGAAATGACCGTGACTATCGTGGAATAGGATTGCGTCTGTTATGCTTCGATGTCTTCCTCAGAGGGGAAGGTGATGAGGGAGGAGTTTGTTGGTCCGATGCGTTCCCGAGCGAGCCAAGGCCAAGTCAGGTAGACGGTCGCGAACGCGACCGTCAGCGTGCTGACAACGATACCAGGAGTGTACCCCGAGGCTGTTCCGAAAGGCGGTTGTTTTTCACCCACTCGCCCCAGCTTGCCAAGACGCGCTGTACATCGACCAAGGCCGCAGTAAGCGAAGAGGCGAATCGTACTCTCTGCCGCGCGTTGAGCTTCTGACCCCGCTTCGACAGGGCGGAGAACGTCGCTGGCGGACGTTACCGACAGCCTCTTAGTGATGGTGCCTGCAATCAGGACCGTGGGTGTGTCCTTCTAAAGGCGGTGGTGAAGGCAGTAAGGATTGTCCGGGAAGAAAGATGTGCCCTGGTTCGTGCTTCCTCTTGAGATGGGCGGCGATTTCTGGATGGTGTGTCTTGACATAGCCGATCAGTCCTCCCAGAAACCGGCTGGACTGAAAATCCTTTCCTGAAAACGTAGACACGAACCTGTCGATTTTGTCCAAGACAGCCGGAGCATCCGTTAGATCTGCGATCTGCGCAGGGTTCTGCTTCTTGAAGCTTTCGTACTCCTTGCGGAGATGTTCGGCAAATACCGGCATGGGAGCGGCCGGTACATGGAGCGGGCTGAGTGTGCGCCGGAGGGCCTGAAGGGCCGTGATTACCTCGGCATCCTGCCCGTCCCGGCGACCTTCAAAATAACTAAACGTAATGACTTCAATCAGATTAAAGAAGGCAACGGCCTTCTGTCCCCCCGACTCGTCTAACTCTCGATAGAAGTCTCGGCGAACGGGTAAGAATTGCTCACTGAGCCGTTTCTGTTGGTAATCGCTTCCGGTGTCAAGATAGAGGCAATCCGTTGGGCAGGAGATGCGAGTGATTCGATGTTCGCCGCAGCAGAGGCTGCAGATGGATCCTCCTAGCGCGGGGCATGGGCGTTTCCCTTTGCGGTCATGACAATACGCACAGGCATTCATTTTTTTGGTCCTTCTGGGGTCGATTTCGGAGGGGGAGGAATGAACCCATAGTCGGCGAGGGTGCGCTTCTCGCCTTTGGATTTAGCTGATGACGGAGTTTCAAGCCCGTTCATTTCGGCCGCATGGACATAGTAGTAGGGAACCAAAATAAGATTATTCGTGCGGTCGATACCGATGTCGGCTGGAGCGAGGAGATACTCGGCGATGACCTGGAAACGATGGTCTCTGGTCATTCGCCAAATTTTCCCTTTTGTAAGATCAGAGACGTACATGTTCCCCCACTGATCGAAATCGACTCCGCTGAGGTTCTGGAAACGGCTGGTGAAAAATCCATTCGCCTCCAGTTCGGTCAATTGTCCGTCAGGAGTGATCTCCAGGATTTTCCCTTTGTCCCAGCTGACGGCAATGAGGTGGTCAGTCGTGGGGTGGACGGCGAGCCCTGCAGGGCCTGCGAGTCGTTCGTCGTGGATCAAGAGGTCAACCCGATAATGATCCGATGGATTGACGCGGTAGATGGAATTGGAGCTCTGATCAGATACGTAGAGGAGACCGGTTTGCGAGGCTGCAACATCGGTCAAGGAGACCTGCGACCGTGACGGAGGAGAGAAGGAGACCGTGGTCAGCAATTTCCCGGTTGTCTTGTCGAAGCCCTTCAGTTGATCAAGATCGGCGACATAGAGGATGGCCCCAACTAAGGCCATTCCCTTGGGCGCGTGTAATGAGATCTCTGACGCACCGCCTTGGATGAACTTGAGGTTGATAATCTTTCCCTCGGTATTCACTTTCGTGATGAAACCGTTATTATCGCGGGCCTCCGGTTCACCGTTGACGTTGGAGATGAAATATTCTTTCCCGGCGGAATCGCCGATAAAGCTATTGGGTGTCTCCAGCCCGGTAATTTGCGCGGCCTCACTGGGTAAGGAAAGACCAACGATTAATGCTGCCAAGAGGAAGGGTGACTGATAGGAAGATAGAGGCAACGGAGGGTGTTTCCCAGAATTAGTCTTGGGAGCATCGTATCCAAGGGGTAACTTGACTGTCAAGAAACGACGATGCGGGGGTATCATCGATGGAAATTGCCCCTGCGTGCCCACGCATCATCATCCAGCGTTGACTTGCATAAAATTCCCCTGCTAAGTTGCCGCAAATTTACTGACTTACTTGCGAGAGGGAGGAAGATCGTGGCCGCACAATTGATTGATGGCAAAGCATTGGCGCAACAGGTTCGTGATCGGCTGGCACAAGAATCGGCAGAATTATTGGCGAAAAAGGGGATAGTCCCTGGCCTGGCGACCATCCTGGTCGGCGATGATCCCGCCTCACATGTCTACGTGAAGAACAAACAAAAGGCGTGCGAAATGGCCGGCATCTATGTTGACGACCACAAGCTCCCAGCCAGTACGAGTCAGGCCGACTTGCTGGCGCTTATCGAAAAAAAGAATACGGATCCCAAGATTCATGGCATCCTGGTTCAACTACCCTTACCCAAGCATATCGATAGCAAGGTGATTCTCGAAGCTGTGTCTCCGTTGAAGGATGCAGACGGGTTTCATCCCTATAACTTCGGCCGACTGGTGGAGGGGCACCCCGTGTTTGAAGCCTGTACGCCCAAGGGCGTGATTAAGATGATTGAATCTGCCGGGGTAACCATCGAGGGTAAACGGGCTGTCGTGGTGGGTCGGAGTAATATTGTAGGGAAACCCTTGGCATTGATGCTCCTTCAACGCAATGCCACCGTCACGATTTGCCATTCGAAAACCAAGGATCTTCCCGCGGTCTGCCGTGAAGCCGACTTGTTGCTCGTTGCGATCGGGAAAGCAAAGTTCGTTACGGCGGAGATGGTACGCGAAGGGGCGGTTGTGATCGATGTGGGTACGAACAAGACACCGGAGGGGAAGTTGTGCGGCGATGTGGATTTTGAGCCGGTGAAGCAGAAGGCTGGCTGGATCAGCCCGGTGCCTGGCGGTGTGGGTCCCATGACGATTGCCATGTTGCTCGAGAATACGGTCGAGTCCGCGAAACGGGCAGCAGGAATGAAATGAGAGGCCGGGAATGAGCCGAGAGCCGCAGCGTTTGATCGATGTTCTGAATCGCGGAACATTCGCCGTGACCGTCGAATATAACCCCCCCAAGGGGACGAATATCTCCGCGGTGCTGGAGAATGCCAAACAGCTGGTGGGGCGTGTCCATGGCGTGAATATCACCGACAACACCGCCGCAGTAGTTCGGGCAGGATCGCTTCCGGTCTGCCGCCTGCTCTATGAGCTTGGACATGATCCTGTCATGCAACTGACCTGTCGTGACCGTAATCGGATTGCGATGCAATCGGATTTGATGGGCGCCCACATGCTTGGGATCAGGAATATTTTATGTCTCACTGGCGACTATCCCACGGTGGGGGACCACAAAGAAGCCAAGCCGGTCTACGATCTGGACTCGGTCCAAGTCATGCAGCTAGTGCAGGGCTTGAACAACGGTAAGGACATGATGGGTAACAAGCTCGACGGGTCCACGGCCTTCACGATCGGGGCGGCCGTGACACCGGAAGCCGATCTCATCGGGCCGGTGTTGGCGAAATTCGAGGTGAAAGTGAAAGCCGGCGCGCAATTCTTCCAGACCCAAGCGGTTTATAATCCTGATGTCTTTGCCAGCTTCATGAAACAGGTGCGGTCGTTTAACGTGAAGGTATTGGCGGGGATCCTCGTGTTACGGAACTACAAGATGGCCGAATTCATGAACGCCAATATTCCCGGGATGTCGGTGCCGAAGGAGATGATCGATGAGCTGAAGGCTGCAGGGGATCGAGCTGAAGATGTCGGCGTTGACATTGCCGTGCGGTCAATCAAGGCAGTACGACCCCATTGTGACGGGGTTCATCTTATGGCGATCAAGGCCACCCATCGATTGGCTGAGATCATCACCAAGGCAGAATTAGGCTGATGACGATCCTTGACGTTCAGCAGCATAAACGAGAACGTAAGAAGCTCGTCGTCGTCACGGCCTACGATGCATTGTTTGCCGGTATCGTCGAGCAAGCGGGTATCCGGGTCATCTTGGTCGGAGATTCTCTGGGTGTGGTCGTTCAGGGGAAGGCCAATACCCTCTCTGTGACGATGGAAGACATGCTCTATCACACCAAGCTTGTGGCGGGTGCGGCCCCACGTGCTCTGGTCATCAGTGACATGCCGTTTATGTCGTATCAGGTCAGCACCGAAGACGCGGTGCGCAACGCAGGTCGATTAATCCAGGCCGGCGCTGCTGCGGTCAAGCTCGAAGGCGGCGCCGTCATGGCCGATCGGGTGAAAGCGATGACCAGTCTGGGGATTCCCGTCGTGGGTCATCTGGGCATGACACCGCAGTCCGTTCATGCGCTCGGTGGGTATAAAGTCCAGGGGAAGGTGGAGGATCAAGTCGCCAAATTGCTGGACGATGCGAGAGCGCTTGAAGCGGCTGGAGCGTTTGCGCTCGTGTTGGAGGCGATCCCTGCAGAGCTTGCCAGAAGGGTGACCCAGGCGCTGTCAATTTCCACCATTGGGATTGGGGCAGGGCCTCATTGCGATGGCCAAGTCCTCGTACTCTACGATCTCCTCGGCCTCTTCGATACCTTCGTCCCGAAATTCGTGAAGACCTATGCGCACCTCAAGACCGATGCCATCCAAGCCCTGAGTCGATACAAAGACGAAGTCGAGCAGGGGAGATTTCCCAGCGAATCGGAAAGCTATCACTGAGCGGTTTCAGTCTTGGCCGGTCATCCCGTTGCATGGAACCTGAAAAAGTTTCCGGTCCTCCAGGCATACGGCCGTCAGCTCTCTTCCCCACACGCAACCGCTATCGATGGCGAGAAGCTGGTCTTCGCAGTGAAGCCCTAGCGCCGCCCAGTGGCCGCAGACAATCGTTGTGTCGCGATGCTTCCGGTTCTTGATTTTAAACCAGGGGAAGTATCCGGAAGGGATTCGCTCAGGGGGACCATTATATGAAGATTCCATTCGGCCGTCAGATGAACAGGCGCGGAGTCTGGTCAATACTTTGATGATGGTGGCGAGCCTGGTCGGGCCGGACAGGTCCGAAGACCATTGGAGATGTTTGCTGGGATACAACGCGCGAAGAGTGTCGCGGTAGGAAGGACCTTGCAGATTCACCTCGACCTCACGGGCCAGCATTTCCGCCTCGTCGATGGACCATTGCGGGAGTAAGCCAGCATGGACCATGGCAAACGGCCCTTCACGATACAAGAGCCGTTGCTGCCGGAGCCACGCGAGAAGTTCCTCCCGATCCGGTGCGGCGAGAACCGCTTGCAAAGTATCTTCTGGACGAACCGTCGCGATCTGTTCCACCACGGAAAGAAGGAAGAGGTCGTGGTTGCCCAAGACGGCGACGGCCCGATTACCAAGCTTCTTGATGTAACGCAGAACGCTCAGTGAATCCGGGCCCCGGTTAACGAGATCGCCGACGAACCAGAGGCGATCTCTGGAAGGGTCGAATCGAATATGTTGGATGAGACGTTGCAAAGGTTCGTAACATCCCTGCACATCTCCGATCGCGTAGGTGGCCATAAACAATGTCAACGGTCAATGGTCATGAGTCACTCAAAAAAAGAGAAAAGGCTGATCATTCTTTTCTTAATGACAGATGACCAGTGACTAATGACGGGATTATGGATACCGAGCCTCAATCTTGCTCGAGAGCCCGCCTCGTGCCGTAAAAGTACCGGTCACTGTTGCCCACACAGGTCGGCAGGCCCTGACGACATCTTGGAGGATGCGGTTTACGGCGTTCTCGTAAAAGATACCGAGATTCCGGTAGGCGTGGATATACATTTTGAGCGCTTTGAGTTCGAGACAGGCTTTGTCGGGCATGTAGTGCAGCGTGATGGTGCCGAAATCCGGCAAATTTGTTTTGGGGCAAATCGCCGTGTACTCTGGAATTTCGATGGTAATTTCATATCCCTTATACTGATTAGGGAAGGTTTCGATCTCGGGCAAGGGGGCTCTGATGCCGCTTCTGGCATGCCGCTCATTGTAGCCCAGTCGTGTTGTCCGGGTTTTCTTCTCCAGCCGTTTACCGTTCACCCCTCACCTCTCACTGTTCTTATACTTGTTTCATCCAATCAGTCTGACCGATCTTCTCCAATTCGAGATACAGGGAGACCCATGGACATTTCATGTCTGGGTATACCTCACACAGTCCACCTTTCCGGACTCCTCCACAGGGGCCATGTGCCATGAATTTTGGGCACTCGGCCTTGAGTGTGTTATCAGGAATCGGGGGGCGCTTATGCACTCCACCGACATGGGTCCCGGCCTCGTCTTCGCCGGGGATCAGTACTCGCAGCGACATACCTCGCAGTGTAAACAGATTGTTGTGGATCGGCAATCTCTAAACATGAATTGCCATGCATAAGCCAAGCAGTCTCCTCAGCAACCAGATCCAGGGCTTAGGGCAAATGGCCTACGTCTGACCGTCGGACCTAGGCCTTCTTTTGGAAACCTTGGGCCCTCTTTGAAGTTGCGTTGATTTTCGTGACGTTATACTATCTTCCGGAGATTTCGACAGCCTGTAAGTCGGTGGGGGAACCTGATCTGCGCAGAGAAAAGGCCGTACAAACATTGACAGTCTTTTTTCGGCTTTGCTAGGATGCCTGTGTTCTGGTGGTTCGGTTGGGGCGTACTGAATCGTTCAAACCCTCAAGTCCTCAAGTTTTCTTTCGTGAGTCATGATTCGGTAGAGTGCGAAAATATGAGCAACGGCATGCCGTTGCCAACGATATAAGGGAGGTGCCTAATGAGCCTTGATTATGTCAAGTTCTCCAACGGATTTGAAAAGTTTATGCCGAAAGAATATCGAGATTTGGTCGAGCACGGACCGTTTGGAAAGAAAGTCTCGGTTTCACAGGTTGGAAGTTTCAAGGAAGTGCTTGAAGAGCATCCTATGTGCGCCGGTTGTGCGATGACGCTCTTCATTCGCTTGGCCATGGTGGCGTTCCCAAATCCAGAAGATACGATTACCGTCGGGACGGCCGGTTGCGGTCGTCTGGCTATTTCGCAGGCTGCCATCCCCTTTGTTTATGGCAACTACGGAGACCAGAATGGAGTAGCGAGCGGCCTCTCACGTGGCCTTCGGCTTCGTTTCGGTGACAAGCCGAAAGATGTGGTCGTGATGGCCGGAGACGGTGGGACGGCGGACATCGGCTTCCAGCAGGTGCTGCATTCATGGTTCCGCAAGGAGCGATTTACGACCATTATGTTGGACAACGAAGTGTACGGGAATACCGGTGGTCAAGAAAGCGGGATGACCAACCGCGGTGCGGTGTTGAAGATGGCTCCCCTCGGGAAGAAGTTCGAGAAGATGGACATGCTGCAGATGGCGAAGGTCGCAGGTTGTGCCTATGTGGCGACCGTGGTGCCGAATAATCCGCGTCGTGTGGAAAGCGTCATCAAGAAAGCCGTGTTGATCGCACGCGAAGTCGGGTCGACCTATATCCAAGCCTACACATCCTGCAATATTGAGTACGCCATTCCGACCGATAAGGTCATGGAAGACGCGAAGACGGTTGAAAATGACCGGTATCAGTTTACGGAGTATGTCAGCGAAGAAGCGAAGCAGTACCTCACTGAGCGCTATGGCTACAAGGAGTTTCTTGCCAAGCCGGCTGCTGCGATTCCTAACAAGGCCTAAGCGAACGAAGGAGAGTCCACGATGGCAAAGCGCTTCAATATTCGAATGGCAGGTGTTGGTGGACAGGGCGTCGTGACTGGGTCGCACATACTGAGTACTGCCGTCATCAATGCCGGCGGTGAAAGCACGATCGTGCCGTTCTATGGGTCAGAAAAGCGAATGGCGCCGGTCGAAAGCTACGTTCGTGTGTCGGATGAACCGATCTATGAGATCGGCGAAATCACCTTCCCGCACATTATTATCATCTTCCATCCTCAAGTCATTACACACGGCAAGTCTTACACGATGCCGTTCTACTTCGGCTTGAAGGAAGATGGGATTGCCTTGATCAACAACGATGGGCCGATGAATCTCCATCGAGATCAGGCAGCTGAGCTGAAAGAGCGGCGTGCGAAACTGTATTACTTCCCTGCAACGAAGATCTCTCTTGAAGTCGCAGGCATGGATCTGGCTACTAACATGGCGCTGATGGGCTGTATCGGTGCAATTACCGGGTTGACGAGCATGGCGGGGCTGGATCAAGCCGTGAAGGACCGGTTCCTCGGGAAGGGCTTCGTGGTATCTGGTGGTACGGCTGCTCTCGACAGTGTCGTTGAGCGGAAGTTCAAAAAGAAGCAAGAACTGATCGAAAAGAACGTTGCCGTCATGCGGGCCGGGTGGAACTACGCTGTTGATCATGGTTGGGCTGCGGCTGATGTCAAGCGGGTGGAAGAGCCTGTCGCAGCAGCCACCGCGTAACCGGTTATAAAGGAGTTTCCATGTACCTCGTAGCCGATATCAGTGTCGAAATTTGTGCCGCGAAGAGTTGTAAGCTCTGCACGCAGTACTGTCCGGAAGCCAACACGATCCTCTACAGCGACGAGATGGGTAAAGATCAAGGGTTCAAGTACGGATCCGCTTATGTCGCAGTCGACCGGTGTAAAGGATGCGCACAATGTGTGTGGGTCTGCGACAACATGGCAAAGAATAATGCCATCAAGATGATCATGATCGACCAACTGCCGAAAGCGGCATTGACGGACAATATTACGTACGGAGAGAAGAGCACCACAGCGGTATTAGCAAGCCCTGTCGTCGGGTAAGGAAAGGGAATCAGGCGTGGCCATCACACAAGATACGAGAGAGCGGATCATCGTGCCGGGTCCGGCGGGGTTTCACCCACCGTCTGCGGCTCAGTTAGGTGTCGACCTGCCGGATCCTGGGCAGGGGTTGTACTACGGCCTTCTTGAGCCAAATGAGGAAGTTGTTATTGAAGAGATGGCTCGCAAGATGCTGACGAGCCCGAATGCGACGATTTTCCCGGGTCCCTTGCTCTTGTGGGCTTGGAACGACCATGCAGTAGAAAAAGCAAAAGCGACATTGGAAATTGCCGCACAGGTTCCGGAAGTGATGATTATTCCGATGCCGGACTATCGTCCAAAGTATCCGAAGATCGATCCTGAGGAAGTGATCAATCCGAATCATCCGAATTTGACGATCTGGGGCAACAAGATCGAAGCCTGTATCTTCATCGGTGTGCATTGCCATTATGCCAATCTCACTCTCAAGATGATCCGGGCGGGAACCAATTGCTGTACTATGGCGATCTGCGCGGAGCAAGGCCACGAGGATGCCATGCTCACGATTCGGGACTCCGATACGCTGAAAATCAAGCGCGTCGCGCAGATTTTTAAGCGTGTCCGTGAAGAACTGGGGATCAAGTTACCGGAAAATGGAGAAAACGTTCGTTTTACCGGTACCCAGTCAAAGGTCCACGGTGGTAAGACTCATACCAATCCGATGGCGTTTGCCCCGACTCCTGGTGGAGCGGGCAGCGCCGCGATGTTCGGCCATTCTGCAGAACAGATGAAGCGAGAAGGGTAGGCTGAGCGAATAGCTCACCGTCCATATAAAGAGGTGCGATTATGAGCGAGACTGAAGTGAAAACGAATCCCCAAGGCGACCCGATCACCAGTGTGGCAGCTCCAGCGAGCGCAAAGAAGCAAGATCCTCATGGCGAAGCAAAACGCCAGAAGGTCGTGACTCCTGAATACATGTTTCATGAGGCGCCGCGGACGAAGGAGTTCATCACGGGCAGCGAAGCGGCCAAGGAAGCGATCCGTCGCTCAAACGTGGATTTAGCCATCGCCTATCCGATCACACCGCAGAGTGAAACTATGCAGCTCGTCGGTGTGCTCTACGGTGAGGGCTATGTGAAAGAGTACTATCGTGGCGAAGAAGAAGTCGGTGTGATGGCTGCGATCGCCGGTGGATCTCGTGCAGGCGTTCGATGCTATACGGCTACAGCTGGGCCCGGTACGTTGCGTGGATTGGAAGGCATTGCGTCTTGGCCTGGCCACCGTCTTCCGGTGGTTGCGATGTTTACTTGTCGCGTCGTCAATGCGCCACTTGCCATTCAGCCGGACAATATCGAAGTCGCTTACCTGCTGAACTGCGGTATGATTGTATTCCATGCAGAAAATCAACAGGATATGTTCGATTTCACGATGGCTGGCTTCACGATCAGTGAAAAGAACGACGTGACCCTGCCGGTTGGGGTCTGCTGCGATGGGTTCTTTGTGACGCATGCTCGTGGATACGTGCGGATGCAAGATCGTGGGATCAAGTTGCCACCGCGTGAAGCCTGGCGTGGTGCGGTGCCGGTACTCGATGCCGAGAATCCTCCGGCTCGTCTGTCCCGTGACGCCCCGGTTCAGAAGTCGAACTTCATGGCCTATAACATTCATGCGGTCTGGCAGCAGGAAGTGTGGGCGGCTGTCGAACGGTCCCGGAAGTACATCAATAAATATATGGGCGGTTTACTAACCGCGGAAAACGTCGATGATGCGGAAGTAATCATCATTGCCTCCGGCAGCGCAGCGGCACAATCGCGTGAGGCTGTGCGACTCTGCAAGGAAAAGGGCATGAAGGTCGGATTGATTAAAATCCGCTCCCTCCGCCCATTTCCGACGAAGGAACTCCGTCAGTTATGCGCGAAGGCTAAGCTGATTGTGGTTCCGGAATTCAATTACGTCGGGTGGTTGGCGAAGGAAGTGGCGACTGCGATTTATGGCTTTTCCAGCGCAAAGATCATCGGCGGGCCACGTGTGTATGGGGGTCAGTCAATGCCGGTGGAGTTGATCGTGGACGAGGTCGAGTCGGGGGTAAGCGGTAAGAAATCGACCAACGTTGCGATGTCGCAGATTATGGGTGGCGCCGTCAATCAGGACGAGGTCGCCCATTTTATGCGCAGCATTTAGCGGCGCGTCGTCATGAAATGAAAAGAGCCTGTCCGGGAAACCGGGCAGGCTCTTTTGTTTTTGAGGTGCCGTGTTGCTTGTGAATCGTGAAACGTATTTCGTAAGCATTCAACGAACGACGTTCGCCTCGCTGAGTGGGCGAAGCGGGCTTCACGAAATACGAGCGACGTTGTCAGCCCTGAATCTCATCCTCCACCATCTCCTCACTGGCCGGCATTCCGTAAGCCACATATTTTGCGTAGGAGAGGTAGATCCCTGCACTGTCCGTCATGGCTTTGGACCCGGCCGTCAGCCGAACGACTTTGTCGGAGCCGGGTGGTTCAATGTTTTGGAGCATGTTGACGTGGTCGTGCAAGAGTCGGATATAGCGTTCTACTGCCGATTCGACGTCTTTATAGGCCTTCAGAATATCATCTGTCATGGTTGTCCTCCGTAATACCTTGAGCATACACTACGGCTATGCAACGCCTCAACGTTCCGGTCTCACGAAGGCTTCTTGATGCCATCCACTCCTCCGTTGAGGGAACGAACGGTTCGACTAAGCAGCTGACCCAGGCCGTAAGGGAGCTGTCGAGAATCTTCACCAAAGAACGGGATCGCCTCAGTCTTTCGTATCTGGATAGTAGCCACTTAGGTGCGGCATATCTTCAGTATTTCCTGCCGGTCAATCTTGCCAAGATACAGCGGTTGCTCAATGAGATGCCCACGCCTGAAGTGGACGAGAGTTTCTCAGTGCTGGACCTTGGTTCAGGCCCTGGTACCGGGGCGTTGGCCGTCCTCGACTGGTGGCAACAGCAGGCGTTGCCGTATGCCCTGTCCGTGACTGCTGTCGATAGCTCGAAAGCAGCTCTTAGCCAAGCCCGACAGTTATGGGATCGATACTGCCAGACGGCTACTGTTGGGGCAGGGAGTTTACAGACCTACGAAGGAGATCTCGAGCGGCGAGTCTGGTTAGAACAAATAAAACAACGTGCGCCTTTTGATCTAATAATCCTTGCTAACTGCTTGAATGAGCTTTTTACTGGTGCACAAACCAATCAAGATGCGGACCTGTCTGGTCACAGAAGCGTTATCGCTGTTGGCCCCGCACGGTACGATGCTGATCGTCGAAGCCGGCTCTACGCGAAACGTCGCGAGCCTTGCTGCAGGTGCGTGACAAACTGCTCCAAGATAAACGCTGCTCCATTTACAGCCCCTGCCTCCCATGAAAATGCATGTCCAGCATTGATGAAGCCAATGACTGGTGCCACGAAGAGCGAGCGTGGGAACCGCCGATGATCATTCAGCAGATCGCAACAACGAAGTGGGTTTCATTAAAGATGCTCTGAAATTTCTCTATCTATTGTTACGCAAAGACGGCAAGACAATCGTCGATCGGCAACCCAATGTGTATCGAACTGGTGAGTGAATTGCGAGTCATGAAGGCGAAAAACGAGCATGGCTCTGCAATGAGCAAGGTCGACAAGAAGTCGCAGGCAAGATCGCCTCGCATCTCCCGACAATGGGGCATTCGACCAATGGCATCGTGGTGCAATCGTGCAGATTGAGAAAATTGTGCGAAAAGACAAGAATGGCAAGGTGTCGTCGCTGGCGGCTCGAACAAAGTTCTGGTGTGAAAGACTCGCACGGTTTAGCTAAGATCACGTGACGAACGGTGCGTGCGTTTGAGTGTGGCAGCGTGAAGACAAGTCGTCTCGGCTGACGATGGGCAGGCAACTTAGGCTCAGCCCTGATGCGGTGAGTGTTGACGGCTGCCGCACGCGGTACTGTTGACCGGCCGCTTTACAGGAATGAAGAACCCCGCCCTTCCAGGCGGGGTCTCCTCACAATTCAAGCTGCGCTTGACCCGTCTCCTGCTCGCCTTGGTGCTGGACATCGTGCCGAATCGTCGCCTCGTTGATGCCCACCGTGGAGGCGAAACATCCTCGCGCCCAAACTCCACCACCATCCCAATACACTTTGCGTACCATGTGCGGGAACTTCTCTTTCAGCTGCCGACTGGTGACACTTTTCCAGGTTTCCACCACCCTTGAAACCGCGTATTTCGGTGGAATCACCCTGTGCAGATGGACATGGTCCCGGTCCACTCCAATTTCCTCCAGAAACCAAGCAGGGTGAAATTCCCGCACGCTGCGGAGGACCTTCTTCAGGTATTCAGCTACTCCGGGCACGAGGATTTTTCGCCGGTACCGCGTCACCCACACCAAATGGTACTGGGTCTTGTACACCACATGAGCCTGTCGATGGAGTTTCATCGACGGCCAGCATCGCCCCAGGCGAGCAACAGACGGCGCCCTGCTCACACCCCCACCCTCCCAGGTGGGGAACTCCCGCGCAATTAGAAGAATGGCACCCAGTGTCTTCTGTTTCTCTTGGTATCACATGCTCACCATAGCGAGCCTTCGTGCCCATCCCTTCCAGCCAAGCTGGAGAGTGAAGGAAATGGGACAAGTAGCTGTAGAGACTGGTCCCGCGTTCGCACTTGGAGGCACGAAAAGTGGATCAGCCTGCTGTTTTCACTTTAAAAATACAAAAAGTGGTCTAAACGCGCAATCACCAAAGATGGACAAGACGACGCTCAATCTAGTCTCGATGGTTCTAGGAAGGCAGCAGGACTATCGTGGTTTTGACAAAATTCAACGTGCCTGAATTGAACAAAATCCTTCTTCGGAACGAATCCGTTCGCGATAAAAAGACGAAATTGAATCTGTAATGACATGGCTTTTCACGACGCTTACGCTTGTTGCGCTTCTTATTCAAGTTGGCGCTTTGATTTTTGATGATCAAATTGAGGAGAGGTTACACACAACATATTTCTATGTACTTGTGTTTATGGGCTCTCTAGTCGTTGCAGGAATTTTTGTGCTGCTGTTGACAGTCACTGGAAGAAGTTAGCACGGATCGATGGCTTCTCAAGATTGTCGAGAGTAGGATGGAAATTTATGAAACTGCTAAATTCATTAGCGAGAATAACGGCTGGCGAAAGGAGCAGCTGTTAAGCAAGGACACAATTGCAATTCCCGATTGAGATAGATCAGCAAATCGACAGACCGCAGATAAATATTGTGAACAGATCGAAAAACTGCTGGACATCAATCCGAATACCAATGACCTCTCACAAAGGCTGATGCGGCTCAAGAGCTATTTCGAAGGGATAAGGTAAATGCCCGCATCAATAGCCGTCCGGCGAGGTGCACAAGTTCATAAGCGACCCGTTGTCGGGTAATCTCTCTTTAAGCAGCTCTGAGCGTTTCTGCGAGCGAATCGCGGGGCTAGGCACCGTCAGGTGGCACGCAGTAGTCGTATGAAGAAGACCGAACTGCACGAAGCTGGCTTGGCGAAGCGACAAAGCCAGTAGGAGTAACTGCGAAGCGTACTGCGGTCGAGCCAAAGTGTCTAAGAAGAGTAGGGCCACCAGCGCTGATCAATTGGTTTGATTGGAAATTCTGCTATGAGCTGACTGCAGAAGGCTGGTGCCGCTAATCCGCTTCCGGCTCCGAGCTGCCGTGCTGGTGGGAGACCTTATCTTCCTCGAAGAGGTCCGCCATTTCCTCAGCCATGATGGCATCATCGTCCTGAATGGCGAATACGGGGATTTCTTTTCTCACCTTGGGCTTTTCTTCCGGCGAGAGCTCCGGCTGTTTTGGCGTGTCACTCATAATCTCAGTATACACTAGTGCTGGGAAGTAGGAGCGGATTTATTCAAAGGCCTCTAACGAGGATCTCTCGACAAATTGTCGCTGACACCCCTGACAGGTGACAAAATAGTAGGCGTCCCGTACGGACAAGGTGGCTCGAAGGTCAAGATTCACACCCCGATGATTGCATGCGGTGCATGAAATCTCCTTTAAGCGAAACGGGATGTCAGGTTGTGTGCGGAGATAGAATTCCATGTCGGTATAGACGGGGAACGTGTAAAAACACTTCTTACAGATGCCTCGCCAGTCGCCGTCAGCCCCCATGAAACGTTCATCGATGGCAAAACTCGATTGTTTGCAGATGGCGCAGGGAACTGTGTTCAGCCGGCGTTCCACTTCTTGCTGAGTGAGCGTGACCATTGGGAGAGTATAACGGGCGAGGAAAAGGAATCGCAACTGGTGCGGCAGTACCGGTGAGAATGCTTGACGCTTCTCCGGGGCACGTTATACTCACAATGCCATGCACATGATTACGGACCAGTTGTTGGTCGGGAACATTGACGATGCACAGCAACCACCGGCGGTCGTCGGGACTCTGTTGCTGGTGGCCGAAGAGGTGGCCGTCACCCCTGCCCCCTGGATGGATTACCGCCACATTCCCTTTCGAGAGTTTGCTAAGGCCGATCCTGCAAAGTTGTTGGAAGCGGTGCAATGGCTTGAGTCGCGGGCACCGACCGAGCGAAAACTGGTCTGTTGCCGTGCCGGCATGGGGCGATCGGTTTCCGTCGTCATGGCGTACCTCTGTTGTGTGGAAGGGAAATCATACAACGAAGTCCTGAAACTCGTCATGATACGGCATCCAGGTGCCATGCCGCTGCCGAATCTACAGGTCGCCATCGAGCAGGTTCCTCAACTCCGCCGTTCCAAGGCGTCCTGCCAGGCTGGTTCGTAACGCGATTCTCGATTTCGTCGCCCAGTCTTGCCTTTCCCTCCCTCTCGTGGCTTAATGCCGCACATTTTCAGCTCAGAACGCGGTTATAGAATGCCTGAACTTCCCGAAGCCGAAGTCGTCGTTCGACAAATCCGCGCGCGTCTACTCGGCGCACAGGTGACCGATGTGTGGATCGGACGAGCGGATATTGTTCGAGAGGGCTATGACACCGCGTCGTGGTATTGCGGTGCGGCCCTACAGTCCGTTGAACGGTTCGGAAAAAGTGTTGCCTTGGGATTTGTGAACAGTCGAGCTTGTCGCTATGTCGTGGCCGAGTTGGGGATGACTGGACTCCTCCTGTTCCAATCGACACCGACAAAACATCCACAGCATGTTCATGTGAGATTGTTGTTCAAAGGAGGTCATGAACCAGAACTACGGTATTGGAATCCCCGCAGATTCGGACGCCTCTCGCTGTTGGATAAAGCCGGACTGGATCGCTATCGCACTCGCCGATTTGGGATGGACCCATTGGCTACATCTCAGCAGGACTTTGTGCGACTCTTACAGGAGCGCCGTGGGCGGCTCAAAACCCTCTTGATGCATCAACAAGTCATTGCCGGTATCGGGAATATCTATGCGAACGAGATTCTCTTTCGGGCTGGTCTCCACCCGAATCGCCAGGTTAGGCAGGTGTCGGTGCGCAATCTCGTAACGCTCTATGCAATCATGCGGGAGATCCTGGATGATGCCATCAGGCATGGAGGATCGAGCGTGCGAGACTTTTTTGCTCCTGACGGGAGCGAGGGGCAATACAAGCGGCGGCATCTGGTCTATGGGAAAGAGGGACAACCCTGCCCGAATCGATGTGGTGGAGTGATTCAACGGCTTCGGGGCGAACGAAGCTCATATTTTTGCCCCCACTGTCAGGCCATGCGATCGAAACAATAATCATGGTTCATGAAATGTATTATATTTTGGACGTTTAGGAGAATATCTGGCGAAAGGTCTTCTGCTAGGTCTTTTGATCCTCTCTCTATTAGTTCCTCTGGCGTCTTGAGTCATCCTGTCAGTTTCAGCTAAAATCCCGCTCCCCTATTTGCCTGAGTTACTACGAAGGAGAATTCGCATGGCTAAGGTGTTGGAAGGCCCCGGCATGGGGCTGATGAAGAAGTGGGGGATTCACGTCCCCAACTATGTCGTCGTCACGTCCGTTGACGAACTGACCAAGCTCGGACAAGCCAATGATTGGATGAAGACCTCGAAGTTAGTGGCAAAGGCGCACGAGGCGCTCGGCTCACGCTTTAAGCTCGGTCTGGTCAAGGTTGGTTTGGATCTGAACGGCGCAATTGCTGCAACCAAGGAAATGATCGGTCGTCAAGTCGGCAGCATCACCGTGTCGCAGGTCATTGTGTCGGAGATGGTCCCACATAAAGAGGAATACTATTGTGCGGTGAAGTCGACCCGCGAAGGCAGCGAGATTCTTGTCGCCAATTGCGGTGGGATCGAGGTCGAGTCGAACTGGGACCGGGTGAAACGCCTCTGCTTGGAAGTCGGGCAGGCTCCCTCAGCGGGTCAACTCGAAAAACTTTCGAAAGATGCCGGTTTTACGGGCCCACTCGCGAAAAAGATGGCCGACTTCGCCGGCAAGATGTTCACCTGTTTCGACAGCGAAGATGCGCAGTATCTTGAGGTGAATCCCGTCGTGACACGCGAGAGCGATGGCGAATTGGTCGCGCTCGATGCGGTGACGTTGCTGGACGGTGACGCCAAGTTCCGCCATCCGGATTGGAACTTTCAATTCGCCGCGGAGTTCGGCCGTTCCTACAGCAAAGATGAAATGGAAGTCATGGCGGTCGACAGCAAGATCAAGGGGTCCGTCAAGTTCATCGAGATTCCGGGTGGTGACACAGCCATGCTGCCGGCAGGCGGCGGCGCAAGTGTCTACTATTCTGATGCGGTTGTGGCACGAGGCGGCAAGCTGGCGAACTATGCCGAGTATTCCGGTGATCCGCCGGATTGGGCCGTGGAAGTATTGACGGAAAAAGTCTGTTCGTTGCCCGGTATCAAGAACATCATCGTCGGTGGTGCGATCGCGAATTTTACCGACGTCAAGAAGACCTTCGGCGGCATCATCAACGGATTCCGCAAAGCGAAGGGCGACGGCAAGTTAAAGGGCGTGAAGATCTGGGTGCGCCGCGGCGGGCCGCGTGAGAAGGAAGGTCTCGATGCGATGCGCGCACTGAAGGACGAGGGCTTCGACATCAACGTCTTCGACCGCAACACTCCGCTGACGGACATCGTCGACAAAGCGTTACAGAAGTAACGAGCTATCAGCTATTAGCCATCAGCTGTCGGCTGAATGCTGACCGCTGGAGGCTTCACTGTTGGAGGACTTTCGATGAGTATTCTGGCCAATAAAGACACCCGCGTGGTGATTCAGGGTGGAGCCGCCGGTGTCAATGCAGCCCGCCGCATGGCGGAGTTCTGTTACCTAATTAAACGCCCCCTCACGGTCGAGGCGTTCGTCTATCCGCCCGATGCCGGCAAGACCAATGAAGTGCCGTACGGCAGCGGGTTGATTGCGATCCCCATCTACAAGACGATCGCCGAAGCGACGAAGAATCATCCCGCCATCAATACCAGCCTTGTCTACATCGGTGCCGATCGCGCCATGAAGGGTGGGATGGAAGCGTTGGATGATCCGAACATCAAGGTCGTCTCCATGATCACCGAGGGTGTTCCGGAAAAGGACGCCAAACTGCTTGGGGCGCATGCGCGCAAGCTCGGTAAGGTGTTCAACGGGCCATCCTCGATCGGGATCATCTCGGCCGGGGCTTGCCGGTTGGGCGTCATCGGTGGCGCGTTCGACAACCTCGTGCTCTCGAAGTTGTATCGTGAAGGCTCTTTCGGCGTGATTACAAAGTCAGGCGGCCTCTCGAACGAAATTATCTGGATCTGCTCACAATTTGCCGATGGCATCACGACGGCCATTGGTATCGGTGGCGATGCCTACCCCGGCACCGACTATGTGAGCTACCTTGAAATGTTTGAAAACGATCCGCAGACCAAGGCGGTCGTCATCGTCGGTGAGATGGGTGGAGACCTCGAAGAGCGGGCCGCTGAGTGGTATGGAGCCAAGAAGCGACGCGTCAAGTTGATCGGCGTGGTTTCGGGCTTCTGTCAGGAGAGCTTGCCGAAGGGCATGAAGTTCGGTCATGCCGGTGCCAAGGAAGGGATGAAAGGCGAGGGATCGGCACGATCCAAGTCGGACGCGCTCAAAAAATCAGGGGCCATCGTCCCGCCGACGTTCGGAGCCTTGGGGCCGGCCATCAAGGAAACCTATCAAGAGCTGCTCAAGTCCGGTCAGGTGAAGGAGCCGGTGGAGCCTGCGGTACTGCCGAGGTTGCCGAAGTCGGTCGAAGAGGCGATGAAGGCAGACGAAGTGATGGTGGCTCCGTTGATCCGAACCACGATCAGCGACGACCGTGGCGATGAGCCATGCTATGTCGGGTATCCAGCCTCAGAGCTTATCAACAAGGGATACGAGATACCTCACGTCATCGGTCTGCTCTGGGACAAGCGCCTCATTTCGAAGCAGGAAGCGGAAATCATCAAGCGCATCATGATGCTTTCGGCGGATCACGGGCCTTGCGTCAGCGGAGCTTACGCGACGATCCTCGCAGCCTGCGCCGGAATCGGCCTGTCTCAAGCAGTCGCGGCCGGGCTCATCATGATCGGTCCGCGCTTCGGCGGCGCAGTGACGGACGCCGGGCGTTGGTTCAAGTATGCCGTTGACAATAAAATGAATGTCGATGAGTTTCTGGCCTACATGAAGAAGAACGTAGGGCCAGTGCCGGGAATCGGCCACCGAGTGAAGAGCTTGCGCAATCCGGACAAGCGGGTCAAGGAACTTGTGGGTTATGTGAAGAGCTTGGATATCAAAACGCCGTGCCTCGACTTCGCCTTGGCGGTGGAGCAGGTCACGGCAGTCAAGAAGGATAACTTGATTTTAAACGTGGACGGCACGATGGCAGCGGTTCTGGTCGACATGGGCTTCCCTGTCGACAGTTTGAACGGCTTCTTTATCTTGTCGCGCACGATCGGATTGATCGGCCACTGGGTCGATCAGAAGCGGCAGGACAGTCGCCTGATCCGACTGTTCGACTATCTGGTGAACTACGCGGCACCCAAGCGTCGGGAAGTGCCGCCCTTGAAATAGTGCTGAGTAACCAGTGCTGAGTTCTGAGTGTAGGGTCTTCGTCCGGCACTCAGCACCCAGCACTCAGAACTGTAAGGAGCTACTCCCATGTCCATGGATCTCGCGAAAAATCTTTATGCCAAGATGCCGGCAGTCTTCGAGAAGGCCAGAAAGCAATTCGGCCGACCGCTGACGCTGGCTGATAAAATTCTCGTTTCACACGCCGACAACTTCGATACCCAGAATTGGGAGCGGGGGAAGGCCATGCTGGCGCTGCGTCCCGATCGCGTGGCGATGCAAGATGCCACGGCCCAGATGGCCGTGCTGCAGTTCATGCAGGCCAACAAGAAGAAGGCCGCGGTTCCCAGCACGATCCATTGCGACCATCTGATTCGTGCGGAAATGGGGTCCGAGAAGGACCTGACGCGCGCCTTGGATGAGAACAGGGAAGTCTATAACTTCCTGGCTTCTGCGGCGAAGAAGTACGGCATCGGATTCTGGAAGCCGGGTGCTGGCATCATTCACCAAGTCGTACTGGAAAATTATGCGTTCCCTGGCTGCTTGATCATCGGGACCGATTCACACACACCGAACGGCGGTGGGTTGGGTGGCTTAGCGATCGGTGTCGGCGGGGCGGATGCCGGCGAAGTGATGGCCGGTTTGCCGTGGGAAGTGCTCCATCCGAAATTGATCGGGGTGAAGCTGACGGGCAAGTTGAGCGGATGGGCGTCTGCAAAGGATGTGATTCTTTATCTCTGCGGCCTACTGACGGTGAAGGGTGGAACCAATAAGATCGTTGAATACTTTGGACCTGGCGCTGAAACAATCAGTGCCACCGGCAAAGGTACGATTTGCAACATGGGCGCGGAACTGGGTGCGACCACATCAGTGTTCCCATTCGATCAGAAGATGGTCGACTATATGACCATTACGGATCGGGCAGATCTGGCAAAGTTGGCCCAGGCAAACAAGGCCTTGTTGACGGCTGATCCAGAGGTGATGCAAGCTCCAGAAAAGTATTACGATCAGATCGTTGAAATCGATCTTTCGAAGCTTGAACCCCATGTGGTGGGACCTCACACGCCGGACCTTGCCAGGCCGATTTCCAAGCTGAAAGCCGAAGCGCAAGAAAAGGGGTATCCCGTTGAACTGAAGGCAGCTTTGATCGGGAGCTGTACCAATTCGTCTTACGAAGATATCAGCCGATCTGCCCATGTGGCACAGCAGGCCTTGAAGGCTGGTTTGAAGGCGAAGGCCTCGTTCCTCATTTCTCCCGGATCAGAGCGTATCTATCACACCATGAAGCGTGATGGGTTCTTGGAGACCTTCGAGAAGCTCGGCGGACAGTACTCGTCGAATTCTGCGGCCCCGGGCATCGGCCAGTGGAAGCGTGCGGATGGGGTGAAGGGCAAGGCCGACTCGATCGTCAGCTCTTTCAACCGGAACTTCCAGGACGGAACGCATGGATCAGCGAAACCCTTTCGGTCCGGCAAGTCCGGAAAGCGGTGGTGACGGCCTACGCGATCACCGGCGATCTTGGTTTCGATCCAGTCAATCAACCGGATGAGGTGCCGACGGCAAGGAATTCAAACTCCAGGCCCCTATCGGTGAAGAGTTACCGGCCAAGGGTTCGCGAAGGGTGAAGAGGGTTACGTGGCACCGGCTGACAATGGCGAAGGACTCACCGTTGATCTTCCACCGACGAGCGAACGGTTGAACTTGCAGCCATTTCCGAAGTGGGACGGTAAAGTATTCCGAGAAGCTGCCGCTCAGAATCAAGACCAAGGGCAAGACCACGACCGATCATATTTCACCGGCCGGTCCCTGGCTCAAATTCCGAGGCCACCTGGACAAGATCAGTGACAACAGGATCCTCGGCGCCAACAGCGCGTTTTTGTCCGAGCCGGGCAAGGGCACGAACGTGTTGACCGGTGAGTCGAACCTGACGCATCGCGCAGATTGCCCGCGCCTACAAGGCACAGGGCATCGGGTCAATCGTGGTCGGCGACGAAAACTACGGCGAGGGCAGCAGCCGGGAGCATGCGGCGATGTCGCCTCGCTTCTTGAACGTGCGCGCGCGGTCATCACGAAGAGCTTCGCGCGCATTCATGAGACCAATTTGAAAAAACAAGGGATCTTGGCGTTGACCTTCGCTGATCCGAAGGACTACGAGAAGATCGAGCAGCAGGACCGCATCAGTGTGACGGGGCTGAACAGTCTGGCTCCTGGCAAGCCGGTGCAGGTAACGATTCATAAAGCGGATGGCAACGCGCTCACCATTCAGGCGAACCACAGCATCACGGCGCAGCAGATCGCGTGGTTCAAAGGCGGGTTCGGCGCTCAATGCGTTGAACTAAACAGTCACACCAAGAGGGAGCGTTATGGCAAGCAAAGCAGACAAAATCATCTATACAAAGACGGATGAGGCGCCGATGTTGGCGACCTATTCGTTTCTGCCGATTATCAATGCCTTCACAAAGGCAGCGGGTGTCACCGTGGAACTGCGCGATATTTCTCTCGCAGGCCGTGTCATCGCGGTATTCCCAGAATACCTGACACCGGAGCAGAAGCAGCATGATGCGTTGGCGGAGCTTGGAGAAATGGCCAAGACGCCGGAAGCGAACATCATTAAGCTGCCGAATATCAGTGCTTCGATTCCGCAGTTGGTCGCGACGATCAAGGAGTTGCAGAAGCAAGGGTACAAGCTTCCGGACTATCCGGAGAATCCAAAGGACGATAAGGAAAAGGACATCAAGGCTCGCTATGACAAGGTGAAGGGTAGTGCGGTCAATCCAGTGTTGCGCGAAGGCAACTCGGACCGCCGTGCACCGTTATCTGTCAAGGCGTATGCTCGCAAGCACCCCCATAAGATGGGCGCGTGGTCGTCTGATTCCAAGACCCATGTCTCTCACATGAAGGGCGGCGATTTTTTCTCCAATGAAAAGTCGCGCACGATTCCCGCTGCGACGACGGCGAAAATTGAGTTCGTGGGAGCCGATGGGAAGACCACCGTGCTCAAAGAAAAGATCGCGTTGCAGGCCGGTGAAGTGCTGGATGCCACCTTTATGAGTGTCAAGGCGCTTCGTACGTTCTTGGAAGAGCAGATTGAGGATGCCAAGGCCAAGGGCGTTCTCTTTTCGCTCCACATGAAGGCGACCATGATGAAGATCTCCGATCCGAAGATCTTCGGTCATGGCGTGACTGTCTACTACAAGGATGTCTTCGAGAAGCATGGCGAGACATTCAAGAAGTTGGGCGTGGATCCTGACAATGGTCTCGGCGACGTCTATGCCAAGATCAAGGCCTTGCCGGATGAGCAGCGGAAGGCGATCGAAGCGGATATTCAGGCGGTCTATCAGAAGCGCCCGCCGATGGCGATGGTGAACAGCGATAAGGGTATCACGAATCTCCATGTGCCCAGCGACATCATCATCGATGCCTCCATGCCGCCGGTCATCCGTGATTCCGGCAAGATGTGGAATCCAGCTGGACAGTTGCAGGACGTGAAGTGCGTGATTCCCGACGCCAGCTACGCGCCGGTGTATCACGAGGTGGTCGAGTTTTGTAAGCAAAAGGGCCAGTTTGATCCGCGGACGATGGGAACGATCCCAAACGTCGGGTTGATGGCCCAGGCGGCGGAAGAGTATGGCTCACATGATAAGACCTTCAAGGCACCGGGGAACGGCACGATTCGTATCGTGGATGCGTCGGGTTCGATCCTCCACGAACATAAGGTTGAAGAGGGCGATATCTGGCGTGCTTGCCAGGTCAAGGATGCCCCGATTCAAGACTGGGTGAAGTTGGCTGTCACGCGTGCGCGTGCAACCGGCGCCCCAGCGGTATTCTGGTTGAACAAGGACCGTGCGCATGATGCCGAATTGATCAAGAAGGTGAATGCCTACTTGCCGAAGCACGATACGACCGGCTTGGAGATCAAGATCACGTCTCCGGCAGAGGCCTGCCGTTTTTCAATTGAGCGGATGAAGGAAGGCAAGGATACGATTCCTTGCACCGGTAACGCGCTCCGTGACGATCTCACGGACCTTTTCCCGATTTCGAAAATGGAACCAGCGCCAAGATGCGCTCGATCGTCCCGTTGCTGAAGGGGAGGACTGTTCGAGACCGGGGCGGGTGGATCGGCTCCGAAACACGTGCAGCAGTTCGAGCAAGAGGGGTACTTGCGTTGGGATTCCCTCGGCGAGTTTCTGGCTCTGGCCGCTTCGTTGGAGCATTTGGCCAAGGCTGGAAACAATCCCGTCGCGAAGATTCTGGCGGATACGCTGGATCAGGCCAACGCAAAGTTCCGAGAGCAACAAGTCACCAGCTCGTAAAGTTGGTGAAATCGACAATCGCGGCAGCCACTTCTACCTCGCGCTGTATTGGGCCCAGGCCTTGGCCGCTCAGACGGCGGACAAGAGGATTGCGGAGAAGTTCGCGAAGATTGCCAAGGATTTGAGCGATAATGAGAAGACGATCGACGGCGAGTTGTTAGCCGCACAGGGCAAGCCGCAGGATGTCGGCGGGTACTATCATCCGGACGATGCCAAGGCGTACAAGGCGATGCGGCCGAGCGCGACGTTGAACAAGATCATCGATTCGTTCGTATAACGACCGTTAGGGGTAAGCCGTTAGGCGTGAGGGGAGCGTTCCTTCACCCCCACCTTACGCCTTACGTTTCACGCCTCACGGAGGAATCATGGCTCAAGAATTAAACGAAAATGTGATCGATCAGCCCGAGGTGATGAAGCCTCGGATGGTCACGATCGAGATCGCCGGCAAGAAAGTGGACGTGCCGGAGGGGATTACTGTCGTCCGTGCCATGTGGTACGCAGGGATCGATGTCGTGCGTGGCGTCGGTTGTCTGGGGGGATTCTGCGGGGCCTGTGCCACCTACTACCGGACGAAAGATGATCCGAAGGTCCGAACCTGTCTCGCCTGTCAGATGGCGGTACAGGACGGCATGTCGTTTACGATGATGCCGCCGTTTCCGGCCCGAAAGGCCACCTACGAAATTCAGAAGCTCCAAGACCCGAAACAAGATCTGTTCAATCTCTATCCGGAAGCTCCGCTGTGCCGAAATTGCAATGCCTGCACCGAAGCCTGCCCGCAGAAAATCGATGTGCGGGAAGGAGTCTGGAAGGCTGTTTTCGGTGACTTTAAGAGCGTCTCCGAGATGTTCATGGATTGTGTCATGTGCGGGATGTGTACGCCGGTCTGCATTGCCGACATTGCGCCGAATCTCGTGGCCCTCTATGTCAGCCGTGCGCAGGGCGCACATTTTACTGACAAGCCGGTCGGGCTCGATACCAGGATCAAAGAGATTCAGGACGACATCTATAAGGACGAATGGGCCAAGATTCTGAAGATGAATGAGAAAGAACTGGCCGAACATTGTGCGACGGTGAAATAGCCACCAGGCAATCAGCCATCAGCTCTCAGCTTCTGAGAGGCGGTTGCTGAACGCTGGTAGCTGAAAGCTAGGCATGGACATTCACGCGCTCCAACAGATCGTACACAAGACTCGGGATGCCCGGCGTAAGCAGACCATCCCCAAGTTTTCTCCGGCGGACCGGGACCAACTGATTCACAAGTACCATCCGGATTTTCGGGCCAGCGCCTATCGTCCGATTAAGTTCGGTCCGAACGAAGGCGACAAAACTGTCGTCGAGTTGGCGACCTTGCTTGAAGGCGACAGTTCCATTCAAGACAATGCCGATCTTACGCCTCAGTATACCTGCGATGTCCTGGTCATCGGTGGTGGAGGCGCGGGTTGTGCCGCGGCTTTGCACGCCCATGGCGCGGGAGCAAAAACCATTCTGGCCACGAAGCTTCGTTTGGGCGATTCCAACAGTGTGATGGCGCAGGGCGGGATGCAGATTTCCGTCGCGCCGGAAGATTCGCCGGTCACCCATTTCATCGATACGCTCAAGGGCGGGCACATGGAAAACGACCATGCCCTGCTCAAAGTCATGGTCGAAGATGGGCCGTCGATTGCGAAGTGGCTCTTGGAGTTGGGTGTGCTGTTCGATCGGCAGGCCGACGGGAATTTGCATGTGAAGAAGGGCGGGGGGAGTTCTAAGCCGCGCCTGTTGACCTGCTCGGACTACACCGGCCTCGAAATCATGCGTGTCCTCAAAGACGAAGTCATCAATCAAAAGATTCAATTATTGGAGTTCGCGGCTGCCGTTGAACTGCTGAGCGACGGCCAAGGGGCCTGCACAGGCGCGATTTTTAAAGATCTCGACAATCAGCGGCATGTGGTGGTCGCCGCCAAGTCGGTGATTGTGGCGACCGGTGGCATCGGTCGGCTGCACATTCAAGGATTTCCAACAAGTAATCACTATGGGGCGACAGGTGACGGGCTCTGTCTGGCCTATCGCATGGGTGCCAAACTCGCGCATGTCGATACGTTTCAATATCACCCGTCAGGGGCGGTGTATCCGGAGCAGCTGATCGGTGCATTGGTGACCGAGGGCATTCGTTCCGAAGGCGGGCATCTGGTCAATGCCAAGGGCGAACGGTTTGTGAATGAGCTCGATACTCGTGATGTCGTGTCGTCCTCCATCATTCGGGAATGTGAGGAAGGCCGCGGAATTCGTACCATGTCCGGCCGCGTCGGTGTCTGGCTGGATACTCCGCTCTTGGATGCCGAACATGGACCAGGAACCGTCGAGAAGCATTTCCCGGCCATGATGATGCAGTTTGAGCGATTCGGGATCGATATTAGTAAGGATCCGGTCTTGATCTACCCGACGCTCCACTATCAGAACGGCGGGGTGAAGATCGATACGAACTCGGAAACCAATGTGAAGAATCTGTTCGTGGCAGGCGAAGCGTCCGGGGGCCTGCATGGGCGAAATCGACTCATGGGGAATTCGCTATTGGATCTCATGGTGTTCGGGAAACGCTCCGGCTTGACCGCTGCCGGTCGTGCTCAGTCGATGAAACAGGGCGCGCTGACCCTCAAGCATGTGCAACAGTTCCGCGCGGAAGCCAAGAAGCACGGGAACGCCAGTGGTGTCATCTCGCCGATGATTCTGCCAGCGTACACGAGGAAAGCATAGGGAGCCTCTGGTAAATGGCTGATAGCGAATGGCAAAAAAGCCCCTCTGCTCTCAGTCTGTGCCATAAGGCCATTAGCCATCAGCTTTTAGCTCTTCGAGGTTAAGAATGAACGTTCATGAGTTTCAAGCCAAGTCGTTGTTCGCTCAATTCGGCGTGCCGGTACCGCGTGGAAAGGAAATTACGTCTCCTGAAGCGGCCACTGCTTGGGCCAATGAGCTGAATACACCCGTATTCGTGGTAAAGGCACAAATCCATGCCGGTGGTCGTGGGAAGGCCGGTGGAGTAAAAATCACGAAGGATAAGACAGCGGTGGCAGGGTTCGCGAAAGAGCTCATCGGCAAGACGCTGGTGACGCATCAAACAGGCCCCAAAGGGCGTCAGGTCCATCGTTTGTTGATGGAAGAGGGGGCGAACATCGCCAAGGAGCTGTATCTTTCGATCCTGGTCGATCGCGATACCGGCTGGCCGACGTTCATTGCCAGCACCGAAGGTGGGATGGAAATCGAAGAAGTAGCCGCCAAGACCCCGGAAAAGATCATCAAGGAACCGATTGATCCTGCCGTGGGATTTCAGGGGTACAATGGGCGGAACATTGCCTTCGCGCTCGGGCTTCAGAATATCGAGCCGACGGCGATGAATCCATTCATCAAAATGCTGGGCAATCTGTACCGTCTGTTCATGGAGAAGAACTGTGCCCTGGTCGAAATTAATCCTCTCATCATCACGAAGGAAAAGACCGTCGTGGCGCTGGACGGCAAAGTCTCGTTCGACGACAACGGCCTTTTCAAGCATGAAGATGTGCAGAAGATGCGCGATCTGAACGAGGAAGAGCCGCTGGAAATCGAGGCGACCGCGAACAATCTCAACTATGTGAAACTGGACGGCAACATCGGTTGCATGGTGAACGGGGCTGGTTTGGCGATGGCCACGATGGACGTCATCAAGTTAGCGGGCAGCGAACCGGCGAACTTCTTGGACGTGGGCGGAGGCGCGACGAAAGAGACGGTTGCCGCCGGCTTCAGGATTCTGCTGAAAGATCCGAACGTGAAAGGCATCTTTATCAACATTTTTGGTGGAATCGTGCGCTGTGAACGTATTGCCCACGGTGTCATCGAAGCGGCCAAGGAAGTGAAGATCAACGTGCCTCTCGTGGTTCGACTGCAAGGGACCAATGCCGAAGAAGGTCGTAAGCTGTTGGCAGATTCCGGATTGAAGCTCGATGTCGCAAACGATCTGTGGGAAGCCGCCCAAAAAATTGTGAAACTGACAGGAAAAGCAGCGTGAGAATTGCGAGGCAGCCGAGACGCCCTTGTGCTCGCGCAACGCGCACCGGAGCGGTTCTCAGTATCCTTGCAATTGGCGGTGCTCGTTGCATGCGCGCAGTTAAGGGCGTGCTCGACCACCTCGCTTGTGTGAGAGAATACGGAAAAGGAGTCGTATCGTGAGCATTCTCGTCGATAAGAATACACGAGTAGTGGTGCAGGGGATTACGGGGAAGGAAGGTTCGTTCCACGCAACTCAATGTAAGGCCTATGGGACCAAGGTAGTCGCGGGGGTGACGCCGGGAAAGGCTGGCCAGGAAGTCGAAGGTATTCCCGTATTCAATACGGTGGCGGATGCTGTGAAAAAGACCGAAGCGGATACGTCGCTCATCTTTGTGCCTCCGCCCTTCTGTGCCGATGCCATTTTGGAAGCGGCTGATGCGGGAATCAAACTCGTGATCTGTATCACGGAGGGGATCCCGGTGAATGACATGGTGAAAGTGAAACGGGCTCTGCGCGGTCGGGATGTGAGACTTATTGGTCCGAACTGCCCGGGGGTGATTACGGTAGACGAGGCCAAGATCGGGATCATGCCGGGCTTTATTCACAAAAAGGGTGTTGTCGGCGTAGTATCGCGCAGCGGGACCTTGACCTATGAAGCGGTACACCAGCTCTCGACACTGGGTTTGGGAGAAACCACGTGCGTAGGAATTGGTGGTGACCCCGTGAACGGTACAGGGTTCGTGGATGTCCTGCCGCTGTTTGAAAAAGATCCGGAGACTCAGGCCATCGTCATGATCGGCGAGATCGGCGGCGACGCGGAAGAAAAAGCTGCTGAATTCATCAAGAAGAACGTGAAGAAACCAGTTGTTAGCTTTATTGCCGGGATTACGGCGCCTCCTGGCCGTCGCATGGGCCATGCCGGTGCGATTATCTCCGGCGGCAAGGGGACGGCATCTGAAAAGATGAAAACTCTGGAAGCGGCTGGAGTCAAGGTCGTGAAGAATCCGGCAGAGATCGGGGAGGCAGTCAAGCGGGCATTAGGACGGTAGGTGTCCTAGCGGACGGTATCAAACCTCTCCGTTCAGCTGGTTCCGTGAAGCAGCCTTACACGCCCATTCGCAGTGTGGTCATAAACCCTGCACCACCGTCAAAAGGGATCAGTACCTCCGCCAGCTGGCTCAATCTGGATGTCTCGCAGGTTCCTCAGAAAGGCCATCCAGTAAAACCGCGGGAAGAGAAGACGTGGAGTCTGTCTGAACCCGTACGCAGCCCTAGAGCGACGAGAGATCGACGCCGGCTGGTTTTTTTTAACAGCATACCGGCTGCCTCCGAAGCAATCGAAGAGCGTATGGTGAACCGGTTTCTTCTCGGAAACATGCCAATCTCAATGTGAATGGCTGATCAAAGGTTGGTTGCAGCACCAACCGAAGCCGTTGAATCCAAGGTCCTTTATCAGGCGGTCGACTCCTGTGCCTTCCCCGCTCATAAATGATGCGGAAGCCAAGCTGTTAGAGCCCCTGATGAGCTCAAGAGCGGAGTGAGGAGGGGGAGGTCGGTTCGGAAGTCATCCAGAGACAGTTGGAATCCATCTCGATGATCTCAGGATGGCCAGATTGCCCATATTGGATTTATCGATAGCTCCAATCCGTTTTATCTATTTTCAAAAATGAACGCGGGGTTGCTACTGTTGGCGCCGTTCGCCGAATGTATACGAAAGGAGTATCCCCTCCTGATCGCTCTGAGAGGCGGATGGGTGGACTCTTATGCCAAGAACCGCAACCGCCGAACCGGGGGTCGAGTCGATTCATGCACAGGCGCACTCGTCTCACGACACAGACCAACGACGATCGACTGATCGATCTCAGAATGTGCAACCCCAATTAGTCTCAGACCATGGGTGCGTTACCGTAGGAGGACGATGAATGAAAGCGAGAATGTCGGCGATGATTTGTCTCCTCTGTGTCCTCGGCTCAGCGGATCTCACCCGGGCAGAAGATCCGTACAGCCAACGGGTCGCCGATCCCTATGCCCTCTCAGATGGCCTCCCTAATATGTCCTCCGGGACGCTTGAGCCCTATCTATCATTTTTTGCGGGCGTAGGCATTCCGTTCAGTCAGGACGCCACGTTTACGGACGGGACCTCGCCGAGGGTGGTCCAGGATGTCGACTACGTATCGAAATTCTCGCTCGGCGGCAACCTCGGAGTCTGGTTTCCCACCAGAAATAAACTGTTTGGATTCGATCTTGGCCTGGAACTCACCGGCTTTCTCTGGTATCCGGACGTGCATTGCTGTCAGGACAATTATAATCGGGATCCCGCAACGGGGGCAGGCACCTCGACGGAGATCTCAGGTCTCTACATCGGTCCCAATTTTCTGATTCGCTACCCCATTGCGATTTCCGAAGCCTATCCCAACGGGCGGTGGTTTCCGTACGTCGGGATCGGCGTGGGCATGCATCAGATGGCGATGAGGCCGGGTGGAGTCCACGGGGTGACGACATATTTTGCCCTTGATAATACACGTACGAACCCTATCACCGAGCAACGGAATACGTCGGTGGGGTTTCAGGGTGTGGGTGGCATCAAGGCGCATCTTTTCAAGTACGTGGCGGGATTTATCGAGGTGAAGTATCTGCGTGCCCATCACGATGGGCTGGTGACGGATCGGTTCGGGGCATCCCCAATCCAATCGTTTCCCGGACCAAATGATCCAGTAGATGGCTATTTAATTGTGAATCCCTATTCGTCCACGATCGATACGATCTTTGTGCATGCGGGCCTGTCGATTCACTTTGACTGGAAGCCTTAGAAAAATCTCAGATGTGCAATCCCAATTAGTTTCTGACCATGGGTGCGTTACCGTAGGAGGACGATGAATGAAAGCGAGAATGTCGGCGATGATTTATCTCCTCTGTGTCCTCGGCTCAGCGGATCTCACCCGGGCAGAAGATCCCTACAGCCAACGGGTCGCCGATCCCTATGCCCTCTCAGATGGCCTTCCCAATATGTCTTCCGGGACGTATGAGCTCTACTTTTCCGCCATGGCGGGCGTGGCGATTCCGTTCAGTCAGGATGCCACGTTTCAGGACGGGACCCAACCGGCGGTGATCCATGATGTCGACTATCAGATGAAGCATTCATGGGGAGGCAACGCGGGGATCTGGTTTCCCACCAGAAGTAAGCTGGTGGGCTTCGATCTTGGCGTGGAACTCACTGGTTTTGTGTGGTATCCGGACGTCGCCTGCTGTACGGACTTTTATAATAATGACCCCACGGGGAGTTTCCAAAGGGATGGGATTGCCAATCGAGGTACCACGACCGAAATATCAGCTGCCTATGTGGGCGCCAATTTCCTGCTTCGCTACCCGATGGCCATTTCCGAGGCCTATCCCAACGGGCGATGGTTTCCCTACGTCGGGATCGGGGTGGGCGCCCATCAGCTGGGGATGAAGCCGGGCGGAGCTCGAGGGCAACGTCTGTTAACTGCCGTCACCACTCAACGGGATACGACCGTTGGGTTTCTGGGGATCGGTGGAATTAAGGCCCATCTCTTCAAATATGTGTCGGCGTTTGTGGAAGCGAAGTATGTTCATGCCCAGCACAACGGGTTGTCGACGGATCGGTATGGAAATTCCCCCGCCGGCGATCTAGCCTTTACCGGTGAGGGTCCGTTTGTGAATCCCTATGAATCGACGATTAATACGATCATGGTGCATGCGGGCTTATCAATGCACTTTGACTGGAAGCCGTAGGGTCGTGCCAGATCACGTGATCGGCTGTGGGAGCTTCAGAATGCACAATCCCAATTCGTCGAAGCACATGGTTGCTTTACCGTAGGAGGAGAATGAATGAAAGCAAGAATGTCGGCGATGATGTGTCTCCTCTGTCTCCTCGGCTCTGCGGATCTCACTCGAGCGGACGATCCCTACAGCCAACGGGTCGCCGATCCCTATGCCCTCTCGGATGGTCTCCCGACGATGACTTCCGGGACGCTTGAGCCCTATCTGTCCGTGATGGCGGGTATCGCTCTGCCGTTCAGTCAGGACGCCACGTTTACGGGCGAGGGCCCAGGGTCTGGACTCCCGACGGTGGTCAAGGATATCGACTATCAGAC
>JAMXAU010000178.1 GCA_024281365.1 Nitrospira sp.
GCGCCTTGGGCGGCTGTCCTCTCAATTCCTCTCACGGTCTGTGAGCCGATTCTTCACAGTTCTCGTCCTTGAGGAACACCCAACACCTTTCAACCAATGGTGAAAGAGGCAACAGCCTCACTGAGGCCACTGTCCCGTAATGCTACAGCCCGCTTCGTCATCTTCACGGCGCTGAATCCTCATAACGGTCTAACTCATCGCATTTCCTAAGAAGACAGCCACCAACCTTTGTCCCCTTCTCCCTTGGCACCGTCAATGCACTGGCCTCAAAGTGGCAATGGTTGACTTGCGGAAGGGAGGACGATGATGACACAGACAGCAACGACACAGGCTGTCATGGACATTGTGCGTCGTTCACCGGGTTGCGACCTCGAAGAGATCGTCCACCAATGCCCCGATCTGACGTGGAACCAAATCTTCCTCGAGATCGATCGACTGAGCCGGGATGGCAACGTGATTCTGAATCTACAACAGCGGGGGCATTACAGCGTAAAGCCCTGTATTAGACACTCATAACAACCCACAAGGAGGCGATGGTCATGAGCGGACTGACACGATGGGAGCCGACGACAAGATGGAACCCCTTTAAAGAACTCGAAGAGATGGAGAAACGACTCTCAGGCTACTTTGGCCGTACCCCAACCTCTGCCGGCAGCGACAAGAAGGAAGCTATTTCTGTTGCCGAATGGGCACCCTTGGTGGACATCTCAGAAGATGAGAAGGAGTACGTCATCAAAGCGGAACTTCCTGAGATGAAGAAAGAAGAGATCAAGATCAACGTTCATGACGATGTGCTTGCGATCAGCGGCGAGCGGAAATACGAGAAGGAAGAAAAGGGCAAAAAATATCACCGCGTTGAGCGCGCCTATGGCAGTTTCATGCGGAGCTTTACGCTTCCTGAGGATGCCGACGGGTCCAAGGTCAACGCCGAGTATAAGGACGGCGTGCTGAAAGTCCATCTCCCAAAGTCGGAGAAGGCCAAGCCAAAGGCAATTGAAGTGAAGGTGTCGTAAGAGAAGGCGAGGCTCGGGGTAGGGCTCAGGACAAAACGATTCGGCTGTCCCTGCCTCGGCTTCGGCCTGAGGCTGAGCCTTGTTCGGAAAGGAGGGCGCTATGTTTCGCCATCCTCGTTACCGCGAGATTCCGTGGGACATCCAGTGGGATCACAGAGACAGCGGGTTGCATCATCATCTGCTGCTCATGTTGATTCTGATCCTCATGGTGATGTTTCTGATCGGGGTTGGTGTGACAAGCGGTCTTGCATAGATTGACAGGTTTATTTGGTTGAGGCAAGCAGACAACCAGAGGTTCGTGTGATGTTTAAGAATCGCGAAGAGGCCGGTCGACGGCTCGTCGACCGACTCATCCAGTATCGTGAAGACCCAGCAGCGCTCATCCTGGCACTCCCTCGTGGGGGGGTTGCAGTCGGGTATCAGCTGAGCCTGGGGCTGCACCTTCCACTGGATGTGTTCATCACCAGAAAACTGGGCGCGCCGGATAACTCCGAGTATGCACTCGGCGCGGTGGGGGAGACAGGAATAGTCTATCTAAATCCAGAAGCTAGGGCGACGTACGGTCTGTCTCGTGCGGACATCGAGGATGTGGTCCAGGTGCAGCAACGAGAAATCGCTCGCCGACAGGCCCTTTACCGCCAGGGCCGACACCTCCCGACGCTCACCGACCGTATCGTCATCCTTGTCGATGACGGCATCGCAACCGGTTCCACGTTTTTTGCCTCCGTCCAATCTATCAGACACTTCAAACCAGGTCGCCTGATCGGCGCCATTCCGGTTGGCCCAGTGGAGACCATCCAAGAGGCCCGCACGCAGGTCGATGAATTAGTCGTCCTCGCCACGCCGGACCCGTTCTGGGCCGTGGGGAACCACTATATCGACTTTGCACAAGTCAGCGATCGCGATGTTGTGGAATATTTAAACCTGGCGGACGAATCGTTGTTGGAGTGGAAGGAACGCACACACTCCTCAACGGCTTCACCCCAATGATAAGGGAGCACGTATGACAGCCAAGACGAAGACATCTGCGGGTCTTGGGGCTCGACACGATCGGACCGTCCAAGAGTATCAACACGACACCTATAAACTTCGTGAAAAACTCAAAGAACCCACTACCTGTACCGAATGCGGAGCCGTATTTCATAAAGGCCGGGTGAACTGGGCGCGAAGCCAGCAGACGCCGATGAAATCATCTGCCCCGCTTGTATGAGAATCGGTACAAGTATCCCAAAGGTTTCTTCGTCACGCTAAAAAAGGCAGCTTCAAGGACGAACAGCAGGAACAGGTCATCGGCCTGGTAAAGAACACCGAACAAGTAGAAAAAAGGAACACCCGCTGTCTCGAATTATGTTGATTTATACGAGGGCCGAAGGCCTCGTCATTTCCACGACAGACAGCCATTTGCCCAGACGTATCGGCGAGGGATTGAAGCATGCCTATCATGGAGAGCTGGATCTGCATTACGACCAAGACGAGGATTTCGTGCGCGTCACATGGACGAGATGACACTTGTTTCTACTCATGGTTACAACGCGCATCGAGACCAGAAGGGGTAACTCGATCTTGAGAAGCCACGCACCATTGACCATCACTCTTTTTCACATATTCGCCGTTGCCTTCCTCGTGGGTATGGGCACAGGCGAGGCAAAAATCGTCATACCTCCGACCGGTTCAGTGATCGAGTTGACCAGGCAACGCTCAAAGCCGTGCTCGGTGCCTTTGAGCAGGCAGAAGAAGCCATTAAAACCCATGACCTCACAAGGTCATGAGCATGTATTCTTCTCAATACAACTATCAGGTGCGGGCTGAAGAAGGAATATGATGTCCGAAAAATCTGGGAAAGAGCTGTTTGAGGAGTATCAAGGAAGTATCTGCCAACAACAATCCCACCTCTTCACGAGAAGATAGCCAAGGTTCGGAGCGGGTCGCGATGCCGTGCTGGAGGTCACCTGTACCGGCCACCTCTGGGCAAAATCAAAGACCAGCGGCCTCTATGTCCCCATCGACAGTTGGCATGAGGAAAATACACTACCTCGTCCTCGAAGATGGAGTGTGGCGTCTTCGCGGCAATCTCGGTGAATCACCGCGCGTACTTCCATTCGGGACCGCGCCACATCCGCTGTTTTGATGAATCGGAAGGGAAAGGCTATGACATGAGAGTCATCATCGGCGTCGACTGGTCGGATCAGACATTCGCTGCGGTCGCCCAGACGTTCCAACTCTATCATCCCACCGATGTCACGTTGGTCCACGGCGTCGAATTAGGGATTCTGGAACATCCCTTTGTGGCCCAAGCGGGCAACGTGCAAGGGTACAACGATTTCCGCCATGCAATGGTCGATTCGGGACGACAAGTCGTGGAACGTGCTGCTGCCATGGTCCCGGCGGAGGTCACGTCGATCAGGAAGGTCAACGAGGTCAGCAATCCCGCTCAGCTCATTCTCGATAGTGCGAACAACCTATCGGCCGATTTGGTCGTGATCGGGGCTCGTGGGCGGAACCGTTTGTCCGAAGTCGTTCTTGGCAGCGTATCCCATCGCGTACTTTTGCACAGCTCCCGCCCAACCTTGATCGTCAGAGGTGCGGCACGCAAGATTCAACGGGTGCTCGTTGCTATTGAGGATCGAGACGATGCCGACCGAGTCGTCCGATGGCTGACGCAGCATCCATTCGCCGATCCCGTCGAACTGTGTGTGGTCCACGCCGTCGTCCCGATCGGGGTTAATGAGCCCTATGTCGGACCGGAAATCAGCGCCTGGCTGGACGATGTGCAACGGTATGCGGAGGAGCTTGTCAAATCGACCGCCGGAAAACTTTCGAATTCTCAACATACCGTGACCACGAAGGTCGTCCAGGGGAATCCCGTCTCCGTGATCGAACAGGAGGCGAAGGATATGGATTTAGTGGTCGTGACCTCTCATGGACGAAAGGGACTTTCCCGCTTCCTCTTGGGAAGTGTCTCCCATGCGGTTGTGCATCATGTCACCTGTCCGGTGTTGGTCCTACGGTGAAAGGATTGAAGATGAAGACGATACTGCTCTTCGCGATGGCACTCATTTCCGTCTCGACTTCTATGGTCTTTGCTCAAGTGATCCGAGGGGATGCGAGAGCCGGACAAGCTGTCTATGAGCAACAGTGCCTCCGTTGTCATGGGATCAAACTCGACGGGAACGGTTCGGACAGCAAGGACTTAGTCATCCCGCCTGCCAATTTCCAATCTCAAAAAAGTCGGTCCAAGACCGATTGGGAGCTCCTGGTGGCAATCTCGAACGGCGTGCTGTTCAGTCCTATGCACGGCTTTCGCGGGAAGCTGACGGATCAGCAACTGCTGGATGTCCTCTCCTACATTAGGTCCGTCGCACCACCGGATATCACCAGTTAGCGGAGGGTGTCGATCCAGCCCACAGGTCGGTTACGCTCCCTGCCTCATCTGGCGATACAACTTGTTGTCCTTGTATTCTGCGGCTGGGCCAGCGCCTGGTCCGGAGAGACAAATCCGGACATCGAGGTGT
>JAMXAU010000179.1 GCA_024281365.1 Nitrospira sp.
TCCGCCAGGCTGTGACAGTAAATTCAAGGCCCTCAGGCCCCCAGGGTCTTGATCGAAGACCAACCTCGTAGTTCCTGGACCGAGCAAGCGAGGCACTCCCTATCTGCACAGCAGACCGGGCATCATTGCTGTGAAAACCTTCTCCGTAGTTGACGAAGAATTCCGTTTTAGCCCAAGACCCAAGAATCATGCTCATCTTTGGCAGGAGAATGCCCGAACTGGTGTGACCATCCGGCCGTAACGTGCAGGTGGCGCAGAGATTCCGCACATCGAAGGTAAAGGTTTCCCAGCGTAACCCACCGACGAACCGAGCCCAGGACACCGGCTGGACCTCGCCCTTGACGTACGGCGCGTACGAAGCAGAGAGCACATCGCTATAGTTGGTGGTCCCGATCGAGGCGCGTTTCGATTGTGTCCCGAGCCGCGGATGGATATCATCCACACGCGCTTGCACGCCAGCCGTCCCACTGACCGGGATTCCCCATAAGTCCCAGCGTTGCTTATATCCGATATCACCGCCATACATGACCCGCCGATCGGACTGCTGAATGCCGTCGCCATTCACCGGATCATTCAAGGCGAAGGTAAAATTGGTAAACAAATCCAACCGGTAATACTGGCCATACGCATTGGCGAAGAATTGGCCGTTGGTCGTCGTATCGTAGTGATAGTTCATAACCCCGGTGGCTCGCAGCGTGGACCCACCTTCCGTCGGATCGACCGCACCGAAACGATCCAGTGTCCTGTCATCCACGGCTCGTAGCGGGATTTCACCGGAGGCATTCCATTTGGACTTCTGAAAGGTCCCCTTGAGGCTGAATTCATCGCGACCGGTGAAGCTCGTAGTCAGCTTGCCGAGGACATTGGTGCGGAGATAGCGATTGTCGTTTTCGAACGGGCCATTGGTGTAGTAATTTTCAACGGCGAGCAGGGTTTTGACCTTGTCCTTCGTGGGCGAGAACATGAGCAGGTAGCGCTGCGTGTCGAATTGGGCTCCGGTTGCCTGGGCAATCCCTTCCTTCACTATTTGTCTAGTCTTAAAATTGATCGCTCCTGCCGTCGCAAAATCCCCGATTTCAGGAAGGTAGGCACCTTTAGCGACATCGACCCCTTCGATCGTTTCGGGAATAATGAAATTGAGGTCGGCATACCCCTGTCCATGCGCATGCGTCCTGAGATTGATCGGCATGCCGTCGGCAAAGAACGCCACATCCGTGCCATGATCGGCATCGAAGCCGCGCAGGAAATATTGATCGGCTTTTCCTGCCCCGCCGGAATGCTCCACAGCTATCATACCGGGAATCAAACGAAGTACCTGCGCGGGACGCCCCTGAGGTTGGAGTACGATTTCCTTGTCCGGGATGAACTGCTGAGAAGAAGCTGCGACCGGTCTTTCGCCTACGACAGTAATCTCCGGGACTTCCAATTCAGGTTCATCTGGGTCATGAGCCTGTACAGCGCTGCTCCAACAGAGCGTCAGGACAAGACAGACCCAATGGACAACAATCGCTAACCGTTTACTTGCAAGGTGTTTCATGGCACGAGCTGCTAGCGCAGGGCTTTTCCTGTGGTCGTCATGGTCAACTTCCCGTGCTTTACGCCCTTCACGCTCACGAGTGCGTCGGCCACCCTTCGAATGTCCGAACCCTTACCTTTGACAACCAACACTTCAAGACAGTGGTCATGATCGAGATGCACATGCATCCCTGAAAGGATGTGCCCATGGTAGTCATGCTGAATATCCGTCAACTTACTCGTCAGGTCTCGTACGTGATGGTCGTAGACAAACGTGATCGTACCGACTGTTTCTTTGTTCTCATCCCATTCTTGACCGACGAGGTTGTCGCGAATGAGATCACGCAACGCTTCCGAACGATTGGTGTAGTTTCTCCGTTCAATATGCTTATCGAAATCGTCCAATAAATGATGATCGAGCGAGACGCCGAATCGGACCAGTTTTTTCACCGCCGCCTCCTTCCTGGTAGTGGCACGAGTTTTTATTTCATAGCACCGTCATGTCACAGAATCAACCGGCGTTTTCCATTTCTACATATAGTACGTAGATTCGTTCCGATTGGATTGAGGACTCAGCGAAGACCAGCCGATCGTCCACGAACTATTTCAACATCTCGTTCTGGGGAGAGGAGAGCACGAGGAGGAGACATCCTTCCTCGGTCGAAGTATCGTGATGCACGGTCCCCGCTTCGGCTCGGTGATAATCACCGACCGCCATCTCACGACCGGCAATGGAACACCCGCCTTCAAGCACATAGAGTTCTTCAACCGCAGCATGACGATGCGGGGCATAGCTGGTACCGGGAAGAAAGCGAAGGAGCGTCGTGGTCCTACGGGAAACCGGGTCAAACGCGAGCAATTTGGCCGTCACCCCCTGGGCAATTTCTCGCCAGGCTCCCTCCGACGCCTTGACGAAAGTGAGCCCATCTGAAGACGGTCGAGGAATCATGGAACGAATCAGAAGCGTTCTCACAAAGTTTGAAACGGCTGTCCAGCCGGAGGACAACCACGTGGGCAAGGGGGCCGCATCTTGCGATACGTCTATCTTTTCTTCACTCACACATTCGTCGCTCGCCCGACTCGCGATATCTCCCAAAACGGGTAACGACTCATTGACAACAAGTCGGACAGCCGAATGCGTTTGGATTTGAGAAAGGAGCCGGTCCCGTACTGAGTCCTGAGGCTTAACCGGGGTCGATCCTAAAGCCACGGTACTCGCGGCCAGCTCGAACTGTTCGACTTCTCGGGCGGCTTCTTCCGCAACCTGCTGAACCAGCCGCTCGCGAAGGGTGGAGGGAGGTGTCACAGGAGCCACAAGCGTACTGAGGACATAAACGGTCGCTTGATAGGCTGCTGTCGTTTGCCGCAGGAGAGCTGGTTCACCTTGGAGTCTTAACTCAAACGCCCGACGATCCTCTGGATCCAGGACTCCAAGAGCATACAGCATCGCCCGTTCTTCCAATTCTTCCGGCAACTTCGTCTCGGTCATAGCTGTAAACCCGCTTCGAATGGTGCCAGAGCCTCCCGCAATTTGATCAGGCCGGATCGCATTCGTGTCTTTACAGTGCCGAGCGGCACTTGCAGCTTCTCGGCAATCTCACTCTGGCTTAATCCATAAAAATAGGCCAAGGCAATAGCTTGCCGTTGTTCAGCCGTCAGCCCAGCCAAGGCCTCTTGGACATATCGACGGCGTTCCTCGCCCTCCACATTCTCTTCCGGCGTCTCGTCGGAACTGGCGAATAACTCGACGGCGTCCAATGATTCGAAGCGCCCATATTCGGTAGCCCTGGCACGCAGCCGGTCGATGGCTCTTGTTCGGGCCACCGTCATCAGCCATGCCCCGGGCGCGCCTCTGGTTTGATCGTACGTATGAGCCTGTCGCCACACCTGCATGTAGACATCCAAGGTGACTTCTTCCGCAGCTTCTCGGTTGTTGAGGATTTTGCAGATAAAGCCAAACACCTGTGGGCTTGTACGATCATAAAACGTGGCCAGCGCAGCCTGATCACCCTGGGCGGTGCGCGCAATAAGTTGGGCCCACTCGTGGTCTTGATCCAGTTTGGTCGGTTCTATGGTCATGGT
>JAMXAU010000180.1 GCA_024281365.1 Nitrospira sp.
TTGGAACAACCGGTGACCAGTGCGAGCAACACGAGGATCGTGAGGAGTGAGGGGTAAGGGGTGAGGCGATAATGCGAAGTCATCACTAAAAGTTTCCCGCCACGGCGGCGCTGAGTTTCTGTTGCAGGAGCGGTGTCGCCTCGGCCTCTTTCAGTTTCTTTTGGTGCACATCGGCAGCCAGCCTCGTCTGATAGACACCGGGCTCCTGTCCAGTTCCGGTTTTCATCCCGCTCGGCAGCGGTCCGGTCCTCTGCTCTGTGATCTGAATGTCCGCGACACAGGCATAGTTCACATCGTCCGGCATCTTGGGGGCTGATGAGGATGAACTAAACAGATCGCCGATGCCTTGAATCGCGCTCAAGCCCATCGACGCTGCTGCGCCACCCATCGCCCCGTAGGGCCCCGCCATGCTGGCCATACTGGTCAATCCCTGCATGGCGCCCAGCGCTGAGTTGAACGCAGACCCGTATCCGCTTGCCACCATCGCCTCGACCGGCATCTCCGGTTTCGTGATATTGCAGTAGACGATATTCGCTAGTACGACGTAGTGCGCGCGATCCGGATCGTTGACGACTTGATACCCCTTTGCGCTTATCCGGGCACTCAGATCGTGAAACGAGACCTCTTGGTTATCAGAGGAATTCCGAGCCTGGATGAAGACGGTTTTCTGAGTGCTCGGCGGGAGAAAGAAGTTGTTGCTGGAGATGAGATCCGTGTCCTTGATATTACCGGCGTACGCGCTGAGGGGAATGGCGATCAGGATTGGCAGTGCCAAGTATCGCATGGACACCTCGCGGTGAATGCGGCAGGATTGTACGCAGAGTCAGTTTGAATAGCAACGGTCGATCCACTTCAGAAATAGAAGGGTTTCGCGTACCGATCGCCTTGAAGATTCGCCTCCCATGGGCTAGCATGGCGACCGCTTCAGCTCTTGGTTGCCTGTGCGAGGGAACCCAATGATCTCCGCTCGCGTGGTCCTCCTTCTCAGCGTCGTGCTGCTGCCGGTCGGTTGTGGCGGCGAGAAGCACCTGCCGTCGTCGAACCCGCCGGAATACACTTCGAGGCAGGCCTACACCGCACCGGCTACGGCCCCTAGCGTGCCGTCAACGCCGATCGCGCCGACTCAACTCACAGAACTTGAAAGGCTCCGGTCCAAACTCGATTCGCTTGAAGCGGGCCAGAAAACCAAGGGCGAAGGGAAGAAGGTCACGTTCGATCCGAACTCCTTCCCAAGTTTCAAAGGCGTCACCAACCCCTGCGAGGCGTTATCGCGGTTAGCCCATGGCCTGAGCAGTATACAGCTCTTTTCAGGAAACGAGGGTGCAGCACTGAAGAATGCCTTGGGCCAGGAGGCTAACGAGATCGCGCGTCGAATGGATGAGCAAATAGCGGAAGGTCTCAAGCATTCGCTCGGTCCCGGTGCGGCAGATTGTCCGATCTCTGTAAGGACCCGCAAGAGCAGTGTCCAGATAGATCGTGTTCATCCGGCGCGCGTCGTGTTGGCTCACACGACACCCACTCAACCATTCCTCTTGGCGCAGACAACGATCCCCGACCCATCTCAGGACGACTACGATGTGAATAAACCTCCGATGCGCCGAGAGAATGCCCCTACAGGCTGGGTGGGCTACAAGACCACGGATACCATGATGCGTATCGGCAAACAGCCTCGCACGGAGGGTATCTACGAAAGTTATGACATGGTCATTGCCACGAAAGCGCAACAGTGCCCGCATCTGGAAGGGCCGGATCTGAAGGGAATCACGGACGGGACCTTCGAGTGGTCATTTGTGATGTACCGGAGAGCGATGGGACAGGCTGTGCTCTATCGGCGACATGTCGTCGCGACACTCAAAGGGGAGGTCGACGATAACGCCAAGGTCAAACAGGTGGATTTTGACGTCACCGTCACGCTCCAACATATCGGCACGGAGCTTGCGCTCTACTCCCAGTCCTACGGAAGCACGGGCCACTTTACGCTCGATCAGCGAACGAGTCTTCCCCAGGAGTTTAAAATCATTACGGTCTCGGATTTTTCCGAATCGGGGGCTCAGGCAAACGATGCGCAGCTTATTGGAACGCTCACGGCACTGGTGGCCTATTTTTCAGGCCAAGAGTATCACAAGGCTCAACAGTACTGGAACCACCCCAATACCTGTGTGGAGATTGTTTTTAATCCGGCTACCAAGACGCAAAGATTTGCTCCAAACAAATCGTACCAGGTCAAAACAGAATTGCGCACCAAGAAGGAGCAGACGGTGGTGCCGACCAAGTTCAAAGAGGCAAGAGAGCGGCCGAGGGAGGGCAATGGCCGTGTGTCGCCGAGGGAGGCGGATTCACAGCCGGGGGCTCCAACCATGTTCACCTATCAAGCTCCCGCGAGCAGGGTTCGGCATAGCGGATTCCGTGTGAAGACAGTCTCCCGCGCGGGAGTGGCCGAAACCAAGGATGGGGAATGGGAACTCGCCCCAGCGGATTATGTCCTCGAATTCAAGTCGCATATCGTTCAGGAACCGTTGAATCTTGTGAGTGGATTCGGCATGCAAATGAGTTCGAATGGGTTTGACGCCCATGTTCAGGCGACCGTTCCGCTCCAGCATACGGAAGATCGCGGATGGGTGGGGGAAGGCGTGATGCAATACGCAACTCGCACGAAGACTCAGGCGGCTCAGTGCGAATTTCGCGTTCAGGGTACCGGAACAACCACGTTCCATGTGAACGGAGGCTCGATCAGCAGTGACCCGGAGCCATTTTCCGTGAACTTGATTATTCTGCCGGGGCAATCGGGAGAAGTGCTCGAGACTCACTGTACGAGCGGCAATACACTGAAAAATTGAAAGAGTTGTTTGCGACACAGGGTGTGCATGGCCATAGGTTCATGGTGAGATGGGAGGGCCAGAAGGGTGAGACAGGGGCCTTCAACTTCTTCTCGATTCAGGACATTGAGCCGGGTAAGCAGGGCTACGAGATTGGAGGCTGGACACCCGTACGGGACACTGATGTGATTGCCAAGAAAACGATGACCGTCAATTGCAGCCTAGGACTACAAACCTGCCGGGAAGAGACGACGCTGACCTTGCGACTGGCTGATGAGCCGAATGCAACAGCCTCTCCGCCAAGATAGATTGCATCCGGAATCGCCAGAACATGTTCTGGCGATTGGGCAGACGCCGGCACGACAAGGCGTCGTTGATCACACACCTACCTAGAACCGAAGCCACGTTCAGTCTCTCGCTCTCGGCCCTATCACTCACACCCCCCAGCAGCGATCAGACCGCCGTGGTGCCCATGCGAGTCTCGTCGACGAAGGTTTCCGTTGCGTCGTCGATGTTCCGGCCCTGGCGGCCTTTGGCTGGTAGGATGTACAGCTGTTTCGCATCGACCTTTTCTCTGTGCTCCGGTGGCGGCGTCATCTCGTAGACCACCGGTCGGCGGTGATCCGCCAATTGCAGCTCGGGATTGTAGACGCTGTTGAACTTCCACAGCATCTTGATGAAATTGGTCTGCCCCCGCATCAAATGCCCGGCCGCAATCTTCGCCGTACCTTTCAGCGCGGCCCAACCCAGGTGCTTCTTGTTCAAGACCTGTTGTGTCTTGACCAGCTCCGCATAAAACTCCGGCAGCGGCATTTTGGTCGGCATGACGGCATGCTGAATGTCGAACAGGCGGTAATCCCGGGTGTGCATCTTGCGCGATTCCGTCACCCAGCTCTCGGTACCGGGATACGGCGTATTGACACTGATATTTACAATCTCCGGAATGTCCAGGCA
>JAMXAU010000181.1 GCA_024281365.1 Nitrospira sp.
CCGGAGTCGTGCTGACCCAAATCTCTCTGGACAGCGCACGGGCAGGCGTTCCCACACTCAAGCGCATGTCGTATCTTCCTGATGGACGGATTCTCAAGGTGGCAGCGCTCGGCTATCGAGAAGTTGTCGCGGATGTTCTCTGGCTGCAAGTCATTCAAGCCATGGGTGACAGGCATGTCTCCCAAGAGACAGGCCAATGGATCTATCGCGCCTTGGATGTGGTGACGACCTTAGACCCTACGTTTGTGCGAGCCTACGAGGCGGGCGCGCACGCACTCTGCACGATTGTGGTGATGCCTGAGGAAAGTAACCTGCTGCTTGAAAAGGGCATTCGCCACAATCCTCAGGAATGGCGTCTGCCATTTCTCCTGGGCTTCAATCTTTACTTCGAATTGGGCGATAACCAAAAAGCGGCTGAAGCCATGACCACGGCAGCACGGATTCCCGGTGCGCCGGAGATTATCACACGGCTTGCGGCCAAATTACTGGTCTCTGCGAAGTCACCACAACAAGCCGTTGAGTTACTGGCGAAGATCTATGAGGACACCTCGGATGAGAATGTCAAACGATTACTGGAGCAGCGCTTGCGCGAGGCCATCGTCGAACGGGATCTCGCAGTGTTTGAGGATGCGATCGAACGGTTCCAAGCACAACATTCACAACGACCGGCTCGACTTGATCAGTTGGTCCAGGCTGGACTCTTGCGGGAATTACCACAAGAGCCATTCGGCGGGCATTATCACTACAATGCTGAAACGGGCGAGGTGCGGAGTAGTGAAGTCAAGGAACGAATGCGAATGACGCTTCGGAAAAGAGGACAGTATCAATAAACTCTCACCCCGTTTGCTCGGAGAGTGGATCAAGCATGGATGCCATCGCCGTTGAACAGGTCACAAAAGTCTACGAGCCACGGTGGCCATGGCACCGCTCCTCGACTGTCCTGTCGGATGTGTCCTTCTCCGTCAGCAAAGGAGAGATCTTTGGATTCTTAGGGCACAACGGAGCCGGCAAGACGACCACCATGAAGATTCTGCTCGGGCTCTTGAGGCCGACGAGCGGTAGGATTGAAGTATTAGGCGCACCAGCCGGCGACGTGGCAACCCATAGCAAGCTTGGATACCTGCCTGAGTCGCCATACTTTTACGATTATCTCACGGCAGAAGAGTTCCTTGCGTTTTACGGGAAACTTGCAGGAATGTCCCAGAACGCGATTCACGGTCGTATCCCCAGCTTGCTGGAGCAGGTCGGTCTTCACGAGGCCAGGCAGCGCCAATTACGCAAATTCTCTAAGGGAATGCTGCAACGAATTGGTCTGGCTCAGGCCCTCATCCAGGACCCTGAATTAGTCGTGCTCGATGAGCCGATGTCAGGACTCGATCCGATGGGACGGAAGGAAGTACGAGATCTCATCTTGACTCTTCGCGAACAAGGGAAGACGGTCTTCTTCAGTACCCACATCTTGTCCGATGTCGAGATGATTTGCGACCGCGTGGGCATACTGGCAAAGGGCAAGATGCTTGCACTGGGGACAGTGGAAGAATTAGTCGACGGGCACCTTGCCGAGTCCATCGAAGTTGTCTGCGATGGAGTGATCGGGACACAGATCGAGCCGGTCCGGCGGCTGGCTGTTCGGACACTACAAAGTGGAGCGCGCTGTCTGATGGTGCTCCCAGGACACGAGTGCCTCGATGAAATCCTTGAGGCACTTCGTGGTGCCGGTGCCAAATTGGTCTCTATTATTCCACACAAGGGGTCGCTCGAGGAACTCTTCGTCCTCAAGAGTCACGGCGAGGGATAGCATGCAACGTCTCTATGCAGTGGCCGTGAACACATTTCGAGAGACCCTTCGCGACAAGATCCTCTACAATCTTGTGCTGTTTGCCGTGCTTCTTATCGGGTCCTCAGTGCTGTTGGGAACATTGACCATTGGGGAGCAGGCCCGTATCGTCAACGACCTGGGATTAGCCGCTATTAATTTGGTGGCGGTCATCATAGCCATTTTCGTCGGGATCGGCCTGGTCTCCAAGGAAATCGAGCGACGAACCATCTATACCCTTCTTGCCCGACCCATCACCAGAGCCCAGTTCGTGCTCGGAAAGTATCTAGGGTTGGCGCTGGTCATCCTCGTGAACATCGGCATTATGTTCGCCATGTTCTTAGCCACCGTCAAGCTGAGCGGCCATCCGATCCATGTGTCGTTGTTTCAAGCCGTCGAGTTAATGATGGTTGAGGCCTTATTGGTCATGGCCGTCGCCTTGTTATTTTCCACGTTTAGCTCGTCGATTCTCAGCGCAACGCTCACACTCGGCATCTATGTGATCGGCCATCTCACCAGCGATCTGAAGACGATCGCGGAAAAGAATGCCTCCGGTGTGATCAAGTCGCTCACAACGACCTTGTACTATGCCTTTCCCAATCTTGAAACTTTAAATATCAAAGGTCAGTCCGCTGCGGGGATCTCAGTTGATCTGGGATTCCAACTGATCGCGACCACCTACGGACTGCTCTATACAGGCCTGCTCCTCATCGGAGCCTGTCTGATCTTTCAACGGCGAGACTTTTAGCGGTATCGAACCCTCGCGCGTACATGCTCTATGCACGTCCTGGCTGTGCTCCCCCCAGATCGGTGGATGGAGATCAATCTCCTCGATTCATTACGCCGGCACTATTGTGACAGCCTTCAGATTTTCAACTACCCCGGTGGGATGGGGCAGCTGGGCTCCGCCGGTTGGCGCCGCATACGAGAGCAGCTAAACCATGACTTACTTTCAACTGCCCGCAAGCTTCAAACAACAGGCCGCCTCGACCTCATATTTTGTGTCGTCTACGACGATTTTCTTCTCGTCGACACCGCGCAGCAATTGCAGCAACTCGCCGTCCCCATGGTGAACTACCATGTAGATATGGCTTTTCAGTGGTATCGCGTCATTCGCACCGCTCCCTATTTCGATGTGTTGGCCGTGGCGCAAATGACGAACGTGCACCATCTCAGACCGTATGCCCAGCAGATTCACTGGATGCCGATGGCGGCCAATCCGCAATACTATTTCCGTGATCGGCATCAGACATCGACCTACCAGCACTCCGTGTCATTTGTCGGAAGTTTTAACCCCTATCGACGCGCGTTGTTAGCTGACTGTATCAGTCAGGGCATCACTCCGGTTGTCTATGGGAGAGGTTGGACAGCGGCAGCACCAAGCCCTTACACGTTTTCATGGGATGCCTATAAGGTGTGCCACGATCTTCGTTACTACGCCGTTCCACGCTGGAAGGCAGACGGTGTCAAGAGCCTACTGGGACCACTAGAACGCAAGTATTCACGGCAATATTCTTTTGAACTCTTGAGCGGGGCTGACTTAAGAGGACCCTGCGAGGAGAACATACTCCCCGGTATCTTCGCAGAAAGTCAGGTAAATCTGGGTTTTTCAGACACGGGGTGGCATAGTGGAACGGAGGTACGGGATTCCAAGAATTTGCAATGTCGGCTTCGCGATTTTGAGGTGCCGATGGCTGGAGGATTCTACCTTGTACAAGAAGCACCTGATCATCA
>JAMXAU010000182.1 GCA_024281365.1 Nitrospira sp.
CTGTCTCGGGACATTCCTGGTGAAGACCCGTGATCCGTTCGGTGCCTCCGTAGCCCTCTGGTGGATGGCAGAGAGCTTGATGGATATCGCTCCCTACATTAACGATGCGCGCGCGATGGATTTGATGCTACTCGGTGGAGTCACCGGCAAGGAAACGGACGGGCATGACTGGAACAACATTCTGACGGTGCTGGACTTATTGGAGTGGGATCATCGCTTGGCTCACTTGACCTACACTCTTGGAATACTTCTGATGCTCGCTTCCTTCCTCTGGGGAGGCACTCTCTTGCTGCGTCACTCTCGCCGACTCTCTACCTAGCTCATCGATCCACTCTCTGTTTAACTTGTCTCGCTTCCAAGTCTTAATCATTCTTTGATGGTGCCGCTAATCATTTTGACACCATTTTTATGTCGAAGGAAGTAGATTGATTGCTCATGGGGGATCTCGATGGACTTAATCTATGTTGGCCTGATGGTGGGTTTCGTCATCCTTTCAAGATGGCTGATGTCGTGCCTGGAGCGGCTCTAAGGGAGCGGTCATGAATGCGACCTATGTGCTCGGCGGAATTGTGTCGTTGTGCCTGTTAATCTATCTCATGGTCGCGTTGCTGAAGCCGGAGTGGTTTTGATGACGATGAATGCGATTCTCCAAGCGCTTGTATTGTTTATCGTGCTGTTAGCTCTTGCGAAGCCCCTGGGCTGGTATATGGCGAGAGTCTATGAAGGCAAGCCCTTTCTCTTGGACCGTCTCCTTGGTCCCGCTGAACGGGCCGTGTATCGGCTCTCCGGCGTTCGACCTGCCGATGAAATGGACTGGAAGAGCTATGCGGTGGCGATGCTGCTCTTCAATGCCGTCGGACTCTTTTTTCTCTATGGCTTGCAGCGGCTACAGGGTCTTTTGCCGCTCAATCCGGCCAACCTGGGTAGTGTCTCAGCAGACCTGGCCTTCAACACGGCCGCAAGCTTCACGACCAATACCAATTGGCAGGCGTATGGCGGCGAAACCACGTTGAGTTACTTGACCCAGATGCTCGGCCTAACTGTGCAGAACTTCGTGTCCGCCGCCACGGGAATGGCATTGCTTGTGGCCTTGATCCGAGGGTTGAGTCGGAGCACGTCGACGACGCTTGGAAATTTCTGGAGCGATCTGGTCCGCAGTACACTGTATATCCTGCTGCCTCTGGCGCTGTTCTTGTCGCTACTATTGGTGTCCCAGGGAGTTGTGCAGACCTTCAATTCATATCAGACCGTGACCGCTCTGCAGCCGGTCACTTACGACAAGTCCGTGACCGATCTGAGCGGCCAGGTAGTGCTCGATGAACAGGGGAAGCCAAGAAACGAGCTTGCCACGGCAATCGAGCAGATCTTGGCAGTGGGCCCGGCTGCATCCCAGATTGCCATCAAGCAAATCGGGACGAACGGCGGAGGATTCTTCAACGTCAATTCCTCCCATCCATTCGAGAACGCCACACCGTTCTCCAATTTTCTGGAAGTGCTGGCGATTCTCCTGATCCCGGCCGCGCTTTGCTATACGTTCGGCAAAATGGTCGGAGATACTCGTCAAGGTTGGGTCATTCTCGCCGCCATGACCGTTCTTTTGCTCTGTTTTGTTCCCCTTGGGCTGTGGGCTGAACAAAGCGGCAATCCGCTTCTGGCCGGAGCCAGTGTGGATCTGCAGCCTCATGCCGACCAGGCCGGCGGCAACATGGAAGGGAAGGAGCTGCGCTTCGGTATTACCCAGTCGGTCCTATGGTCTGCTGTGACGACGGCCGCTTCCAATGGCTCGGTGAATTCAATGCACGATTCATACACTCCCTTGGGCGGACTCGTGCCGCTGTTTCTCATGCAGTTCGGCGAAGTGGTCTTCGGCGGAGTCGGCTCAGGCCTGTACGGCATGATCGTCTTCGCCATAATTGCTGTGTTTGTCTCAGGATTGATGGTCGGACGGACACCGGAATATCTAGGCAAAAAGATCGAGCCCTATGAGATGAAAATGGCCGCCCTCCTCATTCTTATCATGCCGATCGTCGTCTTGGGTTTCACCGCTCTTGCCGTCAGCACTGAAACAGGCCGATCGTCTATCTTGAATCCGGGTCCTCATGGGTTCAGCGAGGTCCTTTATGCCTATACCTCGCAGGGCAACAACAACGGCAGCGCGTTCGCGGGGCTCAACGCCAATACGCCCTTCTACAACCTCACCGGTGGTATTGCGATGCTGATATCCCGCTTCTGGCTGGCGATTCCCACTCTCGCGCTTGCAGGGGCCCTCGCCCGCAAGAGGCTAATGCCGGCCGGTCCCGGGACTTTGCCGACTCACACGCCGTTGTTCGTGGTGCTCTTGGTCGGCGTGGTGGTGATGGTCGGGGCGCTCACGTTCCTACCAGCTCTAGCCTTGGGCCCGATCGTTGAGCAGCTGATGATGAGAGGATAGCAAGGAGTCACATACGATGAGTACGCCGGCAACAGCACATAAGTTCCAGACTCTTTTCGACGCAGCAGTGATACGCCTGGCGTGGAGTGAGGCCGTCGTCAAACTTGACCCTCGCCATCAAGTCAAGAATCCGGTCATGTTCGTGGTGTGGGTAGGAAGTATCTTGACGACGCTTCTATTCCTGCAGGCAATGGCCGGAGCAGGTGAGGCGCCGACTTGGTTCATTTTTGCCATCGCCCTCTGGCTCTGGTTCACCGTCCTGTTTTCCAACTTTGCGGAAGCCATGGCGGAAGGTCGGGGTAAAGCGCAAGCCGACTCGCTCCGGCGCACGCGCCGGGAACTCACGGCCAAGAAGCTTGGCACCGTCAACCTTGGAAGCGAGCACTATGCCGTGTGGAACCGACAGTTCCAGCGGCGCGATACGTTCAGCGTCGTGTCAGCGAACCAACTCAAACAAGGAGATGTGTTCCTGGTGGAGGCAGGTGATTTCATCCCCACCGACGGCGAGATCATAGAAGGCGTGGCCTCGGTGAATGAAAGCGCCATTACCGGCGAGAGTGCGCCAGTCATTCGAGAAAGCGGTGGGGACCGCAGCGCTGTCACAGGGGGCACGAAGATCCTATCCGACTGGCTCATTGTTCGTGTCACGGCCAGTTCAGGAGAAAGTTTCCTGGATCGGATGATCGCGATGGTGGAAGGAGCCAAGCGCCAGAAAACCCCGAACGAAATCGCGCTTACCATTCTGCTCGCGGCTCTCACCATCATCTTTCTCTTGGCTACGGTTACCTTGTTGCCCTTCTCTCTGTACAGCGTGCAGTCCACGGGGCAGGGGACGCCGGTGACGATCACAGTCTTGGTTGCACTCTTGGTTTGCCTGATTCCGACGACCATCGGGGCACTTCTCTCGGCCATCGGCATTGCCGGCATGGACCGCATGGTGCAGGCCAACGTCATCGCGATGTCGGGAAAGGCCGTTGAAGCGGCGGGGGACGTAGACGTTCTGCTGCTGGATAAGACCGGCACGATCACGCTGGGAAACCGCCAGGCGACTGCCCTTCTGCCAGCGGAAGGAGTCGATACCAAGACCCTGGCCGACGCCGCCCAACTCTCATCGTTGGCTGACGAGACACCGGAGGGGCGCAGCATCGTCGTCTTGGCGAAAGAGAAGTATGGGTTACGCGGCCGAGACATCCATCAGATGGGCGCCACATTTATTCCTTTCACGGCCCAGACGCGGATGAGCGGGGTCAACCTTGACGGACGGCAGATCCGCAAGGGATCGGCGGATGCGATCGAAGCCTATGTGACGTCGCAGGGAGGACAGTTTTCTCAGGTTGTCCGGCTGAATGTCGAAACGATTGCCAAACGAGGCGGAACACCACTGGTGGTAGCAGAGAGGGACAAGGTGCTCGGGGTGATTGCGTTGCAGGACATCGTCAAGGGGGGAATCAGAGAGCGGTTCGGCGAGTTACGCCGGATGGGCATCAAAACGGTCATGATCACCGGTGATAACCCGCAAACAGCGGCGGCCGTGGCGGCGGAGGCCGGGGTGGATGATTTCCTGGCGCAGGCCACACCGGAGGCCAAGCTCAAGTTAATCCGCGATCTTCAATCCGAAGGCCGACTCGTCGCGATGACGGGAGACGGCACCAACGACGCACCGGCCCTAGCACAGGCCGATGTGGCGGTCGCCATGAATACGGGAACGCAAGCAGCCAAGGAAGCCGGAAATTTGGTCGATCTGGATTCGAACCCGACGAAGTTGATCGAGATCGTGGAAATCGGGAAGCAGTTACTCATGACCCGCGGCGCGCTTACTACTTTCAGCATCACGAACGATGTGGCCAAATACTTCGCCATCATCCCCGCGGCCTTCGCCACGACCTTTCCGGTGCTCAATACGTTGAACGTAATGCAGTTGGCGACTCCTCAGAGCGCGGTCCTCTCCGCGGTCATCTTCAACGCCCTCATTATCATTGCGCTCATTCCGCTCGCGCTACGAGGTATCAAGTATCGACCCGTTGGAGCGGAATTGCTGCTACGGCGGCATCTCCTGATCTATGGACTGGGCGGCATGCTCGTGCCATTCGTCGGCATCAAGCTGATCGATATGATGCTGGTAGCCTTGCATCTTGTTTAAACTGGATACAGATTCAGTCACGAGGAGATACGAAGAGATAGGAAGAGATG
>JAMXAU010000183.1 GCA_024281365.1 Nitrospira sp.
ATCGAGAATTTTCCGATCAGCACGCTTCGAATGCCGCGTTCGGTGATTCGGGCCATGGGGATGATTAAACGATCGGCCGCGACGGTGAACCACTCTCTTGGGTTGCTGGACAAACAGCCGGCGGAGGCGATTAAACAAGCGGCCACGGAAGTGGTCGATGGCAAGCTGGACGCCGAGTTTCCCGTGGACATTTTCCAGACCGGCTCCGGCACGTCCACGAATATGAACACCAACGAGGTTATCTCAAATCGTGCCACGGAATTGCTCGGTGGTGCGCGAGGCAGCAAGCTGGTGCATCCGAACGACCATGTCAATCTCGGCCAGTCGAGCAACGACGTGATCCCCACGGCCATTCATATCGCCGCCTCGGAGATGATGCAACACCAGCTTCTTCCTGCATTGACTCGATTGCACAAGGCATTGAAGAACAAAGCGAAGGAGTTCGACAAGATCGTCAAGATTGGACGGACGCACCTCCAAGACGCCACGCCGGTTCGCCTGGGACAAGAATTCGGCGGCTATGCGCGTCAGATTGAGCTCGGTATTCAGCGCGTCACACAAGCTCAGGCAGCCTTGAGTGAAGTGGCCTTGGGTGGAACTGCCGTAGGGACAGGGCTGAACTGTCATCCGAAGTTTTCTGCGAAGGTGATGTCGATTATTTCGAAAGAGACCGGCTGTTCATTCAAAGAAGCCAAGAATCACTTTGAAGCTCAATCAGCGCAAGACTCGCTCGTTGAGGCAAGCGGGCAGTTGCGAAATATCGCCGTGAGCCTCATGAAGATCGCCAACGACATTCGCTGGCTCGGGTCCGGTCCTCGTTGTGGACTCGGGGAAATCAATCTGCCGGAGACGCAACCAGGGTCATCCATCATGCCGGGTAAGGTTAATCCCGTCATTGCCGAGTCTGTGACGATGGTCTGTGCCCAAGTCATTGGAAACGATGTCACGGTGACGGTGGGCGGGCAGGCGGCGAATTTTGAACTGATTGTGATGATGCCGGTCATGGCCTATAACCTGCTCCAGTCGATCGAATTGCTCGCTACGGTGTCGAATAACTTTTCTGCAAAATGTATTGAAGGCATCAAGGCGAATGAAGAGCGTTGCAAGAGTCTCATTGAGGAAAGTCTGGCCATGTGCACGGCGTTGGCGCCGGAGATCGGGTATGAAGCCGCGGCGAAACTGGCAAAGGACGCCTACAAGTCCGGGAAGACCGTTCGGCAGGTGGCGAAAGAGCAGAAGGTGTTATCAGAGAAGCGGCTTGGGGAGCTTCTGGATCCGTGGCGCATGACGGAGCCTGGCGGGCCGGTAGGCAGCGCGGGTGGGTAATAGGAGCGAACAGGCGGTATGAGTGTCCTGCGGAAGTTTCTGATCCGTGGCATAGGCCTGAACCACGTGGGTCAGCAGGCAGTGCGGGAGGCGGTGAGATGAGAGAACGAGTCTTGTCTTCCGGCAGCGGATCTGTATACTGAAGGACAATGAGTCGAGCCTCGTCCTATTCTCCTTGGACAAGCAGTGTTCTCGTCTTGCTGATCGCCGGGACAATCTCCGGCTGCGTCACCGGAACTCGGCACACAGCCACCTCTGATCGGACAATGATTCCCACAATGGGAACGCGGGGCATGTCGTGTTGTGCCATGGCGAAGGCAATGCCACGGCAGACGGCACTGGCCAAAACAGCGGTACGATTTGTCGGACAATCTCGAATTCAGATCGGGGGCCGAAGTTTCAATCCGGATTGTTCCGGTTTTGTGCGAGGTGTCTATGCCTCGCAGCGCGTCGATCTCTATAGTGGATTAGGAGAACTTGATGGTGGAAACGGGGTGGGACGCATTTACACCCATGTGATGGAGCATGGGCGGATTCATTATGGCCCTACCGTTCATCCAGGGGACTTGGTCTTTTTTCATAACACGTGGGATTTCAACGGAGACGGCTTACCCAACGATCCACTCACACATATTGGAGTGGTGGAGAAGGTTGAGACCGATGGCACCGTGCTCTTCGTCAGTTCACTGTCACGTGGGATTGAACGCTACCGGATGAATCTGCAGCATCCCGATATCCACAAGACGGTCGATGGTCGAGTCTTCAACGACTTCCTTCGTCGCAAGCGGTTTAGTGACGGCATGGGAACCCATTACCTGGCTGGGCAGTTGTTTGCCGCGTTTGGAACCCTTTCACACTAGCCTGTGGACTACTCTCGCGTCTTGTTCTGTTCTCCTGCACATGAACGATTTTTTTCCTGCGTAGATAACGTCCTCTTCTCTTCAACTCTCAGAGAGCGCGGACTGATGACGCGTTCGGAAGATCGTGATGCCGATGACGACGGAGACGACCGATACAACTCACATCCCCACCCGCTGTCCTGCAGCGCAAGATTGTTCCGAGCATCGCCAAGGAACTCGGCGTTGGAGGCTCGCAAGATGAGCCGCTGCCGAGCGTACAGGCGTTGCTCGATGAAGGAGCGACGGTTCCCTTTATTGCGCCATTATCGGAAGGAGGCGACAGGGAACCTGACCGACGATACGCAACTCCGGACGTTGGAAGAGCGGCTTGGCCTATCTGCGTGAGCTGGAGGAGCGGCGCGCGGCTGTGTTGACTCGTTGCCATTCAAGAACAGGGGAAGCTCGCCGCAACATTGCGCACCAGTCTTGAGGCAGCCATGACCAAGCAGGCCGTGGAAGATCTGTATCTTCCTTTCAAACCGAAACGACGCACGCGCGCGCAAATCGCTCGTGAAGCGGGGCTCGAGCCGTTGGCGGATGCCCTGTTAACTGATCCTCTGTTTGATTCCTGAGCAGGAGGCGCTGAGTCTGTCCGCGTGGTACCGGCTCACGGAAGGAGTGGAGGCCGTCAATGTGCCGGATGTGAAAGCCGCACTCGAAGGGCTCGGGACATGCTGATGGAACGCATTTCCGAAACCCGCTAATCTCCTGGCCGCAATACGAACACGCCTGTGGAACAACGTGCCTGGCCCTCCATGATGGACAAAAGGACGAAGAAACGGCTAAAAGAAAGACGCGACTCCTTATGCGCCTATCAAACCGATTAAGGAGGATATTCGGTTGGCATCGAAGGCTCTCACGCGCCTGTTCCGGCGGCACGCTCGGGGTCAGAGCTGGAGTTGCAGGGGTGGGAGAGAAGGGATCGAGGCAGTGGTCCCACATCCCTGTGTAGCCATGATTGCCGCTGGCATGCCCGGCCGTGCCGATCAAGGGCGACCAGCCGATAAGTGGCTGGCCGGTGTGTGTGGAATGGACCTGCGCTGTCAAAATGCATCTGACAGCTTCAAGTGCGAACTACTGAACTCTGCGGGAAGTACAACGGAGGCGATAGGAATTTTTGCAAAGAATCTCCATGAGCTGTTGACAGGCCGCAGGCGGCAGCCAGCAGGCCATTCTTCGGTCTCGATCCAGACTGGCACGATACGAAGTCGCTGTCGTTGATGCGACGGGAAAGTTGTTGGACACAGACGATCTATCCTCACCAACCGCGTAACGATTGGCAAGAGGGCATGGAGACCCTGATTCTAGGCTGATTGTAAGCGTGGCATCGACGGTTTTGTTCGGCGATCGGCAACGGCACCGCGAGCCGGGAGAGACGGACAAGTTGGCGGGCGAGGTGATGAACTCGTCGCCGGCGAAGGCCTCGAACCCGGTTGGCAAAGAGTTGCTGGTGACCGAAGCAGGGGCATCGGTCTGTCCATCCGGCCTTTACCGCAGCGGAGTTTTCCTGATCTGGATGTCCATTTACGAGGGCATCTCGATCGCGCGACGGTTCCCAGGATACCGCTGCCGGAGCTGGTTAAAGATTCGAGCGAAGGCCAGTGAAGACTGGGGGGCAACCTGCTTGCGCCTGGCGTGAACGAAAAAAGCTGCGCGATCGGCTCGATGGCCAGTGAAGAAAGAACTGCGGCTGAGCGCGCATGACACGATTCTCGATGATGCACCTTGGAGTGCCTCTTATTCCTGAGAAACGAGTTATCAGGGCCTTCGCAGCCTGGCTATTGGAAACGTCATGGACTATCGCAATACCAAACGGACCGTTCCCGATCGGACGGCGAATTCACAAAAATCCCTACATTCTGGTGACAAGACATTGGGCCAAGCCAGCAGGCTTCCTAATTCACGGACGGTGACAATCCGTTGGACTGTTCTGCCGTCCACCGGAGCTCTGCGGTCGTTGAACGGATTCTGACCAAGTTAGGAACGGGGATAGCCGAGGTGATGGGAAAGCCCGCCGTTTTGAGGGGGGTATCGGCAGAGGACTTTACCGATGAGAAGTTTGGCCTGCGACAGTGCGAGTATTTTGAGCGAACTGGAAGCCCTCATGCGCGATCCAGGGCCTGAATTCAAGACGGCGACATTTCGTGACGGGATTGAATCGGTGAGTGACTTTCAGCCGGTATGGTGCTTGAGGGGTGTCGTCGCCAGAGATGCACAGCGTCAGAGAGACCTTGGTTGACATCGGGGTGCATCAGGACGGACTGGTTAGTGTGTATCATTGGCTAATCGCTTCATCAAGGATCGTGCCGTAAGCTGCTGAAGTACCGGGGCCAGGTGGTCAAGGTGGGCAGGTGCAATGGATGTCGATCTGAAGCGCCAGCATCGCGTGACGATCGCCCTGATGATACCGCAAGTCGTCCGACTTCCTCGACACAGTCGAGCAACGGGTGGCGGTGCTCAACGTGGACGAGGAGCATCAGATCAGCCCAGACCGCCGCCAGACCGTCTCAGCCGCTCAGCGCCATGGCCATGGCGCTAGCCAAGGCAAGACAGAAGTCGTAGCGCAGGTCTGTTCTCCCGCTGGATCTAACTGACTTGATCAGATGATTTTCGAGGCTTCGCAGCCAGTGTGGTTGTTTCATACTGTTAGCAATTTCTGTGGCGCTTTCGTGCTCAAGCTGCGGGAACTTCCACTGCATCCTGATTTTCAGTGCAATGACGCGCTGGAGCAGGAGCGTGACGGCGTTCGCGAGAATGACGGGCAGCGAATCGATCCAGATGCCGTAGATGAGCCACAGCAGCACACCGTACTGAATATCATTCATGCCCCAGGACAGATCGCCGTTTGGTAGACTGCCGCGCCTTCACGATTGTGGGGAATGAAGGCGATCGTGGTCAATGTTCCGGCTGTCAGTCCCAGCGTTGTAACTCCGTCCATTTCTTCCTTATGTTCAATCTCGGATGTGAATCAGGGTTGGAAAGTTTTCGATTTGTAATCAAAGCATCGTTGGGTAACCGTTCTTACTGAGCGGGCGGTTCCAAGGTAGCTTCTGTATTCTCTCTTCATACCCCAGACGGTCGGCAAGCAGCTGGTGCTTGTCCTCCTCCCATCTACGCTCAAGGGGGATCCGATAGGTCTCCGACTGCGCGCATGCGGCGAGCACCGCCCACTCTGATGATTGGTCGATGACTCTCGCGCGCGCGTCGCGCGAGCACTGAAGATCGACGGGTCATCCCGTCTCGTCTACACCGGCCACTTTTCTTCACGCCAGGCCATGTCCCAGAACATCCATTCATAGCGTGAACTGATAATGAAGGAGTCTTCCATCCTTCGTAACTCGTCTTTGCCGGCTGTCTTGGCCCACTGATCCACTTTCTTCCGCATCCAGAGCTGGACTTCCGCAAACTCAGGCGACGCATAGAGCATGAGCCAATCACGGTAGGGATGGTTCTTGGCCGGCGGACCCTTGCGCAATAAGTGTTGGCCCACGACACAATAGACCCAGGCGCAGGGGAGGGCCACGACCGTGATTTCCGTCGCAGTTCCCGTGGCGGCTACCGCCAACATGTGTCTGGTGTACGCATAATTGGTCGGTGCCATGGGAACGGATGTCATCTGTTTGGCGGTCATGTTCCAACGTTTTCCGTAATTTTCATGCAGACTGCGCTCGACGACGATTGTCTCCTCTGCCAGCTTGTTGAAGCGGAGGCCGCTTTCCGAGTCAGGCGCTTTCACGGCTGCAGCAGAGAATACACGAGCGAGATCACCGAGAAACCGTGCGTCTTGCAGGATGTAGTATTTGAACTTCTGCTCAAGCAACGTTCCATCGCCAAGTGCAACAACGAAGGGATGAGCTAGTTGGGAGTCCCAGATCGAGCTGGCGAGTTTGCGGAGGTGGTTGGAAAATGACATGCGTGCTCCGGTTTGAGAAGTTGTTTGATTTGTGTGGTTCGTGTTGAGTCGACAGGTGAAATTCTAAACACGTCACTCCACATGTACCGTGATGTGCTTCCATATTAGAGATACGGAATCCAGGGTCTGGGGAGTCGGTTCATCCCGTCCAACGCCGCTACTTTATAGCATTCGGCCAAGGTCGGATAGTTGAAGACCGTATCGATGAAGTAGTCGATCTTGCCATGAAAGGCCATGACGGCCTGACCGATGTGAATCAATTCCGTCGCTCCCTCACCGATGGCATGAACTCCGAGCAGGTGTCTGGTATACCGATGAAACAAAAGCTTGAGCATGCCGGTTTCGTCGCCCATCAGCAGCCCACGGGCGATTTCTTTGTAGCGGGCGATACCGACTCCATAGGGGACGTCTGCCTGCTTGAGCTCCTCCTCGTTCTGTCCCACGAAGGAGATTTGCGGAATGGAATAGACGCCATATGGCAA
>JAMXAU010000184.1 GCA_024281365.1 Nitrospira sp.
TGGGTGATGGGAGTATCATTGGATGAGACAAGAATTAGTGGTCACGACAATTGTCAGAAGCGCGTGCGTGACAATATGTCGCTTGCATGTTAGATTGAATTTATGAGCCTGATGAACCGAATGACATCATGCTTTCCATGCCGCGTCACAGCGGTGGTAATTTTTGTCTTGTTGCTCTGCATCTGTGTGGTTGTACAGATGCTGGGAGCACCGGCCACGCTTGTGGACCTGCTGAGCTCCGATGCGCTCGTGAAGGTGGAGCCTGTCTCGGAAGATCATACGACCGTCTCTCCCTCACTTGAGTCCGAGCGGCCGAGACTTCTTACCATGGTCACTGAGTCTCATCCGGTGCGGCGGTTACCAATTTTGACGACATCCGTATTCCATCCTCCTTCTCTCTAGCACTCCGCTTTCACCCAACACGACAACGTCGAGACATTCTGCGTGAAGCGCGGGTTTCATAGCCTTCATGCAGCGTTCAATGCGTTGTGTGGAAAATACGATCAGCGATCCTGAAGAACGACAGTTACTAACCGAAAGTTGGTATGTCTTCAATCGTTAATTGAATGCCGTCGTCCTTCCACTCTCAGTTTTCGAGAGAGTGCAGGCAGATCACCATCACGGTGTGCTGCTCGGAACAAACCACGTGGTCATGAGTTTCAGTCGAAATGGGCAAGGGCATGCCCACGTTTTCAATCACTCGAAGGAGATGGAATGGCAGATTGAGGAGGTCACACATGGCAAACGATCTCTGACGGTCCAGGTTCCTATGGATGGCCCCTTTTCGGTGAAACTTCCGGTTGGGTCCTACCGTGTCACAAGCATGCGGTTCCGTAGTCCTGAAGGGACCTGGCATGGGGTGCTTCCAACGGTCTTTGAGATACGGCCATGGGAATGTACCTCGCTAGGAACCTCGATGTTTCAGATACAGATGGGGTTTGTGACAGGGTGGATTTCTCGGCATGTGCTTCATGAGGAAGAATTCAGTCGCGCGAATCACGATCAGCTGATCGGAGGAAACAAGTGTTCGATCTCCAGGGCTACGATTAGAGACTCGGTGAAGCACCCAGTCAGACTCGATCGATCCGAGGCGCAGCAATGAAAGGAAAACCGTCATGAACAAGACTACGCTGTATCATAGTTTCGTCGTGGGAGTCGCTCTCCTGATTGGCAGTATGGCCGTGGGATGTGCGAGCCTTAGGGTTCCGCTCTCACCATCGCAGATTGCGATCCCAGATGAAGATCACGGACTGTTACTGGGGAAGATTCACCTCACCCGAGATGGAAAGTCCCCATCCGAAGGGCTGAGCTGGCCGAAAGAGATGAAATGGTGGGTTGAAGACGAGGCGACGGGGACTCGTCTGATGATCGGCCACCTCCCAATTGATGGCCCGTTCGCCGTGCAACTCCCAGTCGGTTCCTATCGCGTCACCGACATCAGTTTGGCAGGCACACGAGGTAGTTGGCACACCGTGCTGCCGACCACTTTTACGATTCGGCCACGAGAATGTACGGCACTGGGCACTCTGGATCTTGAGATGCAAACAGGATTCTTTACGGGATGGATGACTCGGCAGGTCAGTCATGAAAAAGGGATCGCTGCCGAGGATATGGGCGAGACATACGGCGCACAGGGCTGTCCCACGCAGGTGGCTCCGCTTGAAACATCTGTGAAGAGCGTGCTCAGAAAACAGTTTCCTACCAGAGGTGCCGGCCGGTTCTAGGGATCCAAGAATCCGTTCCAACATCGCCAGTCAGGAGTATTCTGGCTGGCGATGGCAATTGTCGTATAGCACGGCTCACTCCGGGGACGATTAGGATGAGGAATCGCGGATGAGTAGCATGGTTTCGACCGTCCTAGCTGATGCGAAGTCAGGTCTTGTGGTGTTCTTTGTGGCACTGCCCTTATGCCTGGGGATCGCGCTGGCCTCCGGTGTTCAGCGGATCGCACACCAGTGTGAGCGGCCCGGCTGCCGGGTTGTCGGCTGTTGTGGCTGCACAAATTTTCTCGCTCGGTTCTTTCTCCGCCTTTTTGATGGCCGTGATCCTTGCCGGGATGATTCAAATCGCTCTCGGCCTTGCCAAAGGAGGGTTCATTTCTGAATTCTTCCCCTCCAGCGTGATCAAAGGACTGTTGGCCGCGATCGGCGTGATCATCATCTTTAAACAGATTCCCCACCTTGTCGGGCATGACGCCGACCCGGAAGGAGACCTGTCCTTCTCCCAGCCGGATCTCGAAACGACGTTTTCCGAACTCTTCCGCATGTTCGGAGATTATCAACTGGGGGCCGCCGTTGTGGGTCTGCTGTCCGTGGCACTGCTCGTCCTCTGGGACAATTGGAAGCTGTTGAAGACGTCTCTCTTCCCCGCTCCTGTTGCCGTGGTGCTGTTCGGTATTGGGGGAGGATTGTGGTTCGAACATCTCGGCGACCCATGGGTGATCAAGCCGAGCCATCTGGTGCAGGTGCCGGTGGCGGGCGACCTTGCTGAGTTGTTCGGACTGTTTGCCCAGCCAGACTTCTCGCAATGGATGAATCCGGCAGTCTATACCGCGGGGATGACGCTGGCTCTTGTGGCCTCGCTGGAAACCCTCCTCAATCTGAATGCAACCGATCGGCTTGATCCACAACAACGCACGTCCCCGCCGAGTCAAGAACTCTTGGCACAAGGTATCGGGAATGTGGCGTGTGGATTGGTCGGTGGGCTCCCGGTCACCTCCGTGATCATCCGGAGCTCTGTCAATGTCAACGCCGGCGGCAAGACAAAACTGGCCACCATCATTCACGGCACGTTGCTCCTTGTCAGTGTCCCGCTCATTCCGACCTGGTTGAATACCATTCCGCTATCGTGCCTCGCGGCTATTTTGTTGATGGCCGGTATCAAACTGGCCAGTCCAGCTCTCATCAAGCAAATGTGGAGCGAGGGGCGATACCAATTTATTCCGTTCGCGGCAACTGTGCTGGCGATTGTCTTCACGGATCTTTTGGTCGGCATCGTGATCGGATTGGTCGTGGCCATTGGGTTTATTCTGAACAGCAACATGCGTCGCCCAGTGCATCGGTTGGTCGAGAAGCATCTTGGTGGTGACGTCGTGCATATCGAACTCGCCAACCAGGTCAGCTTTCTGAATCGCGCCGCGCTTGCCAAAGCGTTGAATGACCTACCCAGGAATGGCCGTGTACTCCTGGATGCGCGAAGCACGGACTATATTGATCCGGATGTGCTGGACTTGATTCGAGACTTTAAGGATCAAACCGGACCAGCCCACGGTGTCGAGGTGAGTCTCGTCGGGTTTCGGAGTGAGTATTGCTTTGAGGACCAGA
>JAMXAU010000007.1 GCA_024281365.1 Nitrospira sp.
CTTCGGACAGGTAAATAGGCATCGCGTCTCCACGCGAGACCACCTTTCCATGAGCCGTCGTGACTAAGTCGATCCTCACCAGCGTGGTGCATATCGCTCCAGTCGTGAATGCGATCAGAATCGTCCACAACAGCGCTCGGCCGATCGGAGAGGGAGGCGTCTCCTGAATGTCCAAGGCCTCTGGAAGAAACTCTACGGCAGGTCCCTCTGGAACAGCCCGGTTGGGAGGCTGACCTGATTCAGCCTGCCAAGCCGCTTTCCAGACGATCCACTGTCTTCCTAATGGACCGAAGACCATGACTGCCTCATGATTGACTCCCAACCTGAAACACAGCGGGTCGTGAAGAGGCACCCTCGCGCTCGAGCAGTTCTTCATAGACGCCCTGCTCACGCATCTCCCCTTTGTCCATGATGTAGATACGATGGGCCTGACGGACCGCGCTCAACCGAGTGGCCATGATGAATACCGTACGACCCTGAGCGATCTGAGCCATATGCTGTTGAAGCACCGTTTCAGCTGCGTCATCCAACGCGCTCATGGCTTCGTCGAATATCAGCATGCGAGGATTCGCGGCGATGGCACGAGCAATCGCAATCTGTTGACGCTGCCCACTCGAAAGCGCACAACCTTGCTCGCCGATCTGCGTGTCATAGCCGTCCCTGAGCTCAACGATAAACTCGTGCGCTCCGGCTAACACTGCGGCCTGAAGGATCTGCTCCATCGACAGACCGGGATCGGTCATTGCGATGTTGTCCCGAACCGAACCATTGAACAAAAAGTTCTCGTGTAACACGACACCCAGCCGTCTTCGCAACCAGGCCGGGTCGACCTGCACCAGATCCACACCATCCACTAGAATTCGTCCCTGTTCAGGCCTATACAGACACTGGAGCAGTTTGGCGATCGTGCTTTTGCCTGAGCCCGACCGTCCAACGATTCCAACTATCTGACCAGACTCCACCGAACAAGACAGCCTGCGGATGACTATCGGCCCATCCGTCCGATAGCGAAACGTGACGTCTTCGAACCGGACCTGCCCCTGGATTTGTGGAATCGTGATTCGATTGGGGTGATAGGAGGGTTCAGACTGCCGGTTCAGCATATCCCCTAGTCGTTGAACCGAAATGCCCGCGTGCTGAAACTCCTGCCAGAGATTGACCCATCTCAGCATGAGGCCTGTCACGTGTGCCGACAACAGCGTGAAGGCGATCAACTGCCCAATACTCAGCTGTCCTTCGATCACGCGAGAGGACCCGACCCAGAGGACCACCACCATGGTGACGTGGGACACCCCTGTCGCGACATGTCGAGCCATCGTGCTCAAGCTGGTGGCACGAACACTGGCCTGCACATAACCGGCCAGCTGGGCTTCCCATTTTCGCCAGAACGACGGCTCACCCGCCACAGCTTTCACTGTGTGGATGCCGCTGACGGCCTCCACCACACATGCCTGGTTGTCCGTTCCTCGATTGAACAGGTCGCGCAGACAGGCCCGTATCGACGGAGTCATGGCGAAGCACAACAGCGCGTAGATCGGAATCGAGAGCGTGACCACCAGCGTGAGCAGGGGGCTCAGCACCCACATGCCGGCTAGGAAGATACCGGTAAAGGGAGCCTCCAGCAGTACGAACATGGAATGGCTCGTGACGAATTGACGCAGATACTCCCACTCGTGCACCAAGGCCACGGCATTGCCCACGCGCCTGTTGTCAAAATAGGCGAGAGGGAGCGCCAGAAGATGGCGAAAGAGTTGGCCCCCAAGGGTGACCGTCATCCGATTAGTCGTATGTGCAAACAGATAGGTCCGGAGCCAGCCGAGGATTCCTTCGAAGACAACCAGCGCGATCATGCCGCCAGCCAGCAGAGAGAGTGTCGTGAAGTTCTTGTGCACAAGTATTGTATCGATCACCATTTGCGTTAAGAACGGCGTGAGGAAGGCAACGAATTGGAGGAACGCCGATGCGATCAAGACCTCGCCGAACAACTTGCGATACTTGACGATTCCTGGGATCACCCAGGTCAGATCAAACTTGAGATCTTGAAGACGAATCTGCGCCCGCTTCGTCACGAGCACCAGCTCTCCCGACCAGATCAGTTCGAACCGGTCACGTGAGAGGACGAGGGAATAGCCCTCTGTGGGATTCTGAACCAGCACCTTCTCATCTTCGACTTTTGCCACCACCAGATAGCCCCCATCCACGAGCTTGGCCATGGCGGGAAGGGAAGCTGCTTGCAGCTTGTTCCAGTCACTGGTGACAAGACCGGCCTTCAATCCAAGATTCTTGGCAGCACGGAGCAGTTCGGTCTCGGAAAGCTTGTGCCCAGACTGGGCAAATTGATGCCGAATTTGCGAGCCATTGACAGGAAGATCATAATACTGCGCGATGATCAAGAGACAGAGCAACCCTGTATCGGACTCATCCGACTCAAGCAGCGATGGGATCGGATCCGATTGCTGAGAAGGAGTTGTCCCCGAAGCAGCTGACATGCAGCCATCTTAGGGGACAGAGGGGCGATGGCCAAATATTTTCGAGGATTAGCACAGAGGTATGGCGCCTCCATCATCTTGCATTGACCGGTGATGCCGCACACTTCTCATAGGCAGGCCTCGCCCACGGTCAAGGCAATCGACGTACGATTATCCGAGATATCGCCCATATAGAAACGCCACAAACTGCTTGGCGCCCCGCATTCGGTTCTTGATGTTGTCATCACTCACGCCGGACTGTCGCAACTGCTGTTCAAACCTGACTAAGGCATCCCGCAGCTCTTTTCTCAACTCTCTCTCAATCACCTTGTCCAGCACACTTGGCATGATCTTCCTCCTTCATCAATTATCCACACACTCATTTCACCACAGTGCTCCAGGAACGAATGCGGGACAGAACATCCGGATTCTACAAGACTCGCCTCAGACAAGCCAGCGCTTCCGTGGAAGAGAACCAATCTATCCACCAACTCCGGAAACTCATTCTCTTAGGAATTTACAACCGTCTGAGATGGAACAGCGTGAGCCCTGTTTTGACCCTGGCCTTGGGCAAGATCGTTTTGTGCATAGCAAACGTGGGCAGTGCGTCCACGGATTCGCTCCAACAGACCTGCCAAGGCTCCGAGCTCAACACCGTCTGTACGCCGACGGGGCCAACTACAAATGCATCGCCTCCCCGTCTCAGCCCTTGACTTGCACGTGCGAGGGTTGTCGCCATGGTCGTCAGCGAATCAAATGTGTCATAGGAGAGCCAGAGATACAGGAGATCAAACGGACCATGACGAGCAATCGAGTCCTCCACCACATCGGCGGCGCCCATGCGTATTCGTGGCAACCAGTCCCATCGATTGATTTCAGCACACTGAGTCCAAAGCTGCTGTGCCTGGCGCTGAGCATAAGCCATGTGGCGAACGCTCACCGTGTAGTCTCGTGGCCGGTCGAAGAGCACGCAGGTGGAAATGACTGCATCCCCGTTCACAATGAGCACTCGTTCCGCCGACGATCGTATCCGCCCGATCTCGCGATCCTGCTCCCCCAGATCGTCCAGATAATCGGCAACAAAGGGTTGTGCCGCGAGGTCGCTGATCTCCTCGGGTCCTTTCGGGTACAACAGCACCGCACCGAATGCTTCAGAAGGATGAACGTTTGGAGGCTCCGGCACAAACACCCCCCGCCAGTCGACGGGACTCAGCGGTTTCTCAGACAATGGCGATGTTCGAACGTGAAGACCGGTCGGTAATGGGACGATCGTTTCCTGCTCACGATCCTTAAGAATCAGCTGCTGACCGTCGATCCGCAGGCTGCGATCAAGCGGAAGCACGCGACGACCGAGCGGATTGACGTATGCCAAACCTACCGTATCAGCCGCAAGGATCGCCTTCTGCGCGACCCCATCTTTCACCGTGATACATATCCCCTGACGTTCATCAAAATAGCGTACCGGTGGATGATCGGCAGGCAGCCAGGTCACGACGTGCGATTTCGAGGGATTCATGAAGTCGACAAACGGATCCCCGGTCCCTGCTGATTGAGGCCTGAAAAATGCGCTGAACAACCGAAAGGCCGCCTCTGATGGATAGGGCGGGATCCCGCGATAGCGTAACGGTCTTGGCGCCGAACGCCCTCGTTGCTGATCATCATACAGGGCACGAATGAGTTCCAACACCGCGGAGCCTGTCCCGGGTAACAGCGACTTGAACAGCTCGACGACTGGGAGGAAATCAATTTCATCCCAGTGCATCGCACCCATGCAGGACATAAAGCGCGATCCGCAGACTGCGATCCAGGGGAACGACGCGACGGCCGGCTGGATTGACGTATGCCAAGCCCCCCGTATCGGTAGTACATATCGCCTTTTGCACAACACCCTCTTTCACGGTGATGCACACCTCCTGGCGTTCACCAAAATAGCGGACCGGGGGATGATCGGCAGGCAACCAAGTCACAAGATGCGATTTTGAAGGATTCATGAAATCAACAAACGGATCTGTGGTCCCTACTGAGTGGGGCGTGAAAAACACGCTGAACAACCGAAAGGCTGCCTCAGATGGATAGGGTGGGATCCCACGGTACCGTAACGGTCTGGGCGCCGAACACCCTCGCTGCTGATCATCGTAGAGTCCACGAATAAGTTCCAACACTGCGGAACCCGTTCCAGGCAAGAGCGACTTGAACAGCTCGACGACTGGGAGGAAATCAATTTCATCCCAGTGCATCGCACCCATGCAGGACATAAAGCGCGCGGTTTCAAACCCTCCATCGTCTAACACATACAAGGCATCTTTTCGCTGGCGGATCGTCGCCAGCCCGGTGGGATCAATGGCAAAATCTTCATCCCGATAAAACCACCGTACCTCTTCGAGCGGCATCCGTAACGCCCTCGCTGCCATACCACGAAGATCCTCTGGAGTGGTTCGTTGCCAATTGGGCTTCGTGGCAAGATTCACCTTGGTTTCATTCACTAAGCCGGCAGGGGTTATTCCGACCCAACATCCCCAATCGAGTTGCACCCGTGCACGTGTCAGCGAAACTCCCCCGCTCGCATTCGATTCCCATTCGCATTCATGGAGAGGGTGGCCTGTGGGATCAGTGGCGAGAAACCGTCGGCCATCAGGGCGATAAAAGACGAGGTGCCCAGTCGGCAACGTCTCTACGTATCCGCCCGCCTTGTGGAAAGATTCAGCGAGCGTACGGGTGGATTGAAAGCGAAGATGGCCAGGGATGAACAGGGCACATGCAATGGGATCCGAGAACATTCACTCGCGGAGTTGGCCGCTCCCCAGAACCATGAACTTTGAGCAGGTCAGCTCTTCTAACCCCATCGGGCCCCGTGCATGAATCCGTGATGTACTGATCCCGATCTCGGCTCCGAGGCCGAATTGGTATCCGTCATTGAGGCGCGTGGAGGCATTCACCAGCACCGCACTGGCATCCACTTCCTTGAGAAATCGCATCGACCGACCATAATCCGACGTCACGATCGCTTCCGTATGTCGAGAACCATACTGCGCGATATGCTCCATGGCTTCATCCATGTTCTTGACGACCTTGACAGCTAAAACGAGATCCAGAAATTCTTTCCCGTAATCGTTCTCGCTAGCTGGTTTAGCCTCCGAGATCAACTGACAGGTCTTGGGACACCCTCGGATTTCGACATGGGCTGCCCGGAGGCCGGCCGCCAGCGTCGGCAAGAGCGTGCGCGCGATCGACTGGTGGACCAGCAGTGTTTCCATGGCGTTGCAGGTTGATGGGCGCTGCACCTTCGCATTGAGGCAAATCGCTTCAGCCATGGCAACATCAGCTGCAGCATCGACATAGATATGGCAGACACCGGCATCATGCTTGACCACGGGAATGGTTGAATGTTCGGCAATGAGTTTCATCAACGATTCGCCGCCACGGGGAATGATCAAGTCGATAGACTGATCCTGTTTGAGCAAGACCGGTACGATCTCACGATCGGCACGATCGACGAACGTAATCGCGCCCGGCGGAATACCTGCTTTTTGTGACGCGTCTGACAGAATGGCTGCAATGGCCGTATTGGAATGAATCGCTTCGCTGCCGCCTCTCAGGACACAGACATTGCCTGACTTGAGACAAAGTGCAGCCGAATCAGCTGTCACATTCGGGCGCGATTCATAAATAATTCCGATGACCCCGATCGGCACACGAACCCGTCCCACCTGCATCCCATTAGGTCTTGTCCACATGGTGGACATCATCCCCACAGGATCTGGCAACTGCGCCACCTCGCGAATCCCCGCCGCCATCTCCTTGATCCGCTTGTCGGTCAACCGTAAGCGATCCGCCATGGCCTTCTTGTCCTTGGTAGTCCCAAAGGCCTCAAGATCTCCCTCATTTGCCGTGATCAATTCGTCCGATTTCGCTTCCAACGCATCTGCCATGGCCAAAAGTGCCCGGTTCTTGGTCGACGTTGGTAGCGCGGCAAGCCGTCTGGCTGCCCGTTTCGCCTTCGAAACCAAGTCGATGACATACTCCACTGTAGGCAATGGCTTCGACTGTCCACTATCTGGTTCTGAAACGGCTTGACTCAGCGCTTCCATAGTTCTCACCGATAATTGGCAATTGGGAAGGATGACGAGAATACCGCGTGGGCAAGAAAGAGGTCAAGCGTTCGACAACCGTGCGATGCCTGAGAAGACCTTCAGCCCGTTGATGTCTGCCAGCTTAACGGAATGCTAAAACTGGACGCTGGCATCGTTCATTAGCGAGATAGGAATAACAGGATGCGGGCACGGAGCCTTATCAGACGGCCTCAATATCCCGCAAGCTCATCTTCATGAGCCTTTGATTCACGCTATCGAGGCAGAATGCGATTCCAAAGAGGTTTTCAGCAACCCATCTAACGTCTTTTGAAAGTATTGGATGGTTTTCACGAGCGCATCCTCGAGCTCGACCCGAGGCTCCCATTTTAGAAACATCTTTGCTCGAGTAATATCCGGCCGTCTCACTTTCGGATCATCAGTCGGCAAGGGATGGTGAGAAATCTGACTCGACGAACGCGTCAGCTTTAGAATTTCCTTGGCGATCTCCAGTACCGTCAGTTCTCTCGGATTCCCGATATTGACCGGGTCATGAACACTGCCGATATGATCGGCCTCCTGCGTGCCGAAGAACGATTTCCGGTCGGTTCGCTGCTCAAGCGTCTTGTCGGAATCCACAAGGAGCAGGGCAATGATGCCACGCACAAGGTCATCGACATAACAAAAGCTTCTGGTTTGATTGCCATCGCCATACACCGTGAGCGGCTTCCCCTGGATCGCTTGTACGATGAAATTCGAGACCACGCGGCCATCGTTCGGTCGCATCCTTGGTCCAAACGTATTAAAAATTCTGACAATCCTTGTATCAAGACCATGATAGCGATGATACGCCATGGTCATTGCCTCGGCAAAGCGCTTAGCTTCATCATAGACACCCCGTGGGCTAATGGGATTGACGTTCCCCCAGTAGGACTCGGGTTGCGGATTGACCAGAGGATCCCCATAGACTTCCGATGTGCTTGCGATGAGAAACCGCGCCCCTTTTGCTTTCGCCAGCCCCAAGGCCTGAGAATGCTCAAACGCTCAGTATCGGGAAAGTCCTAACGGTGTCTAAATGAGAGCCTAATTCACCACGGGAACCCGTCCCGGTCCCGCACCGGACGGTATAGTTGCCCCAAGCATCCCTCCCTGAGATGGGTTGGGATGTTGAAACACCCAATCATAGTGCGTGGGTTTGCCCTGGAAATGACGAACCACCAGTGGAAAGTTGTTCTGCTTGATAGGTCTGAGCTTACTCTTGCTTCGGACCCCCATGATCCCTCCCGTCGGGGCTCGTACAAATTCCCATTCGCCATGTCCCACTGGATCAAGATACACCTTCCTGAGAAACGGTTTGGGGGCCCGTGTCAGCTCAGCGAGCGTTTGTGGATAGACTTCTCCTGGAGTGCCCCGTCCTGCCTTTGCCGTTGTCGAGTACAGTGCTAACGCCGCTTGAATCTCCATGCCTTTGGCCAGCAAATCCATCTCGAGTTCTCGTTGGATCATCGTCTTCCACTGCTTCGCGGCGGCGGTCATCAAGAGCCCCATGAGGGTCACGGCCATCATGACCATGAGATAGGAAAATCCTGTCTCCGTCCCTCTCGGCCATGCTGCAGAACGCCTCATCTTTATGTCACTCCTGACCATCCACCTCGTCTGACAATGCGACCGTTTGTTCTATCCGTGTACCAGCATCTCGCACCGTCACGCTCTCAGGGGTGATCTTTTTAAGCACCAGACGCTCGTCAATGCGATCACCGACCTTGAGCACCAAGACTTCGTCATCTTTTCGAAGTACCGCCACAGACTGACTGTTCCGTGGCCCCTCTCCCATGCGCAGAAACCCCAAATATCTGAACGGCCCCGACTCTGTGCCCCCCCCCTGATCCACGAGGGTCCCCGTTGCAGGTGTCTCTTCCGGATTGGGCACAACCACGTCAGCATTCACCGGGAGTGTCCCCTCGACAGCCGTCATTGAGAAAATATTTCGAGGCACCATATACGTGGTGTCACGTTCCATCTCTGTGGCCTTGAGCAGACTCAGATTGACCTGCAACCCTCCCCCTCTTCCCTCCAACTGACGACCTCCCGTTGCGGGGCCTGTGACATTGGTCAAGGGGACACGAACTGGCGCTTCCAGCAAATTCCACTGCAAAACTGCCAACGTGGCCCATACGAGGATCAGCGAACCTGCCATCATCACCTTCTTCGTTGCATCCATGGCTAGTGAGTCGTCTCCTGCAGGTTCCGTTTTTCATGTTCCGCTCTGAGATAGGTTGCAATTTTAATATTGAAAGTCAGAACCGCACTCTGTAGACCTCCGATTCGATTCAACTCCAAGTCCTCAATGAGCAACAATTCGTCTGCCGTCTCCAGGTCATGAATGAATCGACGGAGATCCTCGTATCGCCCACTCATCGACCCTTGTAACAAACCTTTGGTCGTATGGGCGACAGTGGTAGGCTCCGTCTTGTAGGACAACGCAGGCAGAACGACCCCCTCACGCTTGGCCTCATCCGAAATTCCCAACGCCAATGGGCCAAAGTCTCGCTCACCGGGAAGCAACGCCCATACCTGAGTCAGATCCTTGGTGGCGTTCCTCGCTTCTCGGTGGTGCACCAACGACTGGCGCATAGTTCCCCATTCTGTCTCTACCCGTTGTCGCTTCGCTTGGAGATTTGCTAGCCCAACAGCATGCACGACAATCAGCACCACCAGTAGCCCAATTGCCAGGATACCCCAGGGTAGCAATGGGGCAAAGGGGTTCTGCAATAGAGCAATCAGACGTTCTTTCACTCTTCACACTCCGGGTTGCCGGTACTGCACGGTCACATCAAATTCCACCAGCCCACTCGACCCGACTCGGTGCTGAGCCAACACCGGATTCTTGAACGTAGCATGATTTTGGAGCCCAACCGTAAAAGCCGTAACCTCTTCCAGGTCCGTCGCAGTTCCAGTGAGCTGAACGGTCTTGCCAGCCTGATCAAGATGAATACTCGTGAGCGAGAGGTGTGGAGGAATCGCTTGCTCCAATTCCGTTAAAAACGTGGTCCAAGAGAATGTCCGCTTTTCGAGCAACTGATTCGCCAGATCAACTTCGGAGGACAATCGTTTCAACGCACCTTCGGATAGGTCAATCCCCTCATTCCTGGCCTCAGCTATCACCAGATGATCCAGTTGACGAACTCGCTCCAGTTCAGCCTCAATGATCTGGCTCTCCTCATAGATCAAGACTCCTTGCCAGATATTCCAGGCGATAGCCAAGAGAAGTCCGATGCATCCGCTGATCAACCATGTCCGATAAGTTGCCATCCCCACGCGATACCGGCTGGATAGGTTGATCTCGAACTGCCGTCCGGCATGATTCCGTGATCCCGTCTGCCCAAAGAATTCAACGGGCCATGTGCTCCACGAGCTCTTCAGTGCCATGCTATGAGACCCCTGCAATTGCGACCAGTGAAGCCATGCCTTGCTGGCTCCCTTTCGCCCCCCATCCAAGCTTCTCGACCGACTTCCAACTGAATTGTTGGACGACAAGTTGAAGTTGTTCCTGAAGCTCTGATTGCAATGAGGCTATCTCCCCATCGGCGCAGATCACTGCATCATGAATGTCGATCGAAGGATACTGCTGTTGACAGATCTCGAGCGAAGCACGGCATTCGTCAAGGATCCTGTTCAGGAAATCGACACTGGCCGCTATCTCTGATGCATCCAGGCCCAACAGTTTGCATCGGTAAAACACGATTCGCCCTCGCTGAAAGATCATGATTGTCAGCGATCGATCGGATAGCGTAACCCACAACAGGTCCTGACCTACCCAGCTCGTTCCCCGTGAAATCCTTTTCCAGAGATCAACCAGCCGCAAGCTGGTGATTCCCACCTCGGAAGGAGTCAGTCCAGCAGATTCACAAAGTGATTCGTATTGCCTGAGGATCGACTCCTGAATGGCCACAGCCAGAACCGTGTACCGATGCTCCGGACCTTCACCATGACCACTAAAGACCTGCGACACAACCTTCGCGTTAGTCAGCGGAAAGATCTGTTCTTGCCCCAATCGCCACCGAATCAACGCATCGCACTCCTCACGTCTGGTTGGAACCTGATCGAGATGCAGAACGGCCGTTCGCACCGCCGTGTCAGGAAGCAAGACCGCGATGCGCCGAGGAAGTTCGGACAAGAAGGCTCCTCTCTTGATAAAACGCTTCTCATCTGCGCCGGTTAATGCACGAATCTGCGGAGCCAATATCGATGCTTGTGACACATTGTCAACTGTGGGTGAAGACTTGATCGTTCCTACTTGAAGGGGAGACATGCCGTATCTCTGGTGAAGGCGCCCACTCCAGCTTCGCTCACACTCCGCCCATCCGAGCCAGTCCGTGCCAAATTTCAAACACCGTTGCGGACGACGCCCGAGTAAATCCCACATTTCACTAGCCTTCCTCGCTGAACGTGACGCGATTGATCTCGCGAAGGGATGTCTCGCCGTTCAAGACCTTTTTGAGAGCCGACTGCCGAAGGGTAATCATTCCATCAGTGACCGCCCGATATCTAATTTCCGAGAGGGGGCGTTCCGCGTGAATCATCTCCTTGATCTCGTCTGTCAAATCCAGAAATTCCGTGATGCATTTTCTCCCTCGGTATCCAGTCCCATGACATTGCGGACACCCTGTTCCTTCGTAAAATAGCGTGTCCTTGTATTGGTTATAGTCCAACCCTGACTCCTCAATCAGGGCCTGCTGGGCTTTCATGGGAGTCCGGCACGACGGACACAGGATTCGAACCAATCGTTGCGCCAGCACGCAGTTGAGGGCGGCCAGAAAATTATAGGCATCAATCCCCATCGAAGCGAACCGGCCAATGACATCAAAGACGTTGTTGGCATGAACCGTCGTCAGAACCAAATGTCCGGTTAGGGCAGACTGAATAGCGATCTGCGCGGTCTCAGCATCGCGAATTTCGCCGACCATAATCTTATCCGGATCATGACGGAGAACAGACCGAAGACCTCGGGCAAAGGTGAGCCCTTTTTTTTCATTCACCGGAATCTGCACCACACCCGACAGCTGGTATTCGACCGGATCTTCGATCGTGATCAGCTTGTCTTCCAGCGTGTTCATTTCCGAGATAGCGGCATACAAGGTTGTGGTCTTCCCGCTTCCAGTCGGCCCGGTCACCAACACCATGCCATGCGGGCGCGTGATCGATTTTCGAAATCGCTTCAGATCTTCCGGATTGAAGCCAAGCCGCTCAAGCTTCAAGTCCGAGACTCCGGTCGCAATGGAATCTCGATCCAGGATTCTGATGACCACGGACTCCCCAAAGACACTCGGCAAGATGGACACGCGGAAATCCACTGTTTTTCGATCCAGCCTCATACGGAAACTTCCGTCTTGAGGAACACGGCGCTCCGCAATGTCGAGATCCGACATGACTTTGAGACGAGACACCAGGGGCGCGTGCAATCGAATGTCCAACGGATCCATGGCCGGAACCAGAATCCCATCGACACGCAATTTGACATTGGTCGCACGATCCGCCGCCTCAATATGGATATCGCTCGCTCGGCGTTGCATGGCGTTCAATAGAATTGAGTCCAGCAGTTTGACCGTTGGGCTCTGATCTTCTCCGGCATGATCCAGCGCGAGTATCTCTTCCCCTCGCTCATCTTCTTTAACCAAGACCGATCGATACTCCGCTTCAAACTCGCGGAGTACTTGACTCGACCCTTCACTGCGTTCCAACGCCGCCAAGATGGCGCTTCTGGAGCTGACAACCAGCTCCAACGGTTTTCCTATCAATAATTCCAGTTCGTCCAGTCCAAGCAGGTTGTGAGGTTCCGCAACGGCAATCGTCAATACCCCGGCCTGCTCGTTCAGAGGCACAAAAGGAACGCGCTGCATCCATTTGATCGATATGGACTCATAGTACTGAGGAGCGATGCGAAAGTTTGTCAATGGATCGTACGTCAGCCCGTATTGACTGGCTAGCGCATGAGCGAGCTGGTCTTCCGACAGAAGTCCGGCATCGGTCAAAGCCTTCCCCAAGGCAGCTGGCACTCCCTTCACACGGAGAAAGACCTCTTCCACCTTGTGCCTCGTAAGCACACCCTGACCGACCAAGACCTCTGCCAAGCTAGGTCGCGCTAGGCTACGTGGCATGGACACACTCCCGAAGCCTCATGAATTCTCCTTCACCCTCGCAGTCTACCCGCCCACAGTTCCAGCCATCTGAAAAACAGGAAGGTACATCACAATCACAATCCCGCCCACCAGGACTCCCATCACAAGTAACAACGCCGGTTCCATCCAAGTCGTAAGCTGGCCGAGTCGTGTATCAATATCTGCTTCGTAAAATTCCGCCACATCCTTCAGCATGGATTCCAGTGACCCCGTCTCCTCACCAACCGACAACATTTCAATCACAAGCTTGGGCAGTACCTGACAGCGCTCCAAGGCATCCGCTAAGGTTGTTCCCTCTCGAATTTCCTCAACGGCTCCAGCCAAACGAGAGGAGATGAAGCGATTTGAGACAGCTGCCCGTGCACCCTGCAAAGCATCCACGAGTGGGGTTCCTCCGGCCAAAATGGTCCCCAATGTTCTCGTAAACTGCACGGCGTTATGCTCAACCGCTACCATTCCCACCAATGGAAGATTCAGTATGAAACGGTCAATCATAAGCTGCCCTGCAGAAGTGGCATAATAGGTGCGAATTCCAAGTATTACACCGGCCAGGGCGATCGTCGCAGCCAAGCCCCATACCTCTGCATGCGCAACCAGCTGCAACAACAGCTGTGTTGCCCATGGCAAGGTCTTCCCCGTCTCTCCATAGACGGAAACAAACGTCGGCATCACATAGGCCACCAAGAATCCGATCACGGCCATGCCGATCACAATGAGGAAGATCGGATACGAAATCGCCTTTGTCATTTTCTGACGAAGCCCGATCATCAGTTTCAGATAGGCAACATATCGCTGCAGCACCTCCGAAAGATTGCCAGACTGCTCACCTGCCTTGATGGTCGCCACGTAGAGATCGGGGAAATACGAGGTATGTTTTGCCAATGCCTCCGAGGCAGAGGCACCACTTCTGATATCTTCCTTTACTTCTCGCAACACCTGTCGAAATCCTGGATGCCCCGCACGATCGATCAACAAGTCCCAGACTCGCAAGATCGGCAACCCGGACTTGATAAGCGCCAACAACTCCTGATTAAAGATCATGAACTGCCCGAGAGGAAGCCCACCGAACGACCACGATCGTGGGGTTGGTATTGAGTTGGCTCCATGGCGATGGAGTGTAAAAACCAGCAGTCCTTGTGATTCGAGTTTCGCGCGAACGGCCGCTTCCCCGTCTCCTTCCAGAGAGCCTTGGATCATGGATCCGTCAGATCGTGCGACTCGGTATGCAAATACTGCCATAGCTCCGGCCCTTCACCCCCGATCAGTGAATTGCGCCAACAGGACTACCTTTGTTCGGCTTCTGATCCATCAGCAACCGACTCCGGCAACCAAAGATTCTGCCCCGCTTGAATATAATCTGTGGAGAGCGCATTGAGAGCCATAAGCTGACGCACGGAGGTATGATATCGTTGGGCAAGGCTCCAGAGTGTATCTCCGTGCTTGATCATGATTTGTGAGCGTGTGGCGAGTATCAATGATTGAGTTGGAACCTCTTCTCGGTCAACCGAATTTTGGCCAGACATCGCCTCATCCAATGGTGAGAGGACTCGACGGCCGTCTGGAGAATCGCTGAACGAGACGGTCTCTTTCGTACCTACCGGCACTGCTCTCAGCTGCTTCTCTACCGGAAGATCCATGATTGTTGGAGCAACACTTCCAGCCGCCTGCTTCTCGATCCTTGATAGTTGCTTTCGTAGCTGTTTGAGCTGGCTCTGGAGTACTGCTCCCGTCCGTGCGATTCGCTCTCGATCAGCCCTGGACTCAGCTAACTCTTCCCGTTGCAAACCAATCACATGTCGAGCCTCGCTCAATCGGCGCTCTGCTTCTCGAACGCGCCCGTCAAGCTGCGCCCGAACCACCTGAGCCTCGGCCAATTCCTGGTTTCGCACCTCGACCTCTGCACGCAATTCCGCCATCGTGCGCTGTGCATCTTTCAATGATCCATTGAGCACATCGGCCGTGAGCTGAAGATCCGACATCTTTGGATCACCAAGCAGATCAAACGCACGACAAGCTACAAGGTTGAGAAGAATCAGCCCAAGACCAAAAGTTCTCCATACCTGATTCCATCCGAAAGCCTTGCATACGCACGATAATGTATGACCGTCGAAGTTCATACCTGAATTACCACTTGTTATAGGGAACCCCATTGGTCCCAATAAGATCCGACCCTGAATACACGTCAAAGATACCACCCTCAGTTGGCTCGCTGATTTCTTGCCAAGAACTGGAAGAATTCGTAAACGGGTCTTTGGGGAGGGCCCGAAGATACCCCGTCGCCACCAACCCCTCTAACGATAGCGGATACTTCCCCTGATCCGCACGGTGATGGTCCAATAAGTCACGCAGCATGAACAAATCCTGCCGCAATACCGTTTCTCTCGCCTTAATCAACGAGGACTGGTAGGACGGAGCTGCGATAGTAGCGAGAATGCCGATGATGGACACAACAATCATGAGTTCGACCAGCGTGAAGCCATTTGCATTCCATCCGGTTACTCTACCAATCCTGATATTTGGAGCCATCAATTGCGACCGCCTCGCTTTGTGTCATGACATCATAGACATCTTCACCACACCAACTGATTGGCTTGGCTTGATCCTTGTAACAGCGCAACCGCCAGTCCGGTTTCCCAGTCAATGGATCGATCGGCATGCTCCGTAAGTACCGTCTCATCGTCGTACCTCGAACTGTGGCCTCTTCCCCCGTCAGTTTTACTCCCAACAAGGTCTCAAGAGTCTTGGGATAACCATACTGACCTGAAACTTCCTTACAGACCAACCTATTCTTCACACAGGCAGGTCCCAGCAACACATCCCCATCACGGTTCCATTCCAACTTGAACGAGTCAATGGCGCTTCGAATCGTTCGAAGCTGTTGACGTAATTCCATTTCCTGAGTCCGTTTCGTCGAGACCTTACTCAGTGGCATCGCCACCGACGCCAGAATCGCAATAATCGTCATGGCAACGAGGATCTCAACTAGGGTGAGCCCATCCTCCCTCACCGGACTCGCACCACACCCGCCCCCACGACTCCAAGTGATGCCTGCACCGAGCTCCTGGAATCAAACAGTTCCACGCGAACCGGGGATACTCCGGGCGCCTTGGCAAGAAAAGTGACCCCCACGGTCCGTTTGGCTTGTCCAGCTGAACGAGCCAAACGGAACATGATGGTACCTGCGTCACCTTCACCGCCCTCCCCCCCAATTTCCCCACTCCTGGTCAACTCTGCATCGTCCAATCGCTTGAACTGCAAAATATTGGGGTCGTATTCCAGTCTAAACCCGCTTTCGTCGGATGGGCGGACTTGCCCGTCTATGATGGAAAGCGTGACTTCCTTACCGAATTGAACAATCGAGTCCTCCGGCTTGATCACCACTTGAGGACCAGGCGTCGCCGATTGACCTAACGAGCGACCCATATTCGGCTGTCCATTCCCCTTATCCAAAATCCCATCGCGAGAGAATGCCTTCCCATCTTCATTTTGCATCAAGGTCGAAAGCCTTCTAGCGGAACCAGGAAAGATGGGGCGAGTCGCATAATTAAATTCCGTACCAGACCAAAACGCGTGATGGCCGCCACCAGGGAGAAGCGTCGGTTGAGCAATATGGGGCGTAATGGTGAGAATCACTTCGGTTGTGACACGTTTTGTCTCAAATGAGCTCAGCATATTTCCAATCAGCGGCAAATCTCCGATCCATGGAGCCGTGACTCTTGTTCGTTTGTCTTCTTCTTGCAGAAGCCCTCCGAGAACTATCGTCTCCCCATCACGCATACTCAGGGTCGTTTCTGCTGAACGGTTACCAAATTTGAATTGCTGAATGCGGGGAGCATCCTGGAGGATCTCTTTCTCCCCAACTCGAACAACTTCGACTTTCATCTTCAACGACAATTCATTACCCAGTCGGATCGAAGGCTCAACGGTCAACTTGACACCCGTATCCCGAAATTCTATCGATGTGACTGTAGACGTCGTCGGAACGGCTCCGGTTGTGGCTTGTCCAGGCAGCACATTGGTGGTTGAAAGAAGAATCGGTTGTTTATCTCCGATGTTAATCTCCGCCTTCTTGTTGTTCATGACGCGGACCTTCGGTGACGCGAGGGTCTTGGCGTCGGATTGCTGCTTGAAAAAATCCAGTAACATCGTGGTCGGCAGTTTGAAGAGATAATTACTGGGTCCGAGGTCGGTCAGTTGCCGATACGTCATATGCACCGCCTCAGCCGCCAATGGCCCTGCGAACCCTGCCGCCACCAACCCGGCTCCGGCTTGCTTGGGATAGCTTAGTCCATACTTCTGATCTTTTGTTCGATTGACCTCCAGCACCTCCAGATCAAAGAGCACTTCCGGCTCGGATCGGTCGTTGGCCAGAATAATCTTCTCGGCAAGTTCCAACTTCTCCGGTTGATCACGCATGACAATGGCATTCAGCTGTTCGTTTGCGTGCATCCGCTTCGAATCCAACATACTCTTGAGCAACAGCACCATATCCTTAGCTTTAGCCGTCGACAAATAGAACGTTCTAATCATTAGGTCTTGATACTGCTCTTGCTTCTGCTTGGTATCTGGGCTAACCACCAATACTGTTGGCGAGACCTGCCTGGAGAACAAGCTGTTACTATTGAGAATCAGCTGCAACGCGTCTTCGAACGGTGTCTCCTGAACGGAGATTGAAATCGGGTCGTTCCGAACATCCTTGTCAAAAATCAGGGTGAATCCACCAGCCTTTGCCACGCCTTCCAAAACTTCCCTGATACCGGCATTCTTGAACTTCAGTGTGACGGGCTGTCTCGAACGTTCGGCTCTCGTACGAGCTTGTTCTTCCTCAGTGAGACGACTGATGCTCTCTAATGGCTCTTGGTATGTGGGGTCGAGCTCTGCAGCGCGTGTAAATCTGCTCAATGCTTCATCAGTTCGTCCAAGTTGTGCCAATCGCTCAGCTTCAAGATACTGAGACCGGGACTCTTTCACACGAATCGTATCCTGAAATCCCGCCTGGTATTCGGCGTTCGAAGGTTCGATCGCAAGCGCGCGCTTGAATTCCTCCAGTGCGAGATCAATCTGCTTTTCTTTGAGCAGGGTACGGCCTCGTTCGGCATGTCCCGCGGCAGCACGCTCACGAGCCAGCGCATACTTACCCTGCAGAGCAACATTGAACGGATCGTCTTTTAATGCTTGCTTGTAGGCAAGACTCGCCTCTTCCCATCGCTCTGAAGCCAGATGCTGATCTCCACGCTTGACATCCGGCGAGACAAAGAACGAGCAGCCCGTAATCCACAAGACGCAAAAACCCAGCACAGTGCCTACGAGGTGAAAATAGAGACAGGTTTTCCGATGAGAAATCACAACACCTCTCTCATACGGGATGAAATGGGTAGAAGCGAAGGGTGCCCTCACCCCTCCATCAATTTCTTATACTACGGATCAAAACGGGCTCAAAGGAAAAGGCCAGAAGTTGAAGGAAGGGAAACTGGGTGAACTCTCCGCTCACATTCGGATGGAAGCATGACTGTGGTTACTTGCAGGTTCTCCCTTATCGCACACCAATCAATGTTTGCTCCTACAATCGCCAATATTTTAGGGAGGGAGGAATTTGAACCGGATCAAAGATACTCTTGACATCGATCAGAACACCCTGGTTCCGGCTCCGAAGCGGTCTCAATAGCTCCTGAAGGCTCAAATCAGAAAACCGCTTATGCGCGACAGCCACGATCAATCCATCAAGATCCTTGAGCTGGTCCCACTCAACCAGGTGAATGCCGTACTCTGCCATCGCTTCTTCCTCTTCAGCAATGGGGTCATGGACCAGCACCTGCACGCCGTACTCATGAAGCTCACGGATAATATCAGGCACTTTGCTATTGCGAAGGTCTGGCACATTTTCCTTGAACGTCAAACCAAGCACCCCTACACGCAATTCATTGGCCGGGCGCGATAACTGACTGAGCAATTTCATAGTCTGTTCCGCCACGAACTTGCCCATCCCGTTGTTAATACGACGGCCGGCAAGAATGACTTCTGGATGATACCCCACAGATTCCGCTTTTGAGGTCAAATAATATGGATCCACACCAATGCAATGGCCACCGACGAGGCCTGGGGAAAACCTAAGAAAGTTCCACTTCGTCCCTGCAGCCTCGAGAACTGATTTGGTATCGATCCCCAGTCGATGAAAAATCAACGACAGCTCATTCATCAATGCAATATTCAAATCTCGCTGAGTATTTTCGATCACCTTGGCAGCTTCAGCTACTTTGATTCCGGATGCTCGATGAATGCCTGCCGTAACAACGAGCGCATAGGTATCAGCTACGATGTCCAGAGCGTCTTGATCCTGCGCTGATACAACCTTGATAATCTTGGCAAGTGTATGCTCTTTATCTCCTGGATTGATTCGCTCCGGCGAATAACCCAACTTAAAATCAACCCCACCCTTCATACCCGAGACTTTTTCCAAAATAGGCAAGCAGATTTCCTCTGTTGCACCAGGATAGACAGTTGACTCGTAGACCACGATGGCACCCGAAGACAGGTTTCGCCCAATCAGCTCTGAGGCTTTTTGTAACGCTGTCAGATCTGGCTGTAACGCATCGTTGATCGGTGTGGGCACTGCGACAATAATGAAGTTCGCGGATTTCAGATCGGCTGGCTCCGAAGTATATCGGACCTGAGCAAGACCAAGATCCTCTTTTGACACTTCGCCGGTCCGATCAATCCCCTTTTGCAATTCCTCGATTTTCTTCTTGTTAATGTCAAATCCAATAACCGGACCAATTTTTCCGAATGCCACAGCAATTGGGAGGCCGACATAACCCAATCCGACCACTGCAATAGAACGTGCTTGCCGTTTATTCATATCCTTCTCACATCCTCCAAGACGTCAAATATGGTGGGAACGGTGATAACAATGGCAGAAGATATCTGGATCGTCAAGAATTGTATGGTCTTCTTATAGAGATCTTTCTGTAGCAGCCCCTGCCCCCCCCCTTTTACATACCCTAATTCCACATTGGGCCCTCTATTTAGAGAAAAAGGTGCCTTAATATATCAATACGATCTGAATAAGATGATTACTAACTCTTAATTCAATCATCAATAATAACAATCTGTTACAACTGATATATGAACTATTTTCTTATTTGTACAATCGTGAGAACCGCGCTCTCCTTGTTCCCCGTGAACAATACCTAGATTCGCTGCACACAGCATGACCTGCCCTTTTTCTCCAAATACCTGAAAATCCTCCAAATACACATAGCAACCCGACTGAACCGATTTACCCGTTAAGCACGGCACTTGATTTGCTCTAGATCCAGCCTCATCGTGAATCGTTCGCTTCACGATTGACTCGTAAGGAGGATCCAATCAATGCGCCAGACTATTCGGCAATTGTTGTTGTTCCCCATTGGATTCTGTATGGTTTCTAGTCTATTCGAACCGATGAATGTACCAACCACTAGTGCCTTTGCGGCAACCGGTGATCCCCCTATCACCACAGCATCTCCGACACCCAATTCGAGACTGATGTCTCGAATGCCGACATTGAGACGGCTTACCACACCACCCACTCCAACACCTGCTATCGCACTAAACTCCCTTGGCTTCTCGTTTAGTAGTCAACAGGGTAGTACCCCGCCTCCTCCACAACTCCTGAACGTCAGCAACCGAGGTGGGGGAATCTTGAACTGGAATGCTACAACGAGTACATCTTGGTTAACCCTAAGCCCTGCCTCAGGCACCGGCAATGGCACCGTGACCATTACCCCCGTCCTGGGATCCCTTGGGGTCGGTACCCATATTGGCAGCATCACACTCAGTGCGGCAGGCGCGCAACCCGTTTCTATCCCCGTCACCTTCAGCCTGACGCCGGCGCCTACATCGATCACACTAAGCCCATCATCACTGACCTATACAGGCGTGTCAGGCGGCTCCAATCCGGCCAACCAATCTGTCAACGTCACAGCAAATAGCAACTGGACGGCCAGCGTCAACGCTGCCTGGCTTAAGCTGAGCACGACCTCCGGTTCTGGCAACGGGACAATTATCGCGAGCGTTGACCTCGGAAATGTTTCAACCCAGACCAATACTGCTACCATTTCCGTGACGGCAGGAAACACGACAAGAACTGTCGCCGTGACGCTGACGCTTTCACCTGGCTCCCTGACCCTCTCATCAAATAGCCTTGCCTTTACGGCAACCCAAGGGTTGGCCAACCCAGCGAGCAAGACCATCACCGTGCAGTCCAATGGGTCCTGGACGGCAACAAAGACCGCCACATGGCTTTCGCTTAGTCAGACTTCTGGATCTACCAATGGAACCATCACCGCCAACGTGGACACCTCAAAGGCAATTCAGGGAGAGAACCAAGCGACAGTTACAGTGACCAGTGGAACCGTCATCAAGACCGTAAGGATCACGCTGACACTCAATGCTCCGTCGAGTTCATCCGCAACATTGACATGGAAAGCTAATAGCGAAACAGATCTGGCGGGATACAAGGTCTACCGTTCAACAATCTCGGGGAAATATGACCAAGGAAATGTCATCGAGATGCTTCGTGGCAATATAACAAGCTACCAAGCAAAAGACCTCCAATTCGGGAAAACTTACTTCTTTGTCGTAACGGCCTTTGATATCGCGGGAAATGAAAGCGGATATTCAAACGAGGTAAGCAAGAGCGTCTACTGATCCTGATAGAGGGCATGGCATGGGCGGTCTTCATCAAGACCGCCCTATCGCTCGAAATAAGACAAACCAGTACTATCACTCACAAGCTTGCAACCGATTCAGAAGTAATCAAGGGAAACATGATGAGTATTGTGCTTTGATCAACCAACATTCAAGCCTCTTGCTATTGAAACGGCTTCTACTCAGAACTCCATAGCCATCGAGCTTTTTCAGCCGTATATTCTTATCGTTCCGCTTCCGTCAAATGCTCCTCGCCTTCCAACTCATCAACCTCTGCGTCGGACCTTCCCTTCGTGGTCGACGGATGGAGTCCATACTTCCTAAGCATCTTGTAGAAGTCGGCCCTATACCGCCCCGCAAATTGAGCAGCACGTGAGATATTGCCACCCGTCAAATGCAGCACATTCTTCAGGTAGGTGCGTTCAAACTCTTCCTTCGCCTCTGTAAGCGGCTTGAGTGGTGACTCAGCCGATGCACTGACTGCCGGAAACAAATCTGGCGTCAACATTTCTTGCTGCGACATCACCACTGCTTTCTCGACCGCATTTTCCAACTCACGCACATTACCCGGCCATGGGTTGATCATCAAGCGATGAAGCGCGGCAGGCGTAAACCCTTTGATATCCTTATTGGATCGCTTCATGCTCTGCTGAAGGAAATACTGCGCGAGCAACGGGATATCATCGCGCCGCTCACGCAATGGGGGAATGAATAGAGGAACCACCGAAATTCTATAGTAGAGGTCATTACGGAACGTCCCGTTCTTCACTGCCTCACTGAGATCTTTATTCGTCGCTGCAAGAATGCGCACATCGACCTTAACAGACGTCTCCGATCCAACCTCTCTGATCTCCCGTTCCTGGACGGCACGCAACAACTTCACCTGCATTGAGAGCGGCATTTCGCCGATTTCATCAAGAAAGAGCGTCCCTCCATGGGCCATTTGAAAGAGCCCTCGCTTTGCACCATGGGCGCTCGTAAAGGCACCCTTCACGTGCCCAAACAGCTCACTCTCAAACAGTGTTTCCGGAATGGCAGCACAGTTAAGCGCCACGAACGCACCTTTGCTGCGGCGACTGTTCGCATGAATGACGCGCGCCATGACCTCCTTACCGGTACCAGTCTCCCCAAAGAGCAGGATCGTCGCATCTGATTCAGCAACCTGACCAATTTGCTGAAAGAGCTGTTGCATTGCCGAACTTCGCGCCACGACATTCTCCAGCCCATATAGCTCCTTGACTAACGATTTGAGTCGATCAATCTCACGACTCATCCGCCGTTGAGAGAGCGCTTTATCGATCGTCTCCTTGAGCTCTTTATCATCAAACGGTTTTGTCAGATACCCGAACGCCCCGCGCTGCATCGCTTCCACAGCGTTGGGGATACTGCCATGAGCCGTTAAAATGATGACCGGAAGTCCCGGCTGGTTTTGCAGCAACGCTTCGGTTACATCCAACCCATTTTCATTTCGGAGGCGGAGATCAGTAATCGCCAAATCAAATGTCGTTTGTTTCGTTGCTTCAACCGCCTCTTGTCCCGTGGTACGGGATGTGACGGAAAATCCCATCGCGGACAACCGCATTTTCAGCAAATGCAACAATCCCTCGTCATCATCAATGACAAGAATGTTCTCTCGCTCCATATCTTTTGACTCCATGATTACCTTATCTTTCTGGCCTTCATTGGGGTGTCGTTTCTGAGCCCGGGATAGGAACCGTCGTCAGCGGGGGACGGATCGGACGAACCTTTTCGCGCATCTCTTGATCGATTCGCTTCAACGCCTCAAGTTGAGAAGACAGCTCTTCAATCTTCTTATCTCGTTCAGCCAATTGTTTTTGCAGCGCGACAGGATCTGCCGATCCCTTTATCGAATCTTTCTTGGAGAGGAGCGTCTCTATTCTGCGGTCGCGCTCCGCCAACTCCCGCTGCAACGCCTCCATCGCCTCCGACTCATCATCCTTCGAGGCATGGAATTGTTGGATCATCACCTGCTCATCAAGCAAGTTCCGAACCAGACGATCCGTCACTATCGCTAATGATGTGTGCGCTTCCGCAATCGCAGGGGCAGTCAGGACGGATTCCGGCCATCCCTTCTGCCCAGAAACAACGGGTTTCTGGATGACTTGCAGCCAGGCTTTACTCGTCCTTGCGACCGGTCCTGTTGGAGTCACGGCCAGAACTTTTTCAAAGTATTTCGCTGCAACTTCGCGACTTTCATAGAGCCCAAGAAGTCCAAGCGTAAAATACACCTGATCGCAAGAGCGTGATTGGACACATCGCGAGACTAAATCCTCTTGTTTCTTTGCAAGCGATTGAAAACTAGCAGCTTCTCCTGGATCAGTCACAAAATAGGGGCGAGAGATAGGGACGGACGTCGTCCACGCTGCACATGCGGCTAGAAAAAAAGGCAGAGCGCAGTAACTAATCGTCATAAGAAATGTCTTCGTGTTCACGGTTCCCCTTTCCCTTCCGACTTCGTCAACCGTAGGATAAACCGTACAGTTGCCCCCTTGCCCCTCTCGCTTTCGATCCAGATTCGTCCTCCATGCGCTTCGACAACATTCTTGACCAATGCCAACCCTAACCCACTTCCTGCAGTCTGCTTGACCTTGGTACGGCCCTGGTAAAAGCGCTCAAAGATATGTGGCAAGTCCTCTGATGCAATACCAGGCCCCGTATCCGAGACTGAGACCTCCAGTACACCGGCCTGCAGATCTGGCTTCAGATGCACCTTCACCACGCCCCCTTCGGGGCTGAACTTCAGCGCATTGGACAAAAGATTGTCCAGGACCTGTTCCAGCCGGGACGCATCCGCCTTAACCCAAGCCCGCTGTCCAGCCTGCTCCAAAACCAATTGGACATGCTTGGAGTCAGCAAGCAACCGAATTTTATTGATGGATATGTCAACAATCCGCTGGAGATCAACCGGGACAAACCGATACTCCATCATCCCGGCTTCCATTTTCGACAAATCTAGAATCGTGGCGATGAGATGCATCAGCCGTTTACTGCTGTCAGCCATGATCCGAAGCGTCATGCGCTGCTCAGGCATCAGCGGCCCAGGTATCTCGTCAAGCAAAAGGTTTGTCCCCTCCTGAATTGATGCCATGGGTGTTCGCAATTCATGGGACACGTGCGCGAGAAAATCCGTTTTCATCTCGTCGATTTCTTGGAGCTTCTGGCCCATCCAGTTCACGGAATCTACCAACTCACGGAGCTCGGCCGGAACCTTGATTGTGAGGGATGCCCCAAAATTCCCCTGTCCGATCTGTTTGATATGTCCCTGCAGCTCTCGGAGAGGACGCAGAATCGTATAGCTTGCCAAGCCAGCCAACCCCAATCCGAACATCAACGCCACAAGAACAAGCTGCTCCGTTACCGCCTCGGCTTGGGCGGCACTTGCGCGCGATTCGGTCACCCCGACACTGACTCGAGCTTCATGAAGATCGATATAACTCTGCAACGTGAAAGACATGCGGTCTGTGAGGCTATCGCGCTTGCTTTCATAGTCTGGGGTCGCAGGATGGGTCGACCTTGCTGCCGCTTGAACGGTACTGTCAAATAATCGTGATCGTTCTTTCAACAACTCACCCGTCTCTTGTAAAAGCGTCAAGCCACGACTGGAACTTTCCTGTCCTCGCAACAGGTGAAGCACCCGCTGAAACTCTTCAACTTCTTCAGTCAAGTTAGTGCGGAATGTGGGATCTTTCGTGGCAAGAAACTTCTTTTCACTATTCTGTTGGGCATACAGCGACCCTAACAGCCTTTTGGCGGATTCAACGGCTGGGTAGTGATACGATGCCATTTGGGTACTCATGGCCGTCAACTGTCGAAGTTGAAACAGTGCGTAAAGATTGACTCCCCCCATCACTGCAATAATGACCAGGGAGGTCAAAACCAGCCTCGAGAATATTGAAAGTCGCATGAGTCCGTGCCTCGCTCGGACTAGGTCATAGATGGGCAGAACTCAGGTGTAGGGCAATCCATACACTATTTCAGCTTCCGACCACAAGGGCATGTCCCTGCCTGGAGATAACTATGGCTCGGACCGACCTGATTTTTCCGAGAAAATCTGTCCTAGACGGTTACTGTCTAGTATCGAATTGGTGAGAAAAGAGCCGTTGTCTCCTGGATGACCCGTGAAGCGACGCAAAAAGATGACCGCGAAACAACAAGATGGCCATGGCTACTGGTGGAGTGAGGAGGAGAAGCACGATCTCCTGCCCTTCTGAATCAAGTCCAATGTAAGACAGCCACCCTCCGATGGCAGTCAGTGGTAGCATGAGAATTTGAAGGAAATCGAGCCCAGCTCCTCGCCCAGCACGACCGGACAGTGAAAAGAATTCTTGCAGCCCACTCGGAGAAAGCACCACAGGCAAGATGAGCAGGACGAATGGGAGAAACCATTCGACCCAATGTTCCATCACAAATTCATAGGATGTCTTGAACACCTCAAGCGTTGAGTCGTGTCGCACCTGATAAATCACTTCCGGTGCTGGGTTCAACAGGATGAAGACCAAGAGCAGGAATGCGGAGAGAAGAAATTGACCATACGCCGGATTGGCTTGCAAACCCATATCGAGCAAGAGCGTCGGCAACCATAATACAAAACCAACACCGATCACGTCCCAAAAGTAATGCCCGAAGCTTTCGGTCACATCCGAGAACCCAAGGGTTCTCGACGCGCTCAGCGACTGTTCGATCAACCGGAGTGTGGATCCCACCAGGAGGGCATTCACGATACCAAGTAGAAAACCACCGGCCATTCCCAACGGAGCAGCGATCTTTGCAATACCCAAAAAAAGCAACCCAAAGAGAATGAGCGCCACCATTGATATCCAACTTTTGGTCAGCGAGCGCCATGTCGCCTGCAAAACATGCCGATAGAGTTGAACCGTAGCCGAAGCGAGATTGCTCATGCTGATGCGTACCCTAGTCGGGATCGGGCGAGAGGTCAAGCACTAGTCACGCTGTCGCATTAAGAACGAACCTTGCTGGTTGACTTATCCAGCCAAATGATTATCACTGAACACAGCAGCCAAATGACTATCATCAGCAGAGGTGGATCACTATGGACATGAATCGAATGACGATTAAGTTGCAGGAGGCTCTGCAGTCCGCCTCGGGGCACGCCCAACGGAGAAGTCATCAAGGCATTGACGTGGAACATGTCCTCTTAGCGCTCCTCGAGCAAGAAGGGGGAACAACCTCGGCCTTGCTTGAAGGTGCCGGCCTCGCCCTCCCTGCCGTGCGGCAAGCCGTTGAACAATCATTGACAAAGTTACCTCAAGTGCAAGGTTCAGGGGCAGCCCCCGGCCAAGTTCATATTGCCAACCGCCTCACCCAGGTTCTGAATCGTGCAGAGGAGGAGCAGAAGTCGTTGAAGGACGACTTTTTAAGCGTCGAGCATGTCCTCCTCGCCATGGTTCAGGAGGGAGGAGTATTCAGGAAACTGGGTCTCACACGTGACCGTCTCTTAGCGGGACTACAGCAGGTGCGGGGAAATCAACGGGTCACCAGCCAGGATCCTGAAAGCACTTACCAGTCGCTGGTGAAATACGGTCGAGACCTGACTCAATTGGCCGGACAGGGCAAGCTCGATCCCGTCATCGGACGCGATGATGAAATCCGCCGTGTAATCCAGATCCTCTCACGCCGGACGAAGAATAATCCGGTGCTCATCGGTGAACCAGGAGTCGGAAAAACTGCAATCGTGGAAGGACTGGCTATTCGTATCGTGAAAGGCGATGTCCCCGAAAGCCTCAAACACAAAAAACTTTTTGCCCTGGATATGGGCTCCCTTGTCGCCGGTGCTAAATTTCGAGGTGAGTTTGAAGAGCGCCTGAAAGCTGTCCTGAAAGAGATCCAATCGTCTCAGGGCCAGATTCTCCTCTTCATCGACGAATTGCACACGGTCGTCGGAGCCGGAGCAGCCGAAGGGGCAATGGATGCCGCCAATCTGTTGAAACCGATGCTCGCGCGAGGCGAGTTGCATCTGATCGGCGCGACGACGCTGGACGAATACCGAAAGCACATCGAAAAGGACGCGGCCTTGGAACGCCGTTTCCAAACAGTGTTGGTGGATCAGCCCTCAGTAGAGAACACCATTTCCATACTACGCGGCCTCAAGGAACGCTACGAAGTCCACCATGGGGTGCGAATCAAGGACAGTGCGCTGGTGGCTGCAGCGAAACTGTCCCATCGCTACATTGCCGATCGATTTCTTCCCGATAAAGCCATCGACCTCGTCGACGAGGCCGCCGCACGGCTCAGGACCGAAATCGACAGCCTGCCGGCTGAGCTGGATGAAGTGTCACGCAAGGTGCTCCAGCTGGAAATTGAGCGCGAGGCGTTGAAGAAAGAGAAGGACGCGGCAAGCGCCGCCCGGCTCAGCACCCTGGAATCTGAACTCACTGAAAAACAACGTGACCTGCAAGCGCTGAAAACCAGATGGGAATCAGAGAAAACGTCCGTATCCCGACTGCGCAAGACCCGCGAGGCGATCGAGGAGATGAAGCAGAAAATCGAGCAAGCCGAGCGAGCCTATGACCTCAATCGGGTGGCCGAGCTTCGTTATGGAGAACTCCCCAAGCTTGAACGGGAATTGACGCTGGAGCAGCAGCACTTGGAGAAAAAACAGGATACGGCCCGATTACTGAAGGAAGAAGTCGATGAAGATGAGATTGCCGCCGTGGTCAGCCGCTGGACCGGTGTCCCCGTCTCGCGGTTGCTCGAAGGCGAAACCGACAAGCTGTTGAAGCTGGAGGAACTTCTGCACCAACGGGTCGTCGGCCAAGAAGAGGGAGTCCGAGCCGTGGCAGACGCAGTGCTTCGTGCTCGATCCGGCATCAAGGATCCCAATCGTCCAATTGGGTCATTTCTGTTCCTTGGCCCCACCGGGGTCGGAAAGACCGAATTGGCCCGAGCGCTCGCCGCAATTCTGTTCGATGACGAAGGAAATCTTGTCAGAATCGACATGTCCGAGTACATGGAGAAACATACCGTCGCTCGCCTGATCGGCGCGCCTCCCGGGTATATCGGCTATGAAGAAGGCGGTCAGCTGACCGAAGCCGTTCGACGACGGCCCTTTTCGGTGATCCTTTTCGACGAGATCGAGAAGGCACATCATGATGTGTTCAACGTACTGTTGCAGGTGCTCGATGATGGACGGCTGACCGACTCGCAAGGCCGTACGGTCGATTTCAAGAACACTGTCCTGATCATGACCTCGAATATCGGCAGTCCACACATCCTTGAAGCTCAGCAACGCGGAGGCTCCTACGATCAAGTCAGGACGGTCGTGATGGGTGAACTGCGGCAACATTTCCGCCCGGAATTCTTGAACCGAGTCGATGAACTCGTCGTATTCCATCCGCTCGGAACCGAGCACTTGATCAAGATCGTGGAAATCCAACTGGAACGGCTCCGCAACAGACTTGCGGAACGTCGGATCACGCTGGCCATCACGCCGTCCGCGCTGAAACATTTAGGTGAACGGGGCTACGACCCGATCTACGGCGCACGACCGCTGAAACGCCTCATTCAGCAGGAACTGGAAACGCCGATCGCCAAGTTGTTGGTCAAGGGAGAGCTGCGGGATGGAAATACCGCTTCAGTCGAGATGAAAAACGGAGCCTTGCTGGTGACTCCGATTGTGGAGGGAGAGCCGACAGCGGTGCCTAGCCAATAGAGACCACGCCTCCCTGAGTGTCGTGTGTCAGCCCGCGCTTGTGCTGTTTCTCGACCTTCCACTCCGTCGCTGTGACTTGTAGGAGATGGCCTTTCATCGTATAGAACTCGCCCTGAGCCAGCGAGACGACCTGAGCGTCCGGAATCCACTTCCTTCATTGTCAGGCGCTTGTCGGTCTTCGCTAACTCATAGGCGCGCCGCTCGTTAAACATCAGCGTACTATCCACCACCTTGGCAAGCATGCGACCATTCGAGTCGAAGAGCGCAAAATTGACCAGCAACGCACCAGTCGAGGGATGGCGACTCACCTGGAGTTGTGGAACACCCTCAACCTCGATCGTCCCGTTAAAGTTTTTATAGAGATTGGAACCAATTTCGATGTCCATAGTCCTCGCTCATGTTGTTACTGACACCGTATTGAGGTGCAGTTGATATTCATCCGATCCTAACTTTTATCCTCAAGACCGGCCATTTTGCAATCCTCGCCGTCTAGAGAATGGCTGTACCCGCCTGGAATATCGGGGCAATGAAGACCTCTGTGGATCGGAGCACAGACTTGAGTCGACCGCTTGTGGTCAGACTGAGTGGTTTGGGAGGCTCGGCTCAAGCTGACGCGAGGCAGAGAGTGGAATACATGCCCTGGTGCGTATGCAAATGCCAGTTTACTTCTTGATCCAAAACTCGCCCTGATCCGGGGCGCTCTGCTTCCTGAACCCTCTCCGATGACTGCCGTAACAATGTATCTGCGAAGATCAAGCCGATTTTTTGAGTCGCTTGCTCGCATGCAGCACAGTAAAGCCAATGACCTCGTCACCCTCATAGCGGATGATCATATTCTTCGCTCTCGGTCATTTCACTGTCCGTGGCATGGCTCGGCTTCTTGTAATTGACGTAGAGTGTGTCGGCTTCTGCATCATAGGTCAGCCATAACTGCATGCTGGGCGCTTGGTTCACCACCGGAATAAGCTTCAAGATCTCCTGAATATCCGCTATGGCCATACCTGCCTCCTCTTTTCCAGAGACCTTATGCGGCGGGTCAGAAACGCCGTACGATAAAGCCATCGTCGCTTTGCTCTCGATAGACCGCCACAAGATATTTTTCTGCTTCGAGCTCGCGCACAGCTAGTAATTCTCCACTCCTCCAGCAACAATACTATCTGGATGCGACACTGCCTCCAGCACGGTCGAACGCAACCGGCGCGAGCTCACCACGCTCCTCCGTGCGGTGTGGTGACATCGATGCCACTGTCCTTGGCATATCGGACGGTCAAATCGTCATGTGATGGAAAGTCAGCGAAGGGAAACGGCCCACCAGGCAGCTGGTTTGTGATGTCAAATTCCCCATAGAGATGCCCATTGGTGGCAAACACATAATGGACGAAACCGCGTGCAATCAGCGTAGCCCTTTGCCTGCTGCATGCCCTTGAGCGGGTCTTCGGTTTCGGCTTTCGCTTCAATCACCGCAACCGGAAGCGGCTTCGGCATGGTGCCGACTTGAACACAGAGGAGATAATCGGTGCGGCTGGCCCGGACGGCGACGGCCTTTGGCTCCGGTAGGTTCAACCGGTGCAGGAGTTTCGAGCTTGAGCTTCCAATGCTCGTTGTACCCTTTTCCACGAAGCAGCGGATCGATCAGATAGAAGCGGGTTTCGGCTTCGTTATAGCTCATGCCGCCAAACCATTGTTTCGATTGCAGATGCAAGAGCAAAAGAAGAGCCGCTCGCAGCTTACCTGTTTCCTTAATAGAAATCACGCTCTCTAAAGAGGAAGAAGTCCTGAATATTGAGCACTGATGCAGGGAGGTGAAAAGATATGCCGATAGAAGTGAGAAATACAGGCTCACACGGAAATCTAGACACACTTACGACTTCTTAATTCGATCGAGGATCAGCGCGATGCAGCCGCCCAACAAGCCTCCGCCCATCACCGTCGTCAGCAGCTCCACCAGCTTCAACTCCCACACAGACCCTTGGGCCTGCATGACTTCTCTGACGCCTCCTTGCACCATGATGACGGACAACGCCATCGTGGCACCCACGACAAACCACCAGACAAACACTTTTACCGATGCCACGAAAGCCTCACACGTCGGGGTTACGGTCAAACGAACGATACTGAATGGCCTCTGCAATATGCACGGTCTCGATCCTCTCGGAGTCGGCCAGATCTGCGATCGTCCGCGCGACTCGTAGGATACGCCCGTGGGCTCGCGCGGAGAGTCGAAGCCTCGCCATTGCCTGCTCAAGCAACTCTTGAGCCGGTTGTTCAAGCCCACAATACCGTTTTACCAGCCGCGGCTTCAACTGCGCATTTGTATAGATCCCCTCCGCTCGGTACCGCCGTCGCTGGCGATCACGGGCGGCCACCACGCGCGAGCGGATCGCCGTGGAACTCTCCGAAGCAGGAAGCTCCATACGAAGCTCGCGAACCGGCACCGGTGGAACATCCAGATGGATATCCAGTCGATCCAACAAGGGGCCGGAGAGTTTCGCACGATATCGGCGAATCTGGATGCCGGAACAGATACAAGAGCGAGTCCGGTCTCCATAGTACCCACAAGGACAGGGATTCATCGCCGCGATCAGCATGAACTGCGCCGGATACTTGAGAGTCCCGCTTGCCCTTGTCAGAACGACATACCCATCTTCCAGCGGTTGCCGCAGCCCTTCGAGCGCACCTCGTTTGAATTCAAGGGATTCGTCTAAAAACAACACCCCGTTGTGTGCGAGCGAGACTTCCCCGGGCTTGGGGATGGTCCCTCCTCCGACCAGCCCTGCGTCTGAGATACTGTGATGCGGGGCCCGAAACGGTCGAACGGCGAGCAACGGTCGTTCCGGAGTGAGCAATCCCGCCACACTGTGCACTCTGGTCGTTTCAATCGCCTCATCCAATTCTAGCAACGGCAGGATGGACGGCAAACGACGAGCCAGCATAGTTTTGCCGGATCCAGGAGGACCGACCATCAACACATTGTGCCCTCCGGCCGCTGCCACCTCGAGGGCCCGCTTGGCATGGTCTTGTCCACGAACATCGGCATAGTCCTCATCTTCCGTCGTACCGACCACCCCCAAGAGATCATGGCGTGAATCGCTTGGAAAAAGAGTTTGGCTTCCTTTCAGAAACTCCACGGCTTCCGGAAGGGTGTGGACGGAGTAGGCACGCACCCCCTTGACCAATGCCGCTTCAGCTCCATTGGCCGCGGGGAGCAGCAAGTCGTACCCGGTTCGGCAGGCCAGCGCAAAAGACAAGGCTCCTGCAATCGGCTTCACTCGTCCGTCCAACGACAACTCCCCGACAATAACGGAATGATCCAGCATCGACTGCGGAATCACTTCTTCCGCAACAAGAATGCCGAGTGCAATCGCGAGGTCGAGCCCGGACCCCTCTTTTTTGACTCCGGCAGGAGCGAGATTGACCGTGATTCGTTTGGCAGGGAAGTGAAACCCCGTGTTCTTGAGGGCAGATCGAACGCGGTCTCGACTTTCTTTCACCGTGGCATCCGGCAACCCAACGACAGAAAACTGGGGAAGCCCGCCTGAGATATCGACCTCGACATCGACGAGATGCGCATCAAGACCGACCAGCGCCGCGCTCGTAACTCTGGCAAGCATAACTCCACTGCCTTTCTCTAAATCTGATCCGCAGATAAAATGTGTTCATTATAGGGAGTCGCTTCAATGGTTTCAATAGAACCATCTAGGGACTGTTCCTCCTGAATCGACGTTTCCAGACGGGTTGTGCCTCTTCGGCAGACGCGAGGAACGCGACGTGCGTGATGCGACCGTCCCATTCCCGCACCTCACGCTTGCCTCGCAACTCTTGCCTCTCTCGTGGAAGTTGCGAGTCCAGATTACAGGAGAAGCCAGCATGCAGAATGTAGGCTAGCACCGCATTGACCGGCTCTGTATAATTCGCCCATGCGCCGCTGGCCATCTCCAGAGCAATCGGTTTGGGTGAACAGCCCACCATGCTATCCATACTCCCGTCAGATCCTGGGCTTTGGTTTCGCACTCTGGCTGGTCATACTTCCGGCACATCATGATTCTGTCTTCGCCAATGATGGAACCACCGGCGCTCCTCGGCAAAGCGCCAAGCAGACGTCCCCGTATGTTGGGTCAGCCATGGCGGTGCTGGCCACCCTCCAGCAGGCCGAGGTCCTACCGCCAGAGGGTACACGCGAAGCCGATCGCGTCATCCAGACCGTCATCCAGCTGCAATCCGTCTTTGCTAAGGGAACGGACTCTTCGATTCAGGAATTCGCCCGGCGGGCCTTGGCCGACAAACATGGTGAACAAGCCGCAACCAGTCTCCAACAGTTTCGTACAAGCGGGTGGACAGCAGACATGTTGGAAGCACTCGCGGATGCTGATTTGAAAGCCCAACTCGACGAACGGGAACAATTAACGGCAGGGCTCAGACAGTTCAACCTATCCCTGGATGATTTTCGGAAATTCATGCAACTCGTGCGCGACGGCCGATCGGCTCTCACGGCACAAGGATTGGTCTTTGACGAGGTCTATACCCATCATCGGAGCACCATGCCAGGCGCGGCGCGCTAGCGCCCCGTTTCAAGTTCCATGTTTCTGGTTTCTTGTTATCGCTGCATTGAAGAACGTGAAACCTAAAACTCGAACACGAAACTCTTCTAACCAAGCAACACACACGTACAACCGATTAATATCGTAACCTCAATAAAGGAGAATCAGATGGCAACGAAAGCGTACATTCTCATCAAGGTCAAAGCAGGTCGAACGAAGGATGTGGTCGGTGCACTAAAGCGCATCCCGGGTGTTGAACAGGCTCACTCCTGCTTCGGCCGCCCGGATATTTTTGTCTTTATCAGCGTCCAGGACGAGCGCGCACTCTCCGACGTGGTGATTACGAAAATCCATTCGATCGATGGCATCGAAGAAACGGATACCCACATCGTCGCAGAGTCATAGGATACAGGAGTATCTCGTGAAGCGTCGCACGTGAAGTGTGAAGCGGCTGAATTCAGAAGCGAGATACGTCTCACGCTTCACGATCAGCGCTTCACGTTTCACTGTTCGGCAGGCTCACGGCCGTGAGTCCTCTCGAAAGGCGAACGACGATCGACGACGACAGGAGCACCACCGAGTTGGGCTGACTGGTAACAGGCCTCAGCAATCTCTACGGCTCGACATCCGTCCTCTCCCGTGATGGGCATGGGTGTGCCGTCGTTGACCGCCTGAAGGAACGCTGAAAGGGTATCGAGAACGGTCAGGGATGGAGGGATGTCGATATCGGCTGTCTGTTCACCGGAACTCATTTTCACGCAGATTCGGCGACGCATCCAGTCGGCCTCTACTCGTCCCTGTGAACCAACCCACATTGCTCGTCCCGCACGCTCACCTACAACTCGGGTGATTTCTATGCGACAGATCGTTCCCCCGATGGTGGTGAGATGAATTGAGGCCATTCGTTCCGGCGCAATCGGCGGGATGTGATCCATCGTGCAGCGCACGGCTTGGACCTCTTCACCAGTCAGGAACCGAACCAGATCAAGCATGTGCACACCAATCTCCAGCAAAGCCCCTCGCTTCCCATAGCCCGCAACATGGTCTGGAGCCGTCTTCCGGATCTCGATCTGAAAGACTGCGTCGAGCTCCAGGGAGCGCCCGAGAGAGGATTGGAAGCGCTTCATCTGCTGAATCGTTTTGTCGAATCGAAGGGTCTGGGCCGTCATGAACGGAATCCCGGCATCGTACGCCAGAGCAACCATTGTTCGGGCATCGGTGGCTGTTGTAGCCAGCGGCTTCTCGACCAACAGCGGTTTGCGGGCCTGCACCGCGAGTCGGCAGATCTCCAGTGAGTGAAGAGGGGGAGTCACAACCACAATCGCGTCGACCGACGGATCAGCGATGAGCGCCTGGGCCTCACCGTACACCTTGACTGAGTCGGCACCAGGGAACTGAAACCCCTGTTCCGGATGTCGTCGACACACGGCCTGGAGAGAAGCCATCGGCAGATCATGAACAAGATGCTGGGCATACCGAGCTCCGTGCCGGCCGACCCCGATCAACCCTACTCCAATGCGGTTGCTGTTCATGATGTGTCGCACCCTCGGCACTGTAGAGCCACGTCATCCGGCAGTCAATTGACATTCCCGCAACCGGCTTCATATAGTAACGACATGTCTGGCACAACACCACGCCCGTAGCAGAATCTCAACCATGCCTACAGCACCAGTCACTCCATTTTCACTCGAACAGATCGGAACAGGAACCGCCCGTTTTCCAAGTGGCGTGCCGATCCCCACTCATACCGACCAGATGGTGGATCCCTATTTCAAGAGCAAAATGCCGAAGGAGCACCAAGTCGATTGCCTGCTCTTTTGGCCGCAGCAAGCCGGAATCTATCCGGGGCTTGTCCTCTTACATGATTGGTGGGGACTGACCGGCCAGATGAAGGACCTGGGAGCTCGCCTGGCCTGTGAAGGATACATGGTGATTATTCCGAATCTCTACGGTCGATTGGGCGGCATGGTGACCGCCAACGATGAGGTAGCGGCCGCACTGCTGGAGAGACAGAACGACGACCAGGTCATCACAGACATCAATTCCTGCTGTGAATACCTCAATACCCGCACAACGGCCAAGAAGAACATTCATGGGGTCGTCGGATACGGAATGGGCGGGACCTATGCGTTGCGGTTCGCCTGCCACCGGAAACGGTTGCGCGCCGCCGTCTCATACTATGGCAAGATGGTGACGCCAAACGAGATGATGAAAAATCTCTTTTCCCCGGTTCTCTATCATCAGGCGGGAAAAGACACCTGGGCCACACAGGACGAGGTCGAGCAACTACGGAGCGCCTCCGCAGAGTATGCCAAGCGGGTCGACATCCATTGCTATCCCAACGCCTCACATGCATTCTGCAACGAGATGAAACCAAGTGCCTACGACGCCGACAGTTCAGCCCTCGCCTGGGAACGTACGGCAAGCTTTCTGAAGTCCTGTTTCCAAGGAACATGAGTCAGCGCCGCTCTCGCTTTGACGATTCTCCACACACACTCATCGATATGGCAAACGAGCTAAATCCGCATCCACATGATCGCGAACACCACCGGAACAAGACCGACGTCCTCCTCATCCTATTGGGTCTGCTCCTTCTCCCTTCGGTAACCATGGCAGGGGGACAAGAACCCCCGCAGTTGTTGGCCGACGCGGTCACGCAGCGAGCCGACCAGCTCGCGCTCCTCGAATCAGACGAGGGCGCATTGCGGTTATTTACGACATCGGTCGGACCTGCCCTTGGGCTGAAAGATGCGGCCGGAGCCTTGGGGGCCAGACTCCCCAGCAAAATGGTCAAGGAACTCGAGGTGCCAGAATTGTCCCAGTCTGTCGCTGAACTGATGAAAGCCCTGGGGACCTGGCAGGTGGCCAATGCCCTTCGTCAGGAGACAGGACCGTCTACTCCCATCATTCCACTTTCTGCAACACGACAAGACTGGCTGCGGGCCAGAAACCAGACGACATCACTCTCCGACCTACTCCGTCTGACCAAGGAAGCCCGAGACGCTCAGACGGCCCAGGGAACAACGCAGCCACCAAACATCGACTTGCGCTTGGCGGCGGAACGTACGGCATTTGAGGCGAGTCACCTGGCCATCACAGCCTGGTGGAAGATCCATGGGTGGAAGGATCGGATCAGACAAACCAAAGGCCACTCACGCCTCTGCGGAACCTGGCAGTGGATCGTTCATAATCACCAAATCCATGGAGAGCAGAAATCCACCATCATCTTCTCCCCACCGGGACACGCTTCAGCCAACGCAGCTACACCGGCCGAAAGCATCATTCTCGGCGATACCATTTACTTGCGTTGGGAACAGAACGGGCACATTCAAGAAGACAGTCTGCTGTTTATTAAAGACGATCAGAAGATCGAAGGATCTTTTGTGAACAATACCGGCGGATGGGGTCCCATCAGCGGGAAACGCCTCGCACCCTGCAAACCATAAGCATTCGTTTGAGCCTCTTCCCCAGAGGATGGTCAAAAAGAGCATTCAGCGAGGCCGCAGCGAGTGAAAGGCCGAGGCGTAGGCGGTTGGTACGTTGAGGCCTTGAGCGATGCGAGACCAAAGCCGGAGGCTTTTTTCAACATCCTCCCCCGCGCCAGGCTCGCCATCCCAGGATGCCCCATCCGACGATAAAGAGGAGGCCTCCAATCGGCGTCACGGCTCCCAACCATCGAACCCCTAAGAGCGAAACCCCATACAAACTGCCGGAAAACAGCAGGGTTCCCCCCAAGAACAACCACCCAGCCTTGGCCGCTCCGGCATCGCGCCAGAGCTGCACGGCGAGTCCGCTCAAGACCATGCCGAATGCATGATACATCTGATAGCGGGTTGCCTTTTCATAGACGTCCAACAGATGCTGATCCAGTATATCTTTTAAGGTATGCGCCCCAAAGGCGCCGGCTGCAACGCCCAATCCGGCGCTGAGAGCGCCTATTGCCACCAACCGGCGAGCTGCGACATCGACATCCATCGTAGATTACTCCTCAGATATACGCCCGTGACTCTCATGCGCGATCATACGCGATCCCAGGAGAATACGCCATCGACGTAAAACCGAGACGTCGTGTTTTCATATGATAGAATTAGGCTATGCAGCACCGATGGATCACCGGATGGCTTCTGTGGCTCAGCATGGGCCTCTCGACTGCAACCTTGGCCGAAGCAGCCGACTCACAACAGGTTGAGCAACGGAAAGGTCTCACCGTCGACGATCTCACCAGGGGACTACGGAGCGCGGTACAGAATATCGAAAAAGAAATTCCCAAGATCGGCCCTGCGATCGGCAAGACCGCCAAATCCATTACAGGACATAGTTCGGAACAGAAACCCTCTCAGAATCCACCGCCCGACAAGCGGTAGTGCTCCGTCCCTCATCGCACCATCCCACAAGTCAGTCTTTGATTCTTGGTTCGGACTCCTGTATGGTTACTACCTAGTTTTTGAACTCACTGCGAAAGAGGATCATCATGTGGGACAAGAAAAGAGAAGGCGATTCCGACAACGGACATTTCACCGTGCTGGGAAAGGACGTCACGTTCAAGGGCATCGTCCACTTTCACAGTACGGTTCAGCTCGACAGCTCGATCGAGGGTGAAATCCATGCAAAAGGGATGTTGGTGATCGGTGAGAATGCCACGATCCGAGGGACCATTGTCGCCGAAACCATCGTGACCAGAGGAAAGATCCATGGCAACGTGACCGCGACCAGCAAAATCCAACTGCTCAAGCCAGCCGTTGTCCTTGGTGACATTTCTGCGCCGTCGTTCTCAATGGAAGAGGGCGCCTTTTTTAAAGGATCGATCGACATGGGCTCCCATCCGGTGGCGGATGAGCTCCAACAGACGCCTCTGGTCCTGACGGAACCGCCTCAAAGGCTGACTCTCTCCCGCCCGGTATTGATCGAGAGCGAGCGAGAGAGCTGACAACTGTTGCCGTGAGGACCGCAGGACCAACTGCGAGTTCCTCCATGATCGCACCAGCGGATCCCGCCTGGTAAGCTCCGCCCCACCACTGTCTCCTTGTCGTACCGCCTATCTCG
>JAMXAU010000185.1 GCA_024281365.1 Nitrospira sp.
TGCCTCTTTCCTCTCCTTTTCGGGGCGAACATAATCCCCGCTTTTTGCACTTCCTGATACGGAAGCAGCCACACCAACGATTCATCGCTGAGATCTCCGACTTGAATGCGGTTGCCCCATGGATCACGAAAGTCACAGCGGAATTCCGGATGCAGCTTTAACCTATACTTCTTCGTCAGCTTCTGCCGAACTTGTTTGATTTGTTCCGCATCGCGGACCATGAGCCCAAAATGTTTCGTTCGATCCGGCTGCAACGTCTCGACTTCAAAAATCGCCATAAACTGATGCTCGCCGAGCTTGCACCAGACAGCCCCTTCTCCGCCGCGCAACATCTTCAGCCCAAAGACATCCTGGTAGAACTTCACCGCCTTCTTCACATCCGTCACTTCGATCACGACGTGGTTGCAGCCATAGACCTGAACGGCCATTACCCACCGGCCTTTCCCACCGCCGGGCCTGCGGCACTCTCTCTGAAGGCCGCCAGCAACTGCTCAGGAGGCTGTGCCCCGGAAAGCGCAGAGGTTCCGTTGATCACGAAATAGGGAACGCCTCGAATGCCCAGCCGATGACCTGCCGCTTCCTCCCGTCTCACCTCTTGGACCCCTTCCTCGCCCGCCAGAAAGGTTTCGGTGATGGCTCGATCGAGTCCCACTTCGACTGCGGCCTGGGACAAGCTGTCGAGATCCCCAATATCTCCGCCCTCCAGGAAATAACGGCGAAAGAGCATCTCAACCATTTCACCCTGCTTCCCCTGCTGCCCCGCCCACCAGACCAGGCGATGCGCGGTGAAGGTATTGGGCGTGCGTGTCATCCGCTCAAAGGCGAACTGGATCCCTTCGGCAGCACCAGCTGCCGAAACCTGGTCATAGATCGTCCGAGCCGCAGTAGGGCCTCCGAACTTCATATCAAGGTACTCCCGTCGATCCATCCCGTTGCGCGGCATGGTCGGATTCAATTGAAATGGTCGCCAACAGACGTTCACAGGCGCACCATCCCAAACCTGTAGCGCCCTCTCAAACCGCCGCCTGCCCACATAACACCAAGGACAGATGACATCGGAATAGATATCGATATTCAGTGCTCGTTCATTCATGACAAATGGCCCATTTTCCCCGCCTTGTAGTCCTCGAGCGCCTGAACGAGCTCAATCTTGCTGTTCATAACAAACGGGCCGTAGCGCGCGATCGGCTCCTTGATCGGCAGGCCGCTCAAGATCAAAAGCCGGCTGTCCTCACGAGCCTCAATGACGACGGACGCCCCTGCTCGCTTGCAGACGATCAATTCCGCTTCTCCGGCATCGTTCGAGCTGTTTGCCGACACCAGTCCTCGCACGATAAAGAGGGACGTATTATGCCCATCAGGCAAAAACACCTCTGCACCTCCTCCGGCGACCAACTCCAGATCATAGAGTTCAATCGGCGTCACCGTCCGGGCTGGCCCCTTGTAACCCTGGAACGCACCGGCAATGACGCGGAGACGACCTACCCCTCTCGCTATCTCAACGGTTGGGATCTGGGCCTTCAGAATCGTCTGGTATCTGGGCACCGACATTTTCTGCGATCGGGGGAGGTTCACCCACAGTTGAATGGCCTGAAAGATCCCACCCTTCGTCGCCCAATCAGCCTCATGCAACTCTTCATGCACAACCCCGGACGCCGCTGTCATCCACTGCACATCACCCGGGCCGATCACACCGGCATTTCCGGCGGAATCTCGATGCGCCACAGCCCCCTGATACATAATCGTGACGGTTTCAAAGCCTCGATGCGGGTGCTCACCCACGCCACGAGGATGGTCCGTCGGCTCAAATACCTGTGGGCCCGCATAGTCCAACAGAAGAAAGGGATCGACAGCTTGGTCCAGCTCGTTGCTTGGGAAGAGATTACGTCATGGTAATCCGTCACCGACCATATGGGCTGAGCCATGCCGATAAACTCCGATATCTCAGGAACCAGCGTGCTTGTCGTCACGACGTCCTCCTCGGCTGACATGCTCCATCAACGTGCTCGTGCAACCCTGGAGAAGCCTCTCTAATCAGCTCAAGCTACACCATCCCCCTAACGCTTCGGACAAGCGGCTGTGCCTCGCACGAGCTTGTCGGGAAATCAATTGACGGCACCCTTGGAAACGCCCGTGTACATTTCTTCAAAGATTTCGCCGCTCTCGTCAGACAACCCAAACGACTTGAACGTCGGCACCACCGCACTCAGGGGCGCATGTTGCGCTGTGAACCCACCGAGCCGCTGCCCCAGTGCGCAGCGGCCACCTCATTGGGGCTGTATTCTTCCGGCCCAGCCAATTCCACGATTTGTTTTCCTCGCCTCCGCCAGGAGCTGGCGGCAATTCGACCGATATCGTTGGTCGATATCATCGGAATCTTGACTGGAGGGGCGATGAACGTCGGGTAGTCCCTGGGCCTTTGCCGCTCCGACATGAAGCGCTGCCAATTTTCCATAAAGAGGGCGGCCGCAGAATGGTGAGGTGCTTCACTGCACCTTCAGTTTTCCTTCACCATAATGGACCGCCCTGATAGGGCCTGTCCCGCTCGGCAACTGACCACCCACGGCAACAGCAGCACCACATGACGGACCGCACTTTTCTTGACCGCTCTTGCGGCTCATTCGATGCGGGCTGTTGATTGGACAATCAGGCTGTTGCCCCATAATTCGGGGCACCATCAGATAGAGACCTGTGGCTCCCTCAAAGGCCTGGGTCAAGGCCGGCACATCACTCAACGACGCGACGGCAACATCTGCGCCTTTTGCCTTCCACCCAGCCCCTTGTCAGCCGGAACGGACGATAATCCGCACCGACTGCTTCATTCAGCAACGTTTCCACAACCGCAGATCCCGTATGCCCTGTTGCACCAAGCACGACAAACATAGTGAGCCTCCCCTTCCTGTTTCTACTGAACGTACTCGTTCTGCTCCTGGGCGGTAAACCTGCACGATCATCACGCCTCTCACCACGACCACCTGAACAGAGTCACCATGAATCTTCACTATCGCAATAGGCATTCCAGTTTGGCTTCACCGACAAGAAGGGCTCGATCCCGTTGTAACTGATAGTTTTTTGTCGGGTGCGTCCAACAATTGGACAGAAAAGAGGATGATCACGAGTGGCGATAGACCGGCACCGTGCCGAATAGTCGGCTCCGGTCTGCTAGGCTTATCCTAGCCTTAAATGGGAGGCACGAATGACCGCTTCACATACTCGCATCGGGCGTCGATCCCTCATTCTCATCCTGCCAGTGCTGATCACTACTCATTCCGCATTCGCCGCAGATGAGCGCTCACTACCCTCCCGGGTCGGTTCCGTGAGAATGTCCATCTCCACGTATGAACGGATTCCGATCGCCTCCCTGCTGGCACATCCGGATCGCTATCAGATGAGGGACGTACGAATCACCGGGACCATCATCGCGCTTCAGACAGATACCATCTCGAATCGGATGATCTGTGGAAGCCCTCATGAACGGACGACGCTGACCTTGGAGGACGAGAGTGGGCAGATCGAGGTGATTGACCAAGGAGCCTGCGGAAAAAACGTGGGGGCACTGAAAGCGCCGATGGTGAAGGCAGGGGAACAGGTTGATCTGCTTGTCCAGATTATGGTGACGAAGAATCCAGAGTCCAGAGAAACACTATTGGAAACAACGATACGGTTCCTGGACCGTGTGCGATACTAAATGTTTTGTCGTGGTGGATAGTCACTCCCAGCCGCTGACTTCGTAGCCTTTCTCTTTCAAACACTTCGTGACGGCATCCGCATAGGGAGGATCTGGTTCCAGCGGTTTGAACGTGCCACCGAGTAATCCGACCGTAAATCCAATGGCACTGCCGGCGGCAGCCCCTATCGCGATTCCAGGCAATCCTCCGACCACTCCAGCCGATGCACCGACCGCTCCTCCAAGTGTCAGACCCAACACCGCCCCTGTTGCCGCATTACTACTTTGGTTGGTCCCATGCTGCAGTCCAGAGTTGTCAGCTCGCTGCTGGCAGGAATCGATCTCCTGCTGAGCCACCTGCCTCCCGTACATATGCAGTTGCTTATTGGATCGTAAGATAGGTTGCGGTCCGGCACAGGCAATGAGGCTGATGAGGAGCACACACACCATTAGCCATTTCCAGGCCCGGTTGATCACAACAATCCCTCCAAGGGAGTTCTACCCAGCTCCTCACTTCTCACCCTTCAAGAAAAATGTCGAGATTATTTCAATTGTGGACATCGAGCGTCAGCAGCCCGAATGACCCAGGATGTGCTTCGACAAGCTCCGCACGAACGGAAGACAGAGCGCCACATGACAAAAGAGGTTCCTGCTGCGTGCAGTGTCCGATCAGATTCCCCATTCCACTTGCTCCCCCTTCGATCGGGCATTGAGGGTGTTCCCATTGCGCGCATCCAACGAGGACCTTCTGAGGCCGCGCGTTGGGCGAGCACCGAAACAACCTCGGTGCCCAATTCCTCCTCTTACTGCCATCCCGTCACGTCATATCCCTTCTCTTGCAAACACCGATTGACAAAGCCCGTGTAGGCTTGATTGGGCTGATGCGAGGGGCCGACGATCACAGAAAATAATCCAGTCAGAAGACCCCAGACTGCACCGCTGGCCGCGCCAATCATC
>JAMXAU010000186.1 GCA_024281365.1 Nitrospira sp.
TTCGAAGAGTCGATGTCCGGATCATTGCCGCGACCAATCGCGACTTGATGGGGGAAGTGGAAGCAGGACGATTCCGACAGGATCTGTACTATCGCTTGAACGTCTATCCCATCGAAGTGGCGCCATTGCGCCGTCGAAAGGAGGATGTTCCGTTACTCGCGACGTATTTCATCGATCAAGCTTCCCGCAATCTGAGTTCTCCCAGACCCGCCATGCCGGATGATCAATTGGCGATCTTGCAGCAATATGATTGGCCGGGAAACGTGCGAGAACTACAAAATGTGATCAACCGCGCGGTCATTGTTTCACAAGGCCGTCCGCTTCACTTTGATCTGCCTCGTCATGGAGGCTTGTCACTTGCTTCGATGAGGCTCGGTCGGCGCAACATGTCGGTGCACCAGATCGGCATCATGACCGACGAAGTCATGCGGGAACGAGAACGGAACAATCTAATGGCTGCTTTGGAACGCAGTCATGGGAGAATCTACGGTCCTGGTGGTGCCGCTGAACGGCTCGGTGTGAAGCCCACGACGTTGGTCTCCCGCATCAAGAAGCTCGGCCTCACGAAGCCGAAATGACCCGGCGCACATATCCCCTCCACGGCACCTCTCCGCGGCGTTCCGTTGTTTCGCTCAAGCTGCCACGAGATCCAGATGGCGTTTGCTCCGTTTCGAGCGTCGGACAGCCTGATGATATCGCTGCCTGTTGGATACAATGACCGGATCGACAAGATGGCCGCAAGAGACACAGCGCCAGGCTCTGCCGCCGGTCGGAGAGACATGCAAATCCACGATAAACTCTCGTACCATCAATCCCTGACAACGTGAACAACTCATGGTGGGCTCCTTTCTCATTATGCTGGAATGATCCATAGTGATTTCTGAACTTAGCCGTTTCTAACACAGCTGCTGAGGAAGACTGCGTCATTGTTTTCCGCAGGGGACTGGGTCGCTCACGATCTCCTGATTTCGATTATGCAGCTGCAGCCAATGGCCGACGATCCAGCACGGGCGACGCTACTTGCAGCTCACTCTGTGCCAGTTCGACTGAGGCAATCCGGTTTGTCGCCAAGGCATAGTGTCGCCCTGCCTGGACGCTCAGCAGTATCATCACACCCATGATCCCAATGGTCAGGAGACTCAAGTATTGCGCGGCTACCCCCACCATCCCGAGTAGAAGGACAGCGAGAATGCTCACTCCCTTGGCGGTTCGCTGCACGAACATGGAAATAAACGCGCGACCCTTATACTTTTCGTCTGGTCCGGTGGCGAGGTAGAGCGACTCCCGTCCGGTCTGCTGGATGGAATAACTTAGGCCGTTATCGAAAATGACCAGAAGGCTGACTGCCACCAACGAGGGCATGGCCAGAAACCCTAACGAGCCGGCGATAATAGCCGCTGGCAGGACAAGCAGAGTTGCGCCAAGACCAAACCGCTTCATCACGCTACTAACTAGAAAGAGTTGGGTGATCACAGCTAACAGACTGGCGTACAAGTACACATCCGTCATGAAAGCCTGAGTGGCTTGGACACCGGACATGCTTTCAGCTGCTAATTTGAACTGGTAATCCATCAGCTGTGACGCCACCTCGTACAAACCCATGATGCCGGCAATGCTCGCGAGATAGCGTGAGCGAAAGACCAATCTGGCTCCTTCAAATGCCTCCAACAATGACCCTCTGGAGAACGACTCAACTTTCGACCGTGCATCGGGCCAAATCGTTGGCGTGAATATCCGTGATCTCCGGAGCAGTGTTTCTGTTGATCCAACGATCAGAATCACTCCGCCCATGAAAAGAGCGGATAGGCACAAGAGTCCCGGGGTTCCGATGGTGGGAAGCAAAACCTTTGCGACCGAAACGCCAGCCCAACCGCCCAACACACCTCCGGCTCCAATGGGACCGAAAAGCCGGTTCGCGTCCGGTCCATGAGAAAGATCAGTCAAGTATGCCCAAAACGCTGCGACCATCATTGTGGCTTCGAGGTCACCCAACAGATAGAAGGTCCAGATGAGGAACGGATCCGGTTCATCTCCAAGCGCGAACGCAAGGCTGAGGAAGCTCAAGAGAAAGAACCCACTCAGCGTGTAGATGAATCGCTGTCGGTGTAGCTTGTTGTAGAGCAAGGTAAATGTTCCCACGCCAATGGATGCGATCAGGATGTTCGCAAGCTTGGCGTAGAGCTCCATGTGGGCGCCGTAATGCTCCACGAAAAGCCCGCTCTTGAGAGGTTTCAAGACTTGGAAGACGGCGATCACAAGAAAGAAGAATGCAAAGAGCAATCCTGTGATTGCGATATCTTCTGTTGATCTCCGATTAAGCATAGATTTCATGGCTGCTCCATCTCGTTGTGTGTTCACTTGTGAAAGTCGACTCTTGATGCCAGGAGGCATTCCAAACTTGGTGCCAGTTCATGAACGCTACAAAGTGCTGATTCTGTGGGGATTGGCAACGTCATCGTTCTTCCGATCCGCAGCGAAGCTTCGTGATACGACGAAACCTCGCTGTATGTTGTAGGTTGCTCAGCCTAACGAAGGCTTCTAAAAGCGCAGATGCACCCATCTTGTAAAAAGACGCATGTTGTTGGCGGCACTGCGTGACAATACTCTGAGGCCTCTCCCTCTGAAGAGAACTGGCCCAATGGCTTGATGACAGGTTTGAGATGGATGGCGCTCAGGCGTGATGAGCGTCCCGATGTGGTTGGCGTTTATTCGAACGGTGCAGATATGTGTGAGGGCGGCGGCGGAGCTTCTCTAGATCTGTGTCACCGAGTCTTCCGCCCCTTCAAGAAGGCGTTGCACCTCCTCTACGTAAATCTCCGTGGTTGCATAATGCTGATGGCGCATCATCTTCTGCACCCGCGTGGGATTGGCCTCATTGAGGAGCGCAAAGGTCGGGGTCGAGTGGCGCAGACTATGGACCACAATGCCGGCAACTTTTTTACACCTGCTAAAGAGTAGTCCTTCCGTGATGATCCGGTGAATGGCACGTGTGGAGAGCCGTTCTCGCTGTGTAACCATGTTCCCGCCGCGATCAAGACAGGCCGTCGTGGGCAAACAGCGGATCACTCTCCTGTAATGCCGGCCGGAGCGCGAGGTACGCCGTAATCCGTTCATAGACTTCCTTCAACACCTGCACCGATTATCTGGCTGACCTTTTCCTCTTGCCATGCACCCAGAGCCGCCATTTCACCTGCATGACTCGAAGATGTCTCTATTCGGGCCCGACTCACTTCAATCGTGCGCAACCCGGCTTCAGCATGAGATAGGCCATGGCCACATTGCGCGCGCGTTGCAGTCCGGATTTGCGCGGATCAGACTCGAGCGCCGCGAGCAAGGCCTTGGCGTCCTCCACCGGCAAATGCCGCCCGCGTGTGTTGCCGACTGCAGGTCCAGCCCTGGACCGAAGTCCGCTGGATTCACAAGGCCCGGATGCAGCGGCACGAGCCAGGTCAAAACTGGCGGACTGCCGTCAGATAGCCGTTTCTTCGCCGAAGGTTTTCGAAAGCGGCGATCGAGCCACGCACTATAGGATTCTCCCAGACAGGTCCGATCGAGACGACGGACCTGGTGGCTCCTCCCCGCTCCAGCCAGGCGAGAAGATCGTCCGCGCTTGAAATAGGTCCGGGCCGGTGGTGGATCCCGGCTTCTGCTGTGCGCAGAGCTGCCGCGCGAATTCATCCAGATAGACAGGAGCCCACGCGTCGAGGACGACAACTGCAGGCAGACCCGCGGCAACTCCCCGTCCGTCCTTCTGAGACTTGTCGTGGCCAACGGCACCATGGCCGTGGACGTGCCGTGATCCGGCCGTTCTGGCTCAGGGGTCAGCGGACGGAGCTCATCCGTCCGTTCCTTCCTCCGCTCCCCTGCCCCCATCCTCCGTCGACTCCCTAATGGAGCACTCGCTCAGACGACAGGGACTCACTCCCGTCCAAGCCGTCTCACTCCCTCAATCACAATCACACGATAGAGGCGGGACCGTGTACACCACGGAGAGTATCCTCCCAGCGGCTTATATCTTTACCCACCAGGAGACGATTGCCTTCTCACCCCCAATTTCCCGGGTCTCTCCCCACCCGCCGCCACCCTACCCGCTTCCCTCCGAAAGATCAAGGCATCCGAGAAGGAGACCATCCCGGATACCAATACTATCGTGTGCACCTTTTTGCTTGACGGAGTATCCCTCTAAGAGTAGACCTCTAATCTATGATGAAAAATGCCATTGCGTCCCCGCAGTCTCAACCAGTTGATGAAGAAGCGGAAGTTGCTGACTTCCTACCACCGGAACTCGCCCTCGAAGGGCGCGCGACGCTCTCTGCGGACTGGCGACTCGAGCATCTCGATAAGGTCCACCTGACGATGGAAGACCCTCGGTTTCTCACCATGCCGCCGACCGCGCAGCTGTTGTATCTCCATTTGCTCAAGAAGACGTATGGCGTTGGCGAGCGGGAGGTCGCAATCTCGATCGACCGGTTAGTCAAGGAGACGAAGCTGGCCTGGATGACCGTGCAAAAGCAACTCAAGGCGCTGACGGCCATCGGACTTGTGACGACAACCCAGCTAGCCAGGCAACGAGTCGCCCCAACCTACCTCGTACATTGGCTGCCGCAGCTGGAGAAACGAGAAGAGTTGAGAGACATCGTGACACGCTACGATCAGTTGGATCAGGAGGATCTCGCTGAACTAAAGCGCCTGACTCCCCTACTCTCTCCGCGAGAGCGAGACGAAATGACTGAGGATATTCAGGTCAGCTTTCAAGGTGATGGTATGATTCCTAGCCCCGATCTCGTGCGGAAGATTCTTAAT
>JAMXAU010000187.1 GCA_024281365.1 Nitrospira sp.
TCTGCGCGGAACTGCCTATGGATTATTCAACCTGGCAAGTGGGCTCGCCATGCTCGTCGCCAGTGTTCTCGCAGGCCTACTGTGGGATGGGTTGGGCGCGTCAGTCACATTCTACGCCGGTGCGATTTTCTCCGGGCTCGCGATATTCGGAGTGGCCCTGCGTTCGGCAGCCATTCGCACCGTCAACAGTCCCTGATCAACGCTCCCGAACAATTGTGGTGCTCTTTCCGTTCAGAACCACATCCTCACACCGACGACGAATCGGATCTGGCTCGGATCGCCGCCCTGCCGACGCACCAATGTCGCCGTTTCGCCGAAGCTACGGTCCAACGACAGACCGATGTACGGAGCAAACTCCCGGCGAATCTCATAGCGCAGGCGACCGCCGAATTCCAGATTGTTGAGGCCCGAGCCGGTCGTAAACTCCTCCACTCGCTGGATTGCTAGGTTGGTTTCGAATCGCCCTTGAAGGATGAGCCGTTGCGTCAGCAGGAAATCTTTCGTATAAGCCAGTCGCGCCGAAACAGCACCACGCTGATCAATGAACAGCGCCGATTCGAACTCGTAGTTGTATGGGACAATTCCCTGTAGCCCGATCACCCCCATACCACGTGCCACATTCCCGCCACGAAACGACTGCGTTTCCGTTCGAGCACCGACTTGAATGTCGTAATATTTCCAGAGAAATCGACCATAGAGCAATTGGAAGTCCACATCATAGTCGGCCTTGAACGCGGTATCCCGCTGCCCTTCGCTTTTAAACCAGAGTCGGTGGTGATCGCCGCCGTACCAGCCTTCGAGGTCCCACCGGTAATCACTATTGCTTCCCCCTCCCCCAGTGCGGGGTCGATATTCCAGCACATCCAGCAATGTGAACAGACGGCGTTCCTGGTCGTTCACAGGACTAGGCCAATCCGGTTGTGAAACTCCATACACCTGAGACTTATCCTGTATCTGGCTCGGCTTGACCATCATTGTGCTCTCGGAGACAGAAGACCCATGCTCATGCCTGTGCTCAGATTCCGCGGCAACAGTTCCCACGCCCACGCTGATACTCAGAGCACAGACGACGAACCTCCCCCAACATTGTTGGATCGTTCTACCCACTGATCCCATCTCCGGCTGGTTATGGATCCACTTGAACAACGCGGAACATCCCCGCTTCCATATGCAGAAGGAGATGACAGTGGAAGGCCCAAGGCCCTGGGGCATCGGCGCTGACAACGACGGACAACCGTTCAGCTGGCTTGACGATGACCGTATGTTTTCGAGGAAGATAGGCGCCTGCACCGTTTTCGAGATGCATCCACATTCCGTGCAAGTGAAGCGGATGTTCCATCATCGTGTCGTTGACAAAGGTCACTCGCACTCGCTCGCCGTAACGAAAACGTATCGGCTGCGACGCATCAGAGTATGTCTTTCCATCGAATGACCACATGTACCGCTGCATATGGCCGGTGAGATGCAACTCGATCTCTCGCTCCGGTGCTCGTTGGTCCGAATATGGCACCAGACTCTTCAAGTCGGTGTAGACCAGGACAGACCTGACCGCCTGCTCAAGCCCTCTGCCCGGTTCATGCATCCGGCTTTTGGAGTACTCCGCCACCGTCTGGTTACCAGTCCCGTGGTGATCGGCCCCGTGCTTTACTGGCGTGACCCCTGGGATTGCTGAATGGTGCTGTCCGTCATGCTGTTCACCCCTCACCCTAGCCGGCGCTTTCCCATGCATCATGCCATGATCAGCTGAGTTGCTTTGAATCGAAGCTGACTCCGACGATTCCAGAGCAGGATCGTGATGTCCCTTACCATGATCCACCATTCCCATATCTTCCATGGTCCGAAGTGGACGGGCACGACGCTCGGGGATTTCTCCTCGCATTCCAGGACGAGTGGCAAGGGTTCCACAAGCGTACCCGCTCCGATCCATGGTTTCGGCAAAGATCGTATAGGCACGATCCTCGGTTGGCTGAATCAGTACGTCGTAGGTTTCCGCAGGACCGAAGCGAAACTCTTCGACGGTGATGGGTTGTACATTTTGGCCGTCCGCCTGGACCACCGTCATACGTAACCCTGGGATGCGAACGTCATAAAACGTCATGGCGGCAGCATTAATGAAGCGCAGCCGCACCCGTTCTCCCGGTTGAAAGAGACCAGTCCAATTGGCCGTAGCAGGCAGCCCATTCATCAAGAACGTGAAGGTTGCACCGGTCACATCGGCGAAGTCGGTTGGATCCATCCGCATCTCGTCCCACATCACATAATTCCGCATCGTCGGCCACAATCCCCAACGTTTCGCGTCGGCGAGAAACTCCTGAGCATCGCGCTTCTGAAAGTTGTAATAGCCGGAGGACTTCTTGAGGTGGTCCATCATGACTTCCGTAGACTCCAGGCTCCACTCCGATAGGAGGACGACATACTCCCGGTCATACTGAAAGGGGTCTGGTTCGACAGGATCGAGAATCATCGCCCCATACATCCCTTGTAGTTCCTGACCGCCGGAGTGGCTGTGATACCAGTAGGTCCCGCTCTGCTTGACGACGAAACGGTAGTGATAGGTCTCTCCCGGCTGAATGCCCCTGAAGCTCACCCCAGGAACTCCATCCATATGCGAGGGCAGGAGGACTCCGTGCCAGTGAATCGACGAATCCTCCATCAACTGATTCGTCACACGGATCGTGATGTCCTGACCTTCCTTTAAACGGATCAACGGGCCAGGGATGGTCCCATTGATGGTTGCGGCGATGCCGGTCTTCCCATCCACCGTAAAGGCTGTTTCACCAATGAGGAGGTCAATGACCTCGCCGCGAAGTGTCGAAGCGCGCAGGCCGGTCTGAGTGGTCGGAAGCGGAGACGTTGTCGTGCAAGCAGAAAAAAACCGCTGTGTTGTGGCAAGCAATCCCAACGCCGCTGCTCGCTTGAGCAAGAGACGTCTGGATATTATCCGGTCGTTCCTCATCGTTGAGCGGCATGCCCAAAGTGATTAGAGCGCCAGTCTACGTAAACGAAGTGCGTTGGAGATCACGGAGACGGAGCTGAACGTCATCGCGGCACTGGCGATCATTGGGCTCAGGAGCAAGCCAAAGAATGGATACAACACTCCAGCCGCTACCGGCACACCCACGAGGTTATAGACGAAGGCAAAGAAGAGATTTTGCCGGATATTCTGCATGGTCGCTTTGCTCAACCGTCTGGCCCGAACCAACGCCCGAAGATCACCCTTGACCAGCGTCATCCCCGCACTCTCAATCGCCACGTCGGCACCGGTTCCCATCGCAATGCCGACATCGGCGAGGGCCAGAGCCGGCGCATCATTGACTCCGTCCCCTGCCATCGCCACAATTCGACCCTCTGCTT
>JAMXAU010000188.1 GCA_024281365.1 Nitrospira sp.
CACCCCGCTATCCACCCATAGACCAGACGGCTTGGTTCTGGGCCCTCCTCGAGATAGCCCATGCGGAGCCGTCCCAGCACATCACGTGGCACTTCTTGTCTGGTTGCCTCCACATTAATTCCAAACACCTTCGCCGCATTGAGACCAAAAATTCGTTCTTTGACCTGCCTCGTCAACGGTTGATAATGGTGTTCCTGGATCAAGGCCTCTGGGATCTGGAATCGCTGAAAGGCATCGATTTGCCATTGAGGTGTTCCATACCAGATCGAATCCGTGCCCCACAAGACATGATCTACTCCGAACGCACGAATGATCCGTCCCAGCAAATGCGCACAGATCAACGGATAGGTGGTCACTAATTGGGCAAACGTCGACCCCAACTCCATATAGATGTTGGATAGACCCGGCTCATTCTCCTTCATCCGGCAGAATTCGGTGGTCCACGGAATTTCACCCGTTTTCGCAAAGACCTGATCGATCGACCCAACTCCTCGAAATCCTGAGTGATACACCAAAAAATCGAGATCCGGGAAGTCTTTGGCTGCCTCAATCAAATCTCGTGGATGGTTATAGTCGGGCACAGGCCCCAACGGGAGTCCCTTGTGAACACAGATTCGCTTGACGTGAAGCTTTCTCGCTTGCTCCAACATGGAATAGGCAATCCGTTCGTCATCCATCCGCCAGCCTCGATCAAATCCCTTCGGACAAGACCCGGTATAGCATTTCCATGCGTCGACCTTGAGCGTTTCAGCCTGCATGGCCATGAACTCCAAATCCGCCGCACCCAACTGCGGCGTCACCAGACCATGGGCCAACATCCGCTGTGAACCGGCTAGGCGATTGATCTCGTCTCGGATATGGGCCATCTCCTTTGGTGGAACGACAGCCTCTTGTGGGTAGGGACCTGGCGGCGTGCTGATCAAGCCGATTGCAGTTTCACTGTCAAAGAAGACTTCCTTGACGAAATTCCTCCAGGACAAGTCATCGATGGTACCTCGATCGCCGGCCAATCGTGGGTTGAGTCCGGACTCACGAATAGACCGTCGCAACGACAGCAGCGCCTGCTTGGACACAGCGCCTTTGCGATTGGCTTCCGCATCGGTAGGGTCATAACCGGACCCGACATAGTGGGTTTGCACGTCGAAGATAAAATACGGGGCACCCCGTTGCTCGGCGAACGCGGCAGTCTCAAAGAGCTCGATTTCTCCAATATTGAAAAACTTGCCGAACACAGTGTTCATGGCTAGCAGCGCTGCAGCCACCCCGGCCGTTCCATTCAAGAACTCTCGCCTGGTGACTCCGTTGCGAGTCGCCGCTCGTTCCATCAGGTCTGCCGCCACTCGCTCGACGCGGCTCTGCTGCCTCGTCTGAGAAATGGGGAGGAACTCTTCATTCGAGACGATCTGCGTCGGAATCCGAGTTGGGCAGATCATGCCCCTCTTCACGACGTGACCACCACAACTAAGGTTGGTACATGCTTCATGGCTATCCTCTCCTATGCCCGGCGTGCTGATTGTGTGAAATACTCGACGTGCTGTCAAGCGAGCATCGGCGAGGCCACGGCACTCAAGAACGCTGTGCGTGAAGTGTGAAGCGCTCGTGGATTGTGCTGCCTGGCCAGAACAGACTTATCTCGATTTTGACGAAGAGGCTGAGGATTTGCCCTGATTGGCGGAGGCATACGTTGCAGGAATCTCTACAACCACGTCTACTTGCGGATCGGCATCCTGATCTTTCCCATCGTGACCGACACTGTACAGCAAGCCTTTTTTCTGATTCACCAACATCGGGAGGCCCGTATACGGATCATAGAAATTCTGTCCCGCTTTGGCGATCTTGTTAGGGAGGTCGCCCTCTGAAGATCCGCGTCGCAACCACGCCTGTAAACTTGCAAGCCTCAGATGAGCGTCTGTATCCACCATCAGTCCGTTATACACATCCCATGCGGGCAGCGGGTCAACGCCGACCAGATTCTCGATCGGGTTGGTGAGATAATCCATCACACCAGTCGCAGGAAAACGCACGTAGTCTTTCCACTTCGGAAGAGAATCATAATGCTTTTCTCCGGTCGCTTGGTACGACGCCTCGTAGTACTTGGCATAATCGTTGAGCCGACGCTGTTTCGGTAATGGCAATGCCGATACCACTCTCGCAGATATTGCCTGATCTTCAGCTCTCGCTGCTTTTATCTGACTCTCATAGGTCTTCCCGGCCGAAACCAGTTCGCTTTGCATCGGCCATCGTAGCGACAGCTCTGCTTGATCGAGAGGTCGCACAACTTTGGTGATGCGCCCTAGATGTTTTGTATCGAAATCTGAACGGACGAGCAGACCCGATGCAAGAGCAATGTCGTCGTTGATCGCTTGCAATGCCAACATTTTGACGGGAAGCGTCCGTGCCTGTCTCAGCACGACCCGCCACGTTTCCATGTCAGTTTCAAGTCGATCGACAGCGACCTCCGTCCCTTGTGCGAATCCATCTGCGACATGTAATTGGTGGGCGAACACCATTGCCCCGCAGGGTGGACTGACAGGCTGACCGTAGCCCCAATCCTCGAATGGAAGCTTTTGCCACTGACGATATCGTTCAAGCGTCACCTGATGTCGGCTACCCCATCCTTGGATGGTCTCCTGATGCGATTTGAATTGACCGATCGGATCCGATCCTCGGACCCATCCACGAATAGTGCTGGCGGACGCACTCAACCGGTCACTTCCTTCTGGTCCGGGAGTTCCAAAGCAACCCAGTGCGGTGGTGCTGTCTCCGATGACAGATCGTCTCTCACTCTCCGCGCGGAGAGGATCTTGCCCCACTGGTGCATCGATCCCGATCAGCAGTGTGTACGCATTCTTTTGGGCCCCAAAGATGGTCTGTTGTGGCGTCGTCGTAAAACTCTGAAAAGTGGGTGATGGCGGTTCGTCCATGAGCATCCAGGTCAGTGCCAGCGCTCCAAGGCCAAGTGCAATGCACACACCGATCAACACCGTAAGCCCTACGACGGTTCTCACAATGGCCTGAGTGGTCGAGAAGCAGGTGCGCAAGAAGCCTAGGATCGCTGTCCCTACTCCGCTCAGAATTGCGGTAGACTTTTGGTTCTTTGCCGGTTCCTCAACACGCGGTCTTGTCTCCGGGGCTCTCCTGATCCTTGAAGATTCGACGAACGCCTCATCATTTGCATAAGCTGCCGGCTGCGGCTGGCGGACTTCCTGCCGATCGAGAATCGCGGGTTCCGCTGATGTAACGCGAGTGACAACAGGCTCCCGATCCGCTCGCGTCACGACATCCGCCTCCACCTGCTCTCGTTGAGGAGGCAT
>JAMXAU010000189.1 GCA_024281365.1 Nitrospira sp.
AAGAGAAGCGTTCATGAATACTGCGCGTTAGATCGAACCATCTTAAGACGACCGCAGAAGAACCTCTTGAATCTCCCTTGCATCCAACACCTCCTTTTCCAGAAGTGCTTCTGCCAGCGCGACCAAGGCCGTCATCCGTTCCGTCAACACCTGCCTGACCCTTGCATAGTTTTCTGTGATGAGACGCTTGATTTCCAGGTCAATCTCCGCTGCCATTTGATCACTGCAGTCACGATTCGTCGAAAACGAACGTCCCAGAAATGTTGTTCCCTCTTTCTGCCCGAACGTGAGAGGTCCCAGCGTTTCACTCATACCCCATTCGCATACCATTTGCCGCGCAAGGGCTGTAGCCCGTTCCAAATCGTTGCCGGCACCGGTCGTCACCTGGTTGAACACCAGCTCTTCGGCCACCCTGCCCCCAAGAAGAATGGCGAGCGTGTTGTATAAGAACTCTTTGGAGTAATTATGGCGGTCATTGGTCGGCAACTGTAAGGTCACCCCCAGTGCGCGACCTCTCGGAATAATTGATACTTTGTGAACGGGATCTGTACCAGGCAGGAGTTGCGCTACTAAGGCATGACCAGCCTCATGATACGCGGTGACACGCTTCTCCTCGTCCGTCAATATCATGCTCTTGCGCTCGGCACCCATCAGAATCTTATCCTTCGCCTTCTCAAAATCCGCGGACCCCACCTCGTCTTTGCTCTGACGAGCTGCCCACAGCGCCGCCTCATTGACGAGGTTTTCCAAATCGGCGCCTGAGAATCCCGGGGTTCCTCGAGCGATTGTTTGCAGGTCCACGTTAGCTGCCACCGGAACTTTTTTCGCATGGACCTTCAGGATCTCCGTCCGGCCCCTCAGATCGGGATGATTCACCACGACTTGCCTGTCGAATCGACCTGGCCGCAGCAGAGCAGGGTCAAGGACATCGGGCCGATTGGTAGCCGCCACCAAAATCACGCCCTCTGTCGTATCAAATCCGTCCATCTCAACCAGCAACTGATTGAGTGTTTGCTCGCGTTCATCGTTGCCGCCCCCAATCCCCCCTCCTCGTGATCGTCCGACTGCGTCGATTTCATCAATGAAGATAATACAAGGAGCATGTTTTTTTGCGTCTTCGAACATACTGCGAACACGGGAGGCTCCGACTCCCACAAACATTTCCACAAAGTCTGAACCGCTAATGCTGAAGAACGGTACGCCCGCTTCGCCGGCAATCGCCTTCGCCAAAAGTGTCTTCCCGGTCCCAGGCGGGCCCACGACCAACACACCTTTGGGAATGCGCCCGCCGAGTTTCTGGAACTTTCGTGGGTCCTTCAGAAATTCGACCGTTTCCTGCACATCCGCTTTCACTTCGTCAATTCCCGCCACATCGGAAAACGTGACTTTTTTTCGCTCATCCGTCAGCATGCGGGCCCTTTCTTCATGAGAGATAGGGCCTGCGTTCCCATCTGGCATTCGTCGCATAATGAACAGCCACACACCGAGAAAATACGAACGGCCCCCAGGTCATGAGCACCGTCACATACCAAGCACTTTCACCCTGCGGCCTGACCTCGATCTGAACATGCTTCTCGCGCAGCATTTGGACGAGATCAGGATAGTCCGCCATGTAGGTTCGCACCTGGGAGTTATCTTTCAACACGCCGGTGAGACGATGTCCCTGCATGGTGACCTTCTCGACAGCACCCTGGTCGAGTTTTGCCATGAAGTCGCTAAACATAATCTCTTCCTCACGACCGCACGCGTAGGCGTATTCCAGAGGTTGAGAAGAAAAGATCCCCACAGGCCCACGATCATCCAAAATACGATGGTTTGCGTCTTGCTTTTCACTTCCAGCCTTCCAGAGGATCCGCCACGATAGAGGGCCGATCACCGTGATGCGTGTCCACACGATAAGACGCTGTGTGGACCGTTCATGTCCGTTTCACTATTGCTGACATTCACCGTCATACTCAGACCACCTAAAAGCGGCGAGCTCGGCACAATCGAGCCCGCCGGCTTCTCCTTACCAGCCCCGACGAGAATGCCGACTCTACATGACTCTCCAAATCATGCGTTCGAGATTTGGCGTTCATGCTTTCCCCAACTTTTGCCTTATCGCCGTGTGAATGTGGCGTAGGCGAATACGTCGTACACCTTGACTGTTCTCTGCCTGTCATCCGTGAAGTAGAATACGAGGTGCATAATAATTTCCCGAACTGCCACCACAGTACACCAGCGACGAGGCAAATGCCTGAGAAGAAGGCCAGATCATGGTGCTGCGCCCACGAAGGTGCGCAGCGACCCGACCTCGATCATGCGGATGTACTCCGGCGTCCGGTCCGGACATACATGAAGCCCACGTAGTCGGCCCACGAGAGCAACGAGCCATCGACCACGATCGGCGTGCGGCTATAGCCAAAGATCGGCCAGTTGCTGGGATAAAACAGAATTGCGTACATCCATGCGCCGATCACCGCCGTCAAGGTCCAGTTCCTGGTGAGCAAAGACGTGATGTCCAAGACCAACGCGTCGGAGCAGCGTCGCCGCATGACGAGCTTTGGCGGATAATTCGACCACCACCACCACGACGTATAGACGGCAATCCACTTTCCGAACCCAAGCGCCAGAATCGGTATCGTCGCCCCGAACGGCTGACGATAGTTCACCCAATTGTAATACTGCAGGGCCGCACAAAACGTAATGGTCGTAATCGGGGTGACGATCGGCCACCATTGCCGATCCTTCCAGTCCAGCCAGAAGTCCCAGTCCCCGCACAGCAACGCGGTGTGCATGTGAAAGGTCCCGACGATGGTGATGAACAAAATCGGAATAAAATAGATGTGATCAATGTGCCGAGACATTGCCACCCCTTCCGGCGGCAATTTCGAGGCCTTGATAATTTCATCGGTTCTAAACATAACTGACACCCTCCGTCATTTCAGCCGATCAGAAGCGGCCTGAGCCTTGCTTATTCGCGCGATCGCCCCAAGGGCATGCTTCTTACCGGGGCCCCAATTGATTTAGTACACGCTCTTGGCACCGGCGCTCTGCACCTGGGCCGGGAACGGATCCAAGATGCTCTTCGGGGCGTTGTTCCAGATCACGTCCGCCAGATTCGACATCCGGCTCACGATCTGCGCCGCCACTCCACCGGCCGCGCCGAACAACCCACACCAGCCCAACGTCACAAAGCCCCAGTGCAACGGCGCCGCAAACAGCTCATCCACAAACCAGAACGCATGGCCCCACTCATTGAGCCCCACGTTCGGTAGAATGAACATCGGCCCCACCACCGCCGCCACCAACGGGAACGACGTCGCTTGGCTATACAGCGGCAACCGCGTCTGTGCATACAGGTAACCGACACGCCGCACGTAATGTAGTGGAACGTCCCGTAGAACGCCACAATGTGGCTCGCCGTAAAGCTCGTGTCCCGGATGATCACTTGATGCCACGCTGCATCCTGCTCCAACGTGTAGCTCCCCGCGTAGTACACGCCCCAGATGTAGCACACCAACCAGCCCATCCAGTAAAAGTACCGCTTCAACTCCAGCTTCGGGTCTAGGTTCGCCAGGTTCCGATCCCGCGTCACCCAGATCCACCCGATCGAGACGGCAAAGAAAATGGCGTTGGCCAAAATGTTAAACCGCCACAGCCCCATCCACACCGACTCAAACTCCGGGGTCATGGAATCCAACCCATGCGAATACCCGAAGGTCCGTTGATACAGGACCCAAAACACCCCGATCGCCAACATCGCAAACCAGCCGATCTTCACCGGCTTCGAATCGTACCACTGCGAGACGTCATACCCTCGCTCACTTGATGCTGCCATGACGATACCTCCCTGTTAGATTAATCGCATGCGTAGGTCGACACCTTTCAGGCGACCCATAGATTGAAGAAGAGCCGGGTTGTTGTATCAACATGGCGACAACCTCGGGCCTCCTCCGGAGGCCACCACAAACCTCCTTTTCATAAGACCCGCCGCAGCTTGTCTCATACTTAGCAAGACCTCACGGTCTGTGCCATACGGGACATGCCTAGTGTCGAAACGGAAATTCCCTTGGAATGAATGCACCAAGAAATGAGGAAATGAAGACTGTTACTCGGAGGAAGGTGTAAGCCCGTGTGCGAGTGCGTATTTTGTCAGTTCAGCGGTAGTATGAAGGCCAAGCTGCTCCATGAGCTTGGCCTTGTGATACTCGACCGTCTTGGGAGAGAGCCCTAGCGTTGAGGCGATTTCCTTGAGTGTCAGTCCCTCAGCCACAAGCTGTAAAATCTCTCGCTGTCGCATCGGCAAGCGATCCTGGCCGCCGGTGTCTGGCGCCGTGTCCGCGATCGCGGCGTGGACCAGATCTTTGGCAATCAACGACGTGACGTAATAATTGTCGTGCATCACAGCTTCAATGGCCTGTACCAGCTCGGATCCCGCCGACCGTTTGAGCAGGTAGCCTGAAGCGCCGGCCTTGAAGGCTTGAGTGACATAGTCCTGATCCGCATGCACCGTCACAAAAATCAGTCGTGGTCGAGGCACCATCTTTCGCAACCGACGCGCCGCATCGAGACCGTTCAGTTTAGGCATAGAAATATCCAAGACTACAATGTCCGGCTGCAAGCGTTCCGCTGCATCGAGCAACGCACGACCATCTTCTACGGACCCGACGACCTGACAATGCTCTTCCAGCAGCTTTTTGAACCCTTCCAGCACCAGGGCGTGGTCATCCGCCAAGAGTACGCGAGGCTTACTCATACAGACTCCTGTGTAAACGGAACCCAGACACGGATACGTGTTCCTGTACCCGGTGTCGAGTCTATCGTGAACGTCCCGGCAACTAACGCGACCCGTTCCTTCATACTCAACAGCCCGAGACTACCTCGCCGACCGCCGTCATGATTCACGTCAAACCCCACTCCGTCATCCCGTATCAGAAGCTGCAACCCGTCTCGCACTCGCATCAGTTCGACCAGCACGGTTTGTGCCCTCGCATGGCGCGCGATGTTTGCCAACCCTTCCTGTGTCACACGGTACACGCATGTGACCACGTCCTGCGCCAGGTGCTGCGGGATCTCTTTGCTGATGAACCGAGCATCGAGACCGGTACGAGTCTGAAAATCATCAATAAGACGTCGGAGCGCAATAGACAAGCCCAGATCATCAAGGACGGACGGATGAAACTGATAGGCGAGACGCCGAACGCTTTCGGACAGTTCGACAATACGATCCTGAATGCTGCGCACCGTGCGGACAGTCCCGACGGCCGCGTGTGAGAGCTGCCGTTCTAACATTTCAATGTCGATCGACAAGAGCGCTAGTCGTTGATTGATATCGTCGTGCAGATCACGTGAGATTCGCCGTCGTTCCTCTTCCTGAAGGCGAAGCAGTTGAGAAGCAAGCATGCGCAGATCCCGTCGGTTGGCCTCCAGGGACTGTTCGGTATCAATTCGTTTCGAGACCTCGCTGACGAGTGCGTGATTGACGGCCATTAACTCTTCGCTGCGTGCGTGCAAGCGCGCGGCCCAGCCTTTATCAAGCTGCTGTAGCTCTTCTTCGCGCTCTCGACGCTGCAGAAAATACCAAACCGGCAGTCCGATCAACGCCATGCCAAACACCCGGGTGATGACGGCCTTCCACACTGACTC
>JAMXAU010000190.1 GCA_024281365.1 Nitrospira sp.
GGCGGCTGCATTATCTCGGGCGGGCGGGTCCAAAATTCGGTCCTGTCCCCGAACGTGCACGTGCACGACCATGCCGAGGTTCGTGACTCCGTCGTGATGGAAAATGTCACGATCGGAGCACAGAGTCGGATCAGGCGCGCCATCATCGACAAGGATGTGACGATCCCTCCTCAGACAGAAATCGGGTATAACCGAGAAGCCGACGCACAGCGATTTACCGTCACGGAATCGGGCCTCGTGGTCATCTCAAAAGGAATGAAGCTGCATGCCTCCGTCGATCCATCCGGTTGACCTGATTTCCGCGCTCCGTCAGAAACATCTCACGCCCGCGATCGTCTTTCTCACTTCACGGCGAGCCTGTGATGAAGCCATGGAAGCCTTCGACCATGCCAACTTCGTGCTGCCGCCCGTACGGCAAGATGCGATTGCGAAGGCACTCGAGCGAGTCATGGTTCAACACCCCAGCATTGCCGAACACCCGCTGATTCCCATCGTGCAACGCATCGGCGTGGCTGCCCATCATGCCGGGCACCTGCCGACGTGGAAAATCGCCATCGAAGAATTGATGCGCCAAGGGCACCTTGATGCGGTCTTTGCCACCACGACCTTGGCGGCAGGTGTCGACTTTCCAGCACGCACGGTCGTCATCACGCAATCCAGCATCCGCAAATCCCGCGACTTTACCGACTTGACGGCCGGCGAAGTCCAGCAGATTGCTGGGCGAGCCGGACGGCGCGGAAAGGACCATGTCGGATTTGCCGTAATTACCCCTTCGCCCTATATCGATCTGTCGGTGCTGACCAAGGGGTTGACCGGACAGCCGGAGGCCATCGACAGCCAGTTTACGATCAGCTATCCGATGGTCTTGAATCTCTTGAAAGCCCATCCCCACGAACACATCCAAGGGATCCTGGCCAAGAGTTTTGCTCAGTTTCAGTTGAATCAGCGAGCCGAGGTCCTTGAGCAGAAGCTCGACGCCCTCCATATCAAGATGGAACCGTTCGGCCCTCGCGTCTGTACGGACTGGATCACCCAATGGCACACCTTCGACCATGCGCGAAGACACCGCCATACACGCCATCCAACCTATCGCACCGAACCACCGGAAATTGCAGCGCGCCTGCCGTTTCTGACGCCAGGGCGGGTCGTCGGGTTCAGCAGGGGCCGAGGCATCGTGCTTCGCCAATATCGGAGCAAAGGCCAGAGGAATTCGATGCTCACCGTGTTGAGACCGGAAAGCGCCGTCACGGAATGTCCGGTCACCAGCGTGAAGGAAGTCTACGACCGCACCTACGACTGTCCCGAAACATCGGCCTATCCCTGGTGTTCCACCGACACATTTGATCGGCTCAGCCACCAGCTTGACGAACTGCCGCTCCGGTTGCCCCTGCTCCCCATCCTGATGTCCACCGATGGCGAGCCGCTCCCCGACGCCATCGTCCAATCGTTGGAAGACTTCCCCTGTCCGACCTGTCCGTCGCGGTCCGCCTGCCAAAAGGACTTCCTCACGGCGTCACGCCTCCGGCAGGAACAGCAGCGCCATACCAAATCCATCCAAGCCCTACGCACCAGTCTCTGGCATCGATTCCAAGAGCGCGTCGAGGTCTTGCAGAAATTCGGCTATCTCACCCTGACGACGCAACTGACGGCTGAGGGAGAATGGGCACGCCTGATTCGAATCGACCATTCGCTGCTCATTACCGAGCTGATTCGCGCTGAGGCCTTCACCGGCGCAGATCCGTCCCTCCTCGCCGGTATTCTGGCCAGTCTGGCCCACGATGATGATCGCCCTGGAGCCTTTCCTCGCATCAGTCCAGGACTGAGTTCGTTGCTCGGGCAAGTTCGCAAACTCGCGGAGAGCTTATCGCCCTACGAAGATCCTCCGCTCCTCCGCGCGGATGTGGCAGCCCTCGTGGAACGCTGGGTCGCCGACCCGACCCTCACCTGGATCGGACTCTGTCGGCTGACCACCATGGCTGAAGGCGACATCTATCGACTGCTGGCCAGGACCTTGGAGTATCTCACACAGGTACAAACCCTCAAGGCCACACACCCTGGTCTCGCCGAATCCGCATCCCAAGCGATCACGGCGATCCGCCGCGGCGTGTTGGAGGAATTGCCATGAACCGTGCAGGACTGAGGGACGAGGCTTCAGGACTGAGTGTGGCTGCGACTCTGCCCTCAACACTCACTTCTCAGCACTTCAAAATATGACCACCGACGAACTTGAACAGCTCTTGGCTCAACAACCGGTGGCGGTGCTGCATCGCCTGGCCCGTGGCCGTGTCCAGCGACACTTTCGTGCCGGGAAACGGCGCCTGATCGAGCTGCTGCTCCAACAGCGTCCAAAATGCGCCAGCGGCTTTGAATCCGATCTGCTGACGCTGATTGGAGAACGTCAATCCAGTCCAACCTCTGGATCGTCAAGAAGGCCGTGGGCTCAACCAGTCGTTCATAAGCACGTTGCAACCAGGTCTTCGGACGCAGAGCCATCGGATCCTCCTGTCTCGCTCACAGAGTGGCTGCAGGGACTCGGCGTGCCGGCTCCCCAACCATTCGTCCAGGATCCCTGGCAGGTTGAAGCCTTGGCCGCCGTGAGTGAAACCGATGTGGTGATCAGCGTCCCGACCGGGAGTGGAAAGACCTATGTCGCCATTGAAGCGGCACGCCGGGCCATGGAGGACAATCGCAGTGTCATTTACACCTCGCCGCTCAAGGCCCTGTCGAACACCAAGTATGCGGAGTTTTCGAAGATCTTTGGACCGGACAAGGTCGGTATTCTCACCGGGGATCGCCAGGAAAACGGGCAGGCCCCGTTGCTCGTCATGACCACGGAGATCCTCCGCAATCTGCTCTACGATGCGGCGAGTGGTGAGATCGATGTCAGATTGGACACGCTCGGCTTAGTCATCCTGGACGAATCCCAGTATCTGGCTGATCCGGAACGCGGTGTCGTGTGGGAAGAAACGATTATCTTCTGCCCCTCTCAGGCGAGACTCTTGTTGCTCTCGGCCTCCATCGGCAACCCACAAGATATCGCCGATTGGCTGACGTCGATCCGGGCAACCCCCTGTCGACTGGTACGACACAGCAAGCGCACCGTGCCCCTGAGAGCCGGGTATCTACATCCCAATGGGAGACTCACCCCCTTGTTTCGCACCCTGGGTATTCCACAAGGGCATCCCGGGCATCTCCATCCAGAAGCCAAACACCTCTTCAT
>JAMXAU010000008.1 GCA_024281365.1 Nitrospira sp.
ACGTACCGCCACAGCATCATCCGTTTGGTCGATACCACCGAATATAAGATCGATACCAGCCGGTACTTTGTTTGAGCAGATCGGCAGCATCCCTGATCAGCAGCTCCCGTTCCATTCCCCTTCGCCTGGCTTGACAGGTCAAAAGAGGATCTTCGACAATGCTCTATGACCGACCAGATCCGCATCGAGCGATTGGAATTTCGTAGTCGTTGCGGCGTGACACCCGAAGAACGCGCGCGCGCGCAGCCCCTCGCCGTCGATCTGGAGTTGGATTGCCGGATGGATCACGCGGGGGTTTCTGACGATCTACGCCACACCATCGACTACGCGGCCGTGGCCCGCCGCATCGTCGAAATCGGAACCGGTCGAGAGGCGCAACTTCTTGAATCAATCGCTGAACAGCTTGTCGCCGCTCTCTTTGCTGAATTCCCTGTTGGTCGAATCAAGCTCTGGCTGCGAAAATTGCATCCGCCGATCTTGCAGATCACATCATCCGTCGGCATCACCCTTGAGCGGACCCGGTTGACCCAGCTGTTGCTCCGTGCGGATCCACACCCATCGAGGTTTCTCGTGCAGCAGCTGGATCGCCTCCCCAAGGGATTGATCCTCGACGTCGCTGCGGGAAGAGGACGACACGCGTTGTTCCTCTCATCCCTCGGGTACCAGGTCGAGGCCGTTGATCGAGATCAGCTAGCACTCACACAGCTGTTGGCCGATGCTCGAACGAGACATCTCGTCGGCGTCACGACACAAGCGCTCGACTTGGAGTCACCGCATCCGCCGGATCTCGGTGAGGAACGATACGACGCCATCCTCGTCTTCTTCTATCTGAATCGACCGATCTTTCCACATCTCTTTCGCGCACTCAAACCTGGTGGACTGTTCATCTACGAGACCTTTCTGATCGATCATCACCTCCGTTACCAGCATCCACGACGCCGGGAGTTCTGCCTGGGCCATGGGGAGCTGTTGGGCCTTACCTCCGGGCTTCGTGTCCTGCATTATGATGAAGGACTGCATGAAGGGGCTCGAGACGGAGATTCGGCGTACACTGCGCAACTCGTGGCACAAAAACCCTTCACTCCAGGAACTTCAACATGAGCCGCTTAGATCTTCACCTCCATACAACCCACTCGGACGGAAGTCATACCCCCTCGGAGGTCATCGGCCTCGCGCATCAGGCCGGTGTGACAGCCCTCGCCATCACGGATCATGACATCATGACGGGTGTCGCGGAGGCAATCACGGCGGCAGAGCCCTGTGGGATTGAAGTCATCCCAGGCGTCGAGGTCAGCTCGATCAGCGGCCGATCGGAGTTGCACATCCTTGGATACTTTCTTGACTGGCACGACTCTGTCCTCAATGAACGATTCAAAGCCTTGCGTGACAGTCGACACCGGCGCAACCCGCAAATCATTGAACGGCTCCAATCACTCGGCATTGACATCACCTACGAGGAAGTTCGAGCTCTCGCGGGCAGTGACTCCGTGGGTAGACCTCACATCGCCCGCGCCCTGATGGACAAACAGGTGGTCTCGTCGGCCAAGGAAGCCTTTGATCGTTTTCTCGCCGATGGAAAACCTGCCTACGTGCCTCGTGATCTTCCAAGTCCCGCTGAAGCCATTCAATGGATCAAAGCAGCGGGAGGACTCGCCGTCTTGGCCCATCCGACCTGGGTCAAACTCGCTGATCGCTCGTTAATCGAGCTGCTTCGAGATCTCAAATCTGCGGGACTCGATGGTGTGGAGGTCTACTACAGCACCCATGCAGCCCGGCAAACACGCGAGTATCTCAGCCTCGCACAACAACTCGGCTTGTTGGTCACCGGAGGAAGCGACTTCCATGGTCTCACGAAACCCGACATTGACGTCGGAATCGGCAAGGGCACTCTGCATGTCCCCACTTCACTGCTCACCAAGATGAAGGCCGCTGTTGGACGAGTCTAGCAGTGTGTTGACAAACCCTACGCCCTTCCTCAAACGGGCCGACCCTCACGCTGACTGACCGAATCGAGATGCCCCTCAGGCTGTCCAGCAAGGCCGCAGCGAGCGAAGGGGCGAATCGTACTCCGGCCCGTACGTCGAGCCTCTGAGCGACGTGACCTGCCTCGCAAAGCCGATTCGGCAAGGCGGGGAACGCCGCTGGCGGCCTTTGTCAACAGCCTGTTAGCAGGTTGCGAGCACACTGGATTGATAGGCATCGACCGACTCTCGTCCATCGCATGATTTCTTCTATCCATTGACTCCCCTCCCAGATCGGCTAGACTCTGCCTGTCTCCTCAGCACGTCGGTTATGATCAACACGTCACGCTGCGCCCTACACTATGTTCTGATGACCTGCGCGGCTTTTTTCGCCGGCCCCGCATTCAGTAAACTGCCTGCAGCTCAATCATTTCCGTTCACTCTCTTCGGTCTGAGCGGCACCCAAACTGTTCACCTGATCGCTCAAGCAGTCGGAGTCACGGCCCTCTTCCTGATAGCAGCTCGCATAGTACACTCGATACCGGATGACGGACGAGGCCAGTCGTTCCTCAAACGGATGACCCTTCCCGTCACGACCCTCTTTATTGTCATGGCAGTGGACAAAACCTTTCGAGTGCTCGGGATCTCACTGATCGACAGCGTCGGGACAGCACGCTATGCCATCGCACAAACGGCAGTCCTCACCCTCACCGGTCTCTGGATTACGACGACCTGGTTGGTAAACTTTGATGCGCTCCATCGATTCTTTGCAACATCACCGAAGCCGACTCACCATACGGCATCCCTCACGACAACTGAAACGCTCGGACAGGAAGAGGACGACTGTGACGTTGACACCTCACCTCGTCACTCCACCACTCAGGCAGGCTCCCCTTCAACACTTGGTCGCTACAAGGTCCTGAAGGAGCTGGGGCGTGGGGCCATGGGAGTGGTGTACCTCGGAAAAGATCCGACCATCCAGCGGTTCGTGGCGATCAAAACCATGCGGCTCGACGAGAACGACGATTCCGATAAACTCCAGGAAATGAAGGCACGGTTCTTTCGGGAAGCTGAATCGACGGGCCGGTTGTCACACCCAAACATCGTCACGATTTTCGATGCAGGCGAGGAGGGCCCTCTTGGGTACATCGCGATGGAACTGCTCGAAGGGACGACGCTCAAGGACTGGTCGCGGAAACCGAAGTTGCTGTCGTTCGAGCAAGTCATTTCGATTGCGGCCACCGTCGCCGAGGCAATGGACTATGCGCACCAACAGGGCGTGGTCCATCGCGATATCAAACCGGCCAACATCATGCTGACCAAGGAACAGGTCATTAAAATCATGGACTTCGGTATCGCCAAGATGGCGATGTCCGCCAAGACTCAGACAAATATCGTGATGGGTACACCGACCTACATGTCCCCGGAACAGATCGCAGGAAAAAAGGTGGACGGACGTTCTGATATGTTCTCGCTAGCCGTCGTCATGTTTGAGCTGCTGACCGGCCGGCCGCCGTTCCTGGCAGACAACGTGTCCGCACTGTTATTCGCCATCGCCCAAACGCCCCATCCCAGCCTGAAGGCGCTCAGACCTGATTTGCCTCCCACCGTCAAAGATGTCATGGATCGCGCGTTGCAGAAAGATCCAGCCCAACGCTACCGCCGTGCGAGCGAATTCGCCACGGCACTCCGCTCCTGCACCCAAGGACTGGCGGCATAAAGATGAAGTCCGTGAACCCTCGGTATCGTGAAAGCCAGGGCTCACATCAGAATACCTTGCAGGCTGGAGGTCTCAGTTTCTGAAGTGGAGCTGGCCCTTCGGCAGGCTTTGGTAGCAGGTTTCAGAAAGATCCTGCTCGTGTTCTTGTAAACACGCGAGAATGCGGCCTTCCCCCGGTTCCACTGTCGGACACATGCGCTTGACATCCGGTGCACAGGCCGCCCGATATCCATCAGCAGCTTTCCATTGGGCCGTACGCTGTCGGATGATTTGCTGACAGGACTGATCCACCTGCCGTACCCGTTGCATCACACAGCGCCGTCTCTCTTCTCCCGTGAGTGAATCCGGGCATAGTTGCTGGACTCGCGCATCGCACCGCACTTCCGCAATTTGCCTCGCATGACTGTCTTGCAGAGCCACGTCTCCGCTACTCGCAGCGCCACCTGACGGCTCTCCGGTTCCGGTCGAGCCCTGCACAGGCTGACGTGGTACGCCGGGGATTGTCAGGTCGAGCTCAACTGGGCGTGACCGTTCCACGGATGGTGTTGTAGATTGAGCAGATACGAATTCATCTTTCAGCGGGACATTTGTCCAGATAATCGCCCAGACGAGGATCAACCCGCCTCCCGTGACGAGGCTCGCAGTAGCCTTTGCAGATTGCTCCGTCTGTTTTGGCTGCATCATCGTGCTGAGAATAAAATAAAGCCGCTGGAAAATCACCGAAACTGGTGTTTTGCGCAGGACCTCTACCTGAGGTGATACAACACAAACTGAAGGAATACGAAGAATTCGAACTGGAAGAGGACAGCTAGTTCTCTGGAGCTTCTACGATATGATTTTCAAACCTGGTGCAGCCTTCGGCCAAAAGACGGTTGGTCAGCATTTCGCCAGGCCATTCGATCGGAAGATCCGCCGTGAATACCCAGACGTCCGGCGAGGTCCACACCGGACCATGTTCTTCAGGAAGTTCCGGATCGAACAGGTCGGTCCAGACCGGCATATAGACCCCATTCCCACATTGCGTGTGAAGATGCACGATCGTGCGAGACCTGACGAGCGGGTCCAACTCTCGCCACACCGCAGCGGTCTCATCCGCCAGGTGATGAAGCCGTACGGCATTTTGTGCATCAAACATCGCATAAGCGGCATACACCGGTGCTTCGATCATGTCGGGTGCACAGGCGAGCTCCGGACATTGCTTGACGAGTCCTTCCAGAATCTCACGGCGCTGCTGATCTTCCCACGAGTCGGGCAATCCTGGATCCGGAGCTCCCATCATCTCAAACAAGAGGAAGGCGGTGTTTTCAACCGGTGGGAGTAAGCGCGCTGCAACGGACTGTACGCGTCGCGAATCGGCGACCATCACCAGATGGTCATGGAACAGCTGGAGGTTCAACATCTCCAAGGTGGCATCGGTCAATAATCGCGATTCAACGCGAACGACCGTTCCTGAAGGAAGCTGCAGATGTTTGTGCAGCAAATCGGCGGTCGCGATCGGATCGATCTTAAGCTTCAGCGGCGCAGTCAAATTCGCCTGGAGCGGAAGCGCCAGAGCCGCGATGGTGGCATAGGTCGGCTTTTCGTCATGCGGCCCGTCCAAGAGCAGCGTACAACTCGCCTCGGCGACCAGGTCAAACAGCCACTCGGCCATTTCTTCATCGAGTGCGGCCAGAACGGTCAGCAGATCATGCTCACGCCCCTGCTCGAGAAAAGCCTGCAGGGTGTCGATCGCATCATCGGCATCTCCGTGCTCATGACGGCGGGCGTTGATGAGATGGATGAGATCGCGCGTGAGTGGGTCCGGACGAGACCAGGCTAGCATTGTTCTTCCTTACCATGCGAGCCACGACCAATGGGCCGATAACTCAGACTGCATGTTGCCAAACTTTTGCACCCCGCGCAAGCGCGAACAACATTGCCGGTATGACGGAAGTGCTCATGCACAGAGGTTCCCTTACTCCCCGATGATTTTGACGAGTACGCGCTTGCGTCGACGACCGTCGAACTCGCCGTAAAAGATTTGCTCCCAGGGCCCGAAGTCGAGCCGGCCCTCTGTAATGGCCACCAGCACTTCTCTCCCCATCACTTGCCGTTTGAGGTGAGCATCCCCGTTGTCCTCACCGGTGTCATTGTGCCGGTAGCGCGCCTCATGGGGAGCGAGTCGTTCGAGAAAGTCGTCATAGTCCCTCAGGAGACCCGGTTCATCGTCATTGATATACACACTCGCCGTAATGTGCATGGCATTCACCAACACCAACCCTTCCCGTACCCCGCTCTTGTGGACCAACGCCTCAATCTTCGGTGTGATGTTGATGTAGGCACGCCTGGTTTTGGTTTCAAACCAGAGTTCTTCTCGATAGGATTTCATGATGATCGACCGTCGCATTCTGCCTTCCGGTGTGGAAGACATGCAAGAGGCTTCGGCCTATTCAATCTCCCGCCGAATGTCCCCTCTTTTCTGGAAAGAGCTATAATTGACCTCATCGCTTTATGGGTACCAGAAACCACTCACCGCGACTGTCTCCCAATGCACTCACGGTCTTGCGCCAGCGTTACTTGGCCAAGAACGAACGTGGGGTGGTCATCGAATCTCCCGCCGCGATGTTTCACCGCGTCGCCGATGATGTCGCCTCAATCGAGCCGCCCGCGCACAGACGCCGTCTCTCCGGTCAATTCTACGATGCCATGGCATCTCTGACATTTCTTCCGAATTCACCGACCCTGATGAACGCCGGACGTCCGCTTCAGCAACTCTCGGCTTGCTTCGTCTTACCGGTGGACGATTCCCTGGAATCGATCTTCGACGCTGTGAAGCATCAAGCGCTCATTCATCAATCAGGCGGGGGAACCGGCTTTTCTTTCAGTCATATTCGCCCTCACGCCGATCGAGTCGCCACCACCAATGGCCTTGCATCCGGTCCCATCTCGTTCATGCGCCTGTTCAACCTGTCGACCGATGTCATCAAACAAGGCGGCACCAGGCGAGGCGCCAATATGGGCATCCTACGAGTCGACCATCCCGACATCCTGGACTTCATCGCGTTAAAACGCCAGCCGCATGAAATGACAAACTTCAATCTTTCCGTGGGGCTGACCGACCGATTTATGAAGGCGGTCACACACAACCGGTCATATGCGCTCATCAACCCACGGAACGCCATGCCAGTGCGACGCCTCCCCGCCAAGATGGTCTTTGATCGGCTGGTCGAAGCAGCCTGGCAATCAGGTGAGCCTGGTGTCCTCTTCCTTGATACCATCAATAAAGCAAATCCCACACCCCACCTCGGGACGATCGAAGCCACGAACCCTTGCGGCGAGCAACCGCTTCTGGCCTATGAATCGTGCACGCTCGGATCGATCAATGTCGCCCGATGCCTGACGACCCATCGAGGCACGAGCAGCATCGACTACGAACGACTCGAACACATCATTCAGCTGGCGGTTCGCTTTCTCGATAATGTGCTCGAGCGAACCCGTTTCCCGTTGGCCTCGATCGAGGCCAGGACCAAACGCACCAGAAAGATTGGGCTCGGTATCATGGGATTTGCTGATCTGCTGATTCAGCTGGGGGTCCCGTACGATACCGATGACGCGCTGCACATCGCGGATCAGTTGATGGGATTTGTTCGCCAACAGGCTCATGAATCCTCGCATCGACTGGCACAGGAACGGGGCCCCTTCCCAGCCTACAAGGGCAGTCAGCTGGAAGCCGAGGGTCTTCTCCGGCGGAATGCAACGGTCACGACCATTGCTCCAACCGGGACCATCAGTATTCTGGCCGATTGTTCCGCTGGGATTGAACCGCTCTACGGCGTCAGTGTCGCCCATACGATCATGGAAGACATCCGCCTCCAACGCCTTCACCCGGAGTTCCTTCGGCGAGCTCGAGCCAGAGGCCTCTCCCTCTGCGAGTTACGTGAAGAAATCGGTCGGCGTGAATCGATTCAACATCTGTCACAGATCCCGGAGGATCTTCGCAGGCTGTTTGTCACCGCCCACGATATCGCTCCGGCTCATCATGTCCGAATGCAGGCCGTCTTTCAGCGACACAGCGACAGCGGGGTATCCAAAACGATCAATCTCCCTCCCTCCGCGACGACCGCGGATGTGGCCGCTGCGCTCTCGCTGGCTTATGAACTGGGCTGCAAAGGCGTGACGGTGTATCGGGCCGGGAGCCGAGAGCATCAGGTACTCTCCTGCTCCCATGTGCAATCCTGTTAACAGGATCCTGCTGAATCTTCACGCAAAATTGACAGTCTACGCGCTTGATGATAAGTACTTTTCGAGAGATTACGATACCGTCTGCTAGAGGGAGGTGCTCGATGTTTGCTACTGCTGGAGGTCCGTCGTTCGCCGGCAATCCTCTCACCTGGAACGTGTTCTTCGCGCGTCAACCTGAACCGGATCTAGAATTCACCGAAGAGGAATTGGAGCAGACGACCACCGTTCGATCACCGTCACCCGTGAAGCCACCCAAGCCATCAAACAAGCGTCCGCTCTTGCTGGCCCTGTTGGTCCTCCTGCTCGGCGGCGGCGCCTATCTTGCGATGGAACCGGACATGATCATGGAGTATCTTGGCCCGCTCCTTGGCGAGGCCCCAGCCCAGCAACCGCAAGCACCTGTCGCTCGAAAACCGCCGCCCCCAGCTCCTGTCCCTGTTCCCCCAGCCGCACAACCTAAAGCCGTAACGCCGCCACCTGCCCCGGCTATCACGCCGATTGAGACACCGCAAGCGGCAGCGCCCGCTCCAGCATCACCCCCCATAGCACCGGCCGCGCCACCGATGCCGACGGCTTCAACTCCGGCACCGGCATCACCGACTTCGGCCTCCGGTCCAGGGCCGACTCCAGCCGTTCCGGTTGTCGAAACTCCAGCTCCACTCTTCAGCGAGGGGCAACGGGTCAGCGTGGTGCAAAATCAAGCCGCTCCCGGTCAGAAAGTGCAGCTTAGTCAAGACGCCGAAGGGACGAAACCAGGACCGGCCATTCCCCCAGGAACCGTATTCACGATTCTTGACGGCGATCTCCAGGGAAATGGCTGGGTCTACTCCATTCGCTCCGACTTCGGCACCAAGGGATGGTTGGCCGAGAAGCAGCTCAAGCTGAGACCCTGATCATCCACGGTTCATCCTCCGCGAGAGGGTAGGTAGTCCTACCACTACCCTCTCGCTGTGCTATAATGCCGCCCGTCCACATTCGTAGGTACGACATCACAACTGGTAGGACTCCATGCGCGCTGTGATCTTTGACTTTGACGGTGTGATCGCCGACACTGAACCCCTGCACTTTGAAGGCCTCCGCCGGACACTGGCCGATATCCAGATCACCTTGACCGAGAAGGACTATTACACTGACTATCTTGGGTTTGATGATCGCGGATGCATCCTGGAAGCACTTCGAGTCAATCACCATCCAATTTCGAGCTCGCTGGTCGAAGACTTGATGGCCAAAAAGGCCATCGCCTATATGGCCTCGATCAAGGAACACCTTGTGATTTTCCCCGGTGTGAGCGCGTTCATTGAAGAAGCGGCGGCCACCTATCCTCTCGCCATTGCTTCCGGTGCGCTCCGACCAGAAATAGAACTCGTGCTCGAACAGATCGGCCTTCGCAAAGCCTTTGGTCACATCACAAGCGCGGAGGATGTGGCACATGGTAAACCCCATCCGGAACCGTTTCTTCAGGCCCTGGCTGGTTTGAACCGTCATCAATCGACGTCCGCGATACCAGCCGAAGCATGCTTAGTCATTGAAGATTCTCGTCCAGGCATTCGAGCCGCAAAAGCCGCTGGGATGCGGGTGTTAGCCGTCGCCAACACCCACACCGCGCAGGATCTCCACGAAGCCGATGCCATCAGTCTGAGCTTGAGCGAGACGCACTTGGACGAGCTGCGTGCACGCCTGTGGCCAGACTAGTGAACAATGGGAAGGAACGATGCGAGGTGTACGCTGTTCAATACGTCGAGCCTCTGAGCGAGGCAGAACGACGCTGGCGAGATTTTTTAATATCCGGCCTAGGCTCGAGTAACCTATGAGAATCTGCTCACTCATCCCAGGTGCGACAGAGGTGGTCGCAGCGCTCGGCTTGGAGCACCAACTCGTCGGCATCAGCCATGCATGTGACTTTCCTCATTCGATTCGCCGAGTTCCCGTCATGATTGAGCCACTGGTCGAAGCAGCGCACACCACAAGCAGCGGGATCGACCAACGAGTCAAGGACCTGGTCGCAGCAGGACACCAGCTCTATCGATTGAAGGAAGAAGCCTTTCATCTCGCTCGCCCCGATCTCATCCTGGCGCAAGACCTCTGTCACGTCTGCGCAGTGACTCCAGACCAACTCACCAGGACCATGCGCTCGCTTCAACACCAACCCGAGCTGCTGATCCTCAGTCCAACGACCTTACAGGATGTGATTCATGACATCGAGCGGATTGCCAACGCCGTTGATGCTGTTTCAAAAGGAGAAGCCCTTGCGGCCAATCTCCGTGATCGACTGGAAAGAGTCCGCCTCCGGACGAAGAAGGTGGCCGTCCGCCCACGGGTGGTATGCCTCGAATGGCTCGATCCTCTGTACGTTGCCGGCCATTGGGTTCCCGAAATGGTGGACTTAGCGGGAGGCCACAACGTACTGGGATCCAAGGACCGGCCATCCTATCAGACGACATGGGACGATGTGGCCGCAGTGAAACCAGATGTGGTCATCGTGATGCCCTGTGGGTACTCGGTTGATCAAACACTCCACGAACTTCGGCAGGTCGGGCCTGCTCAAGAATCCTGGCAACGGGCACAGACGTCCCGGTCGGACATGTATCTCGTAGATGCCGGTTCCTATTTCAGTCGGCCCGGCCCCCGACTCATCGACGGAGTGGAGCTCCTGGCCGCCATTCTCCACCCAGATCGAGATCACCCACTCGATCGCTCTCAGGCGCTCAAATTTGAAACATCCGTACTAGCTGGAGACAGTGCGCCATGAAGGCCTCGGACGCTCAAGCCTATTGCACGGCCTACACCAAGAAAAGCGGCAGCAACTTCTATTATTCGTTCCTCTTTCTTCCAAAAGCCAAACGCGAGGCCATGTACACCGTCTATGCCTTCTGCAAGGCGGTGGACAGCGCCGTCGATGAACCGACCGCCGGCAGCAATCCCAAGGACGAGCTCAAGCACTGGCGTGAAGAACTGGACGCTGTGTATTCCGGAACCCCGACGACCCCCATCATGGTGAGTCTCGCACACCATGTAAAAGCGTTGAGTATTCCGAAGGCCTACTTTGAGGAGCTGATCAAGGGCGTCGAGATGGATCTCTTCAATAACCGCTATGTCACGTTCGATGAGCTCTCACTCTATTGTTACCGCGTCGCATCCGTCGTCGGGCTCATCTGTCTCCACATCTTCGGTGTCACGTCCGCACGAGCACAAGACTATGCGGTCGCCCTCGGCATGGCCTTTCAGCTGACGAACATCCTGCGTGATGTGGGAGTTGATGCCGCGCAGGGACGCATCTATCTCCCGTTGGACGACCTGCGAAAATGGAACTATGCAGAGAAGTCGATGCTCAACCGGAGCTATTCGCCTGAATTCCGGGTCTTGATGGAATATGAGGCATCCCAAGCCCATCACTACTATAAGCGAGCCGAAGCGGCCCTCGCAGGGCTCTCCTCCAGTGAACGACGTGCCCTCACGGTGGCAGAGATCATGCGTGGAATCTATAGCCGGATTCTGGAACGGATTGAACGGTCGGACTATCAGGTATTCGGGCCACGGATCGGCCTCACCACCACTCAACGGGTGATGATCGCCCTAGGGGTGTGGCTCCGCTCACGATTCTCGTGACCCCCCCGTCCTCCCAAACCGTGGTGATTGTGGGTGCCGGCCTGGCCGGCCTAGCAACTGCCTATCAGCTCCACCAACAAGGCTACCAGGTCACTCTGCTCGAGTACGCGGACTGGCTCGATGGATTTCGAACCGACGCCTCCGATCCTACAATAACTACCCTTGGGTGCCATCATGAGACCACGCGGGTACTGCAGGAGCTCGCCCAAGTACAACACTCGGACTCCGACCAGGCCATTCCGCTCGAGTTTCGACTCCCCACTGGACAGACGGTGCCCTATCAGTCCGCCCGCCTTCCCGGCGCCTTGCAGTGGATGATGAGCGTCTTCAATTTCCATGGCCTCTCCTGGCAAGACCGCTGGAGACTGTTCTCCCATGTCGAGCAGATTTGGGAACAGGCCGAAACCCTTCCGGCGGATTTAGAGAATCGCACAGCAGATGAATGGCTCACTGCCATCGGCCAGAGTGCGGAAGCCAGGGAACGGATTTGGGCCCCACTCGCTCAGTGGTTGACCGGCAACGCACTGCCCCGTCTGTCCGCGGCAACCTTCGTGCACATCCTGTCAACCGTGTTCCTCCGTGATGCGTCCGACGCCAGGCTCACATACCGATCGGGAACCATTGACCAGCGATTTCTTATCCCGCTGAAAGAGATCCTTCATCGAAATCATGTCCGGTTCATTCCATTGGCACAGCCACCGCACATCCGATTTGGACAAGATGGCATACAGGACATTCGACTCCCCAACGGGACAACGTTGCAGGCCGGCTGGTACATCAGCGCGCTTTCATATCGGTACCTCCTCCGCTTGCTTCCCGAACGGTTTCTCACCCGCTATGCCTACTTTGCCCACCTCACGGAACTCCAAAGCCTCAGTGAGATCGTGGTCCAGCTGACCATTCACACCACCAGCCAGCCGCCCCGACTGCTCCTGTTCGACGGCAAGCCGTTCCATCACCTCACAAGATCTCCCGTTGGCGCACAGGAAGTCGTCGTTCGACTGACAGGGACGGAGATCTCACTTATGGGATTAGACGAGGATCAGGTGATCAATGCCGCGCAAGTCAAGATGGCCACAGTGCTTTTTGACCTTTCTATGAGCGACATCACATCCCGCCAGGTCTTTCGAAATGACCACGCCACGCTGCTGCTTGCGCCGGGAGCTGCTCGACTCCGGCCGCTTCAACAAAGCCCCGTCCGGAATCTGCTGGTCGCCGGAGCCTGGACCGACACGAACTGGCCTCCTAACGTTGAGAGCGCTCTTGTCAGCGCCCGCCGCTGCACCGAGATCATCACAGGCCGACCGTCTTGACCTGTGAATGCCTGGATGGTACGAGTATCAAATGACAGGGTGGGGTACGCTGTGGGGACTGGTCCTGTTAAGCACCACGTACGGATGTGCGCAGAGTCCCTGCATGAGCACGGCAAGGTCACCCGACGGGATCAGTCGGTACGTGGTCGAAACGGACGATGCGGAGTGCGAAGTACAAAGCCAGATTGGCCAACGAGCAGCACTTCTACAGCTCCAGTTCACCCTTTCCGTTCGGTTCAGGACCTCAGAATCCCGCCGACCATGCCCGTGCGTTACATGGCCTGACCGCCATTAACGCCATGCGAGACACCTGCCTGGCGGCCAAAGGCTACCGGCTGAATTTACGCCCGCCCGTCTCATCCGTTTTTCAGCGTTGACTTCACCCCAGTCCCTCCTATATGATGCCTTCCAACTTTTCACCCACCTACGCAGGAAGCCACAGCTGTTAAGCTGTGGAGGAATGCCATCTTCCTCCGAAGCCTTGGCGACGCTCACGCCGGCGGGTTCCGCCGAAGACACAACAGAACTTGCTGTCAGTCCACATTTTACGTTTCAACTGCGATGCCATGCTGAAGAACTCGCCAAGTCGCTCGTGAACCTGAGCAGCCAAGTGGCCGTCTTTGGCGTGGAACCCCATGCCAGCATCATGTTTGTCGGACAAGCGCCAGGTTCGACGGAAGACCTGAAAGGCGAGCCGTTTGTGGGAGTGCAGGGAAACTCTTGAATGACTTGTTGGCTCTCGCGTGATCAGATCTACATTGCCAATGTCATCAAGTGCCGGCCACCGAACAATCGTGACCCGGAACCAGACGAAGTGGAAACCTGTAAGCCGTTCCTGATGCAGCAGATCCAGTTGATTAAGCCCAAACTAGTTTGCACGCTAGGCAACTGGGCCACGCAGACCCTTGGAACGCAAGGTCGGCATTACCAAAGTAAAGGCGCAGGCCTTCTACATGAAGGATTTGTGTGCTATTCCCCCTGCTCCATCCCGCTGCAGCCCTCCATCAAGGCAATCTGCTTCCCACCTTGAAGGAAGATTTTAAGAAGCTAAAAGAATTCCTCGACAAGCACACCAAACCAGCCGAACCGACCAACACAGCCCCCACCCCAGCTGCACCAGTCCTGATATTGAATCCCCCCAACCGGCACAGATGGACTTGTTCGGGGTAATTGGGCTGCGTGCTCCCGTAAGAGGTTAGGCAGCATGACCTGTCCGGCGCCTGGCTGTGCAACTTGTTCCGCTCTGGATTTCATCCGAACGGAACTTCGGACAACACTCGCCGAAAGGCTAGACGCAAGGAACAACGTCACCTCGTGAAGCTCACGAGGCCTTTGATTTGATCGTCGATGAGGACTCTGAGTTGGCAGACTGATTGTCTTCTGTCTCTTGAGCAGGCTTCTCTTCTTCGGGAACGTCGAACCACTGCACCAGCATCTCTTCCCACCAGGTTTCAGTCACATCCTCTCCTGGATCAGTTCCCAGGAAAGCAACGTCCTCGTTCTTGATGCTAGCGCCGACAAGCTGCGGTTGGAATTTTGCGCGGTTGATGACTTCTTTCGTGGCATAGCCACCGATGATCCAGGAGTCTGGATCAGCCCGGCGGGATTTGTAGGCTTTCAGGCCAAGCTTGAGATACATGAAGATCTGCTGCTGGACCGGATCCGTCACGCCGGACTGCGGCAGACTCAAGGTCTTCTCGATGCGCTTGCGCCAATGCCGATCGTCGTAGCGCGACGTGATCAGCTGCAACATCTTCTTTCCCAGTTCGGCATCCAGTGGCATAACGTATCTTCCGATTCGTACTTACTTACGGCTGTAGAGGCCGGTGAACGAGGCTTTCGCCAGGGCATTCTGGTTGAGATAGAACCCGACCATCGCCGCGGGAGTCGCAGGCTTCAGCGATAACTGTTCCACCTTTAGCGCATAGATCGTAAAAATATATCGATGCGGTTTGTGGCCGGCAGGGGGACAGGGTCCTCCATACCCAGGCTCACCAAAATCCGTCATGCTTTGCACACTGCCTTGTGGCGCACTGGGCCCACCAGGCCTTCCGGCATCCGCAGCCAGAGCCGAAATGTCCTCAGGGATGTTGAAGATGACCCAATGCCACCAGCCGCTGCCGGTCGGCGCATCCGGATCATAGACCGTCACCGCAAAACTCTTGGTCCCCTTCGGGGCATTCGCCCAGCGCAACTCGGGAGACACATTGTTCCCGGTACAACCAAATCCGTCGAAAACATGGGTCTTACTGATCGTGCTGGCGGGCTTGATGGTGGGACTCGTAAGCTGAAATTCGGCAGCAATACTGATCCCTGGAACCAGAGCGATCGCCACGAGTACGCGACTCCATAGTGATTTCATCAGGTGTTCCCTCTTCATCTGAAATAATTCCCCTAGGCGCGACGTTCCGCCATGCATGCGCAATGAGAATCTAGCCGAGGTGTTGTTTAAAGAAGGCCTTGGTTCTCGACCATGCGTCTTTAGCCGCGTCCGGCCGAAACACCGATGGATCCGTGTCTCGGAAAAACGCATGAGGGGCGCCGGGGTACGTCTTGATCTCGCCGGCCTTGTTGTATTTTTTCAAGGCCGCTGCTAACCGTTGAACGTCCGCCTTTGTAATCCAACCGTCGTCTTCACCATACACATACAACACCGGGCAGGCCAGCTTCTGAAGAGGTGTATCAGGGTTCGGCACCTGACCATAGAACGGCACCGTTGCTTTAATCTCTGAATTCACACAAGGCAGCATGAGGGCATAGGAACCACCCATGCAAAACCCCGTCACGCCAATCCTCGTTGCGTCGACCTCTGGAACTGATTTCAAATAGGCTACCGTGGCATTCAGATCGGCGAGACCATCTTCTTGTTTCAGTGTGTTCATCAGCTTGCCGGCCTCGCCGGCGTCCGTAGTCAATGCATGCCCAAGGCGTGAATAGAGGTCCGGTGCCATCGCCACATAGCCTTCCGCCGCATAGCGTCTCGCGATATCTTTTATGTGATCAGTGAGTCCCCACCACTCCTGTACTACGATAACAGCCGGTAGCTTCTCCCTGGTTTGCGGGGCCGCCACGAAGGCCTTCATGCCCACAGTTCCACTTTGATACTGAACGGTTATTTCTCGAATTGGTGCAACCATGAGTCACTTCACTGAGAAAGAGCCTATGGCAGATAGCTTATAGCGAATGGAAGGAAGAACAACATCAGTGCCCTCTGGCATCTGGCCATCAGCAATTGGCTATAAGCCATTAACTGTCAATTCCCCGCCACCATCATCTCGGAAATCTTGACTGTCGGGCTTGCAATGCGTCCACGGAAGACAAGGTCAGTCCCTATTACTTCGATGTCTTTCAACATCTGCTTCAGATTTCCCGCAATCGTAATCTCTTCAACCGGGTAGGCCAGCTCTCCGTTCTCAATCCAGAACCCGCAGGCTCCTCGCGAGTAATCCCCCGTCACCATATTAATACCGAACCCAATCAACTCCGTCACAAAGAGACCTTCTTTCACGGAGCCAATAATCTCTTGCTGGCTTTTCTCTCCGGGTACCAGATAAAAGTTGGTTGGGCCGACAGAGGGGCTCTCCCCTACACTGCGTGACGCGTTCCCCGTCGACGGCAAGCCCAGCTTCTTGCCCGAATAGGTATCAAGTAAATAGCTTTTCAATACGCCTCGCTCGACAATGGTATTCTTCCGTGTCGTCAGCCCTTCACCATCGAACGGACGTGATCCAAGGCCGCCAACCATGCGGCCATCGTCGTAAACGGTGATCAAATCGGATGCGATCGTCTGGCCCAGTTGATCGAGGAGAAATGATGCACGTTTATAGAGCCCGTAGCCCGAAACAGCGCTGCATAAGTTCGCCAGAAGGCTCCCTGCCGTCTCTTGATCGAACACCACGGGCACACGTTTCGTCGCCACCTTGCGCGCGCCCAATCGGCGAATCGCGCGACGCGCCGCTTCCTGTCCGATTGATTCCGCAGAGGCCAGGCGAGCAAACTTGCGCTGAACCTGATACCAGGCATCCCGTTGCATGCCACCGGTCGCGGACTCGGTCGCAATCGGGGACACAGACAGAGAAAAGTTCGAGCTTCGATACGACCCCACGAATCCATGACTATTGGCCAGCACCACTCGCCCGGATGAGGAATCAAACTCTGCCCCCTCCGAATTCGTGACACGTGGATCAGTTGCAAAGGCCGCAGCTTCTCCTCGCTTGGCCCAATCGATCTGTGTGTCCGTATCGAGCACCGTATCATCATAGAGATCAAGATCCGGTTGCTCTGTCGCCATTTGACCGGCATCCGGCAATCCCGAGACATCATCCTCGACCACCGCGCCGGCCAAAGTACAGGTGTCGGCCACGAGTCGATCAAGGGAGGCCTTGGAGAAATCCGAAGTGGAGGTTGTGGCGGACCGTTTCCCAATGAAGACGCGCAAACCAAGTCGTTTCTCTCTCGCCTTCGTCAGCCGGTCAACCGCCCCTACCCGTACCTGAACCGAAAAGGTCTCCCCGTCGGCAACGACGATATCCGCTTCAGTCGCCCCACAAGCCTTCGCCTGAGCCAACACATCGGCAGCCAACTGGGCGTATCCGTTGGCATTAGTCGGCATGGTCGTTTTCTTGAGCATCACAGTCTCTTCTCGCAGGTCATTCGTCACCCGCATCCTGACTGAATTTGCCGCACACTATTGGAGAGAGTCGGCTCGCTATCGTTGTGTACCGCCGACTGTAATTTCGTCCACCTTGATGGTCGGCAGGCCAACCCCCACCGGCACCGACTGGCCATCCTTCCCGCATGTGCCGATACCGTTATCAAGCTTGAGATCGTGCCCGACCATCGACACCTTCGTCAGAATCTCCGGTCCGTTCCCGATCAATGTGGCACCTTTCACCGGCTTGGTAATCTGGCCATCTTCGATGAGATAGGCTTCGCTGGCTGAAAACACGAATTTTCCGTTCGTGATATCGACCTGCCCACCGCCAAACGAGACGGCGTAAAGACCTTTTTTAACGGATCGAATGATGTCTTGTGGATCCGACTCACCGGCCAACATGAACGTGTTCGTCATCCGAGGGAGCACTACGCTTTGATAATTCTCACGTCGGCCATTCCCCGTCAGGGGAATCCCCATGAGACGTGCATTGAGCTTGTCCGTGATATAGCCACGAAGGATGCCCTTCTCAATAAGCGTCGTACAGCCGGTCGGCGTGCCTTCATCATCCATATTCAAGGAACCACGCCGAAAAGGAAGGGTGCCGTCGTCCACGATCGTACAGACGTCCGATGCGACTCGTTTGCCGATCAGGCTGGAAAACGCGGAAGTCTTCTTGCGATTGAAGTCGGCCTCCAACCCATGTCCGATCGCTTCATGGAGCAAGATCCCGGGCCACCCACCGGCCAATACGACCGGCATCACTCCAGCCGGCGCATCCACTGCAGACAAATTCAGAATCGCTTCCCGCGCAGCCTCTCGAGCGTAACTTAAATGGCGATTGTCTTCGCGATAATAGGCGAAGGCGACCCGGCCTCCGCCCCCGAAACTGCCCACCTGGCGATTCTCTCGATCTTCAGCGATACAGGTAATCTGCAAACGCGACAACGGCTGGATATCACTCACCAGTGTCCCATCGGAAGTCGCGACCACCACAACCTTGTATTCCGTATTAAACGAAGCCATCACGTTCTTGATACGAGGATCATACCGCCTAGCTTCAGCATCGATTTCGTTCAAAAGCGCTACACGCTCGGGCGTCGCCACCTCAGCCTTCGCCCTCTCGATCGGATAGAGATCACGGGTCGGTCGTCGCTGCGTAGGCACCGGAACCGTGGAATGCCCCTTGGGAGAATTGGCGATATACCGAGCGGTGTCAGCGGCAACTTCGAGATCCCGCTTCGTCAACTCGTCCGAATAGGCAAAGCCCGTCTTTTCCCCTGCGGTAGCCCGAACCCCAACCCCTTGTGACACACTCTTGGCCGCCCGTTTGACGATGCCTTCCTCCATCGAGACTGATTCGGACGTGCGGGATTCGAAATAGAGATCCGCGTACTCAACGTCTCGGACCTTCACCCGATCGAGTGCCTGCTGCGCCTCGATCTCCGTGACACCGAACGTCGTCAGTTGAACCGGCTCCGGCATACAGACCTCTTTGCTCCTTTGTCAGGACCGACTGGATCGGGAGTATAGCCCATTCGTTTCTGACCACGCAATGCAACAATCGGTGAAACCTCGTATTTCTTAGTATTTCCCAGGAGATTGTTTGACATTCCAGGTTCCCGCCAGTAGACTCTGCACACGATTCTGCCTACGCAAGACGACTACCATAGGCTCGCTCAGGACAATTATGACTCGCAGTCCCACCGGAGATCTCGACCACCTGTCTGAAAGCGAATTGAGTGCCAAGTTGGAAGCGGACCTGTTGCCCAAACATGTGGCCGTCATCATGGACGGCAATGGGCGCTGGGCGGAACTTCGAGGACTGCCTCGCATCGCCGGCCATCGTGAAGGCATCAACTCCGTCCGAGAGATGATCACCCTCTGCTTGGAGCTTGGCATCCATGCCCTGACTATCTACGCTTTTTCCCAGGAGAACTGGAATCGTCCGACCCAAGAAATCAGCGCCTTGATGGGACTCTTGGAACATTACCTCTCCACGGAGCGCGCAAGTCTCATTGAGCAAGGCGTCCGCTTTCGCGCCGTCGGGCGCCACGAGCTGCTTCCGCCGTCCGCTCAACACTGGGTTCGCACGACCGAGAAAGAAACGGCCCATCTTGGGAAATTGGTCCTGACCGTCGCTCTCAGCTATGGAGGACGCGCAGAAATCGTCGATGCAATGAAGGCGGTGGTGAGAGACGTGCAAGCTGGGACCATTCAGGCCGAGCTGATCGATGAACCCACGGTCCAACGGCACCTCTCGACCTATCCTCTCCCCGACCCGGATCTCCTGATCCGGACCAGCGGGGAAACCAGGATCAGCAATTTTCTCTTATGGCAGCTGGCATACACCGAGCTCTGTTTCACCCCGACTCTGTGGCCTGACTTTCGGCGACGAGAGTTTCTCCTCGCGCTGATCGAATATCAGCGCAGGGAACGTCGATTCGGCAGAGTGCTCAGTACCGTGCCATCATAAATACATCCTTGTGGGATATCCGCTCGCTCCAGAGGCTATTCTCCATCATTCGAGAGCTGTGACCACTTCACCTGCACCTACGCGACAATTTGATCTCCGGCGGCTCTACACCGCCGCAGCGCTGATTCCTACGGTCTACCTCATCATCGTCCACCTTGCGCCATGGGCTCTCACGCTCCTCCTGATCGCCGTCGGGTCGATCGCCCTGCTCGAACTGTATCGCCTGAGCTTCCAATCACGGTTGAATAATATTCTCGTCGGCGTCGGGTTGGCTGTCTTTGTTCTGACCATCGCCCGTTCACACATGTCACTTCCTCTTCCAGAACTGCTGCTCGGGGGTGCGTTCGCGTTGGTCATGACCGCTATGGCTGCCGGGACATCATCGGCGTACCGATGGAAGGACCCACTCCTCGCCCTACTCGGTGTTTTGTACGTGGGCATCCCGTTGAGTACCGTCGTATCGGCTCGCTCTCTACCCTCAGGAGCATTCCTGGTCTTGTTCCTGGCGGTCGTCACCTGGGCATCAGACTCTGCTGCCTACTATGCCGGCACCTTGTGGGGAAAACACCCACTCATGCCTTCCATCAGTCCTAAAAAAACCTATGAAGGACTACTCGGTGGACTTATGGGAGCCATTGCAGCTGCGGTCTTGGCACAGATGTGGTTTGCCTCAGAGCTCTCATGGACTGACGCCGTCGTACTCGGTATTCTCCTGACCCTCACAGGCCTGGTCGGAGATCTCTTTGAATCGGCGATAAAACGCCGAGCAGGCGTCAAAGACTCGGGAGGAATTCTACCGGGGCATGGCGGGATGCTCGACCGGATCGATAGTCTCTTGTTCACAGCTCCTACTTTTTACTACTATGTCGCGTACGTTCGAGGCTTGTTGCCGTCTCTATAGCCCTCTACTCAGAAGAAATGGAGAGGAGATGACATGAAGTCAATTATCATCCTGGGATCCACCGGATCGATCGGCACCAACACCTTGGATATCGTGCAACGGTTTCCCGATGAATTCCGAGTGGTCGGATTGACGGCCGGCAACAATATCGAGAGGTTAGAAGAGCAGATTCACCGGTTCAGACCCAAGGCTGTCGCCGTCTCGACCGAATCCTCCGCCGCACTCCTTCGGGCTCGATGCACCTCTCTTCCCGTGGAGATTTTGTCCGGTGAAGAAGGAATTGCCTCCGTCGCCGCCGAACTCGATGCCGAATTGGTGATTTCCGCCATCGTCGGCGCCGCCGGCCTCCTCCCGACCCTCTCCGCCATCCGCAGTGGAAAACACATTGCCCTGGCAAATAAAGAGCCGATGGTCATGGCCGGCAAGTTGATGCAGGACGAGGCTCGAAAATACGGAGTCAGGATTTTTCCCGTCGACAGCGAACACAGCGCCATTTTCCAGTCGCTGGAAGGACACCGGATTGAAGACGTCCGGCGATTGATTCTGACAGCCTCGGGAGGCGCGCTCTGGACCGTCTCCCAAGAAGACCTTCAGCACGTCACACCGGAACGAGCCCTCCAGCATCCGAACTGGAAGATGGGTGCCAAGATCACCATCGATTCCGCGACACTGATGAATAAGGGCTTGGAGGTCGTCGAGGCCCGCTGGCTATTCGATATTCCTGAGTCCCGCATCGATGTCATGGTACATCGAGAAAGCATTATTCACTCTCTGGTCGAATATCAGGATCGTTCGGTGATCGCGCAGTTGGGGCTCCCGGACATGCGGACCCCTATTTCGTATGCCATGCGATATCCCGGCCGGATGGCTCTCGACCTGCCTTCTTTGGACCTGACGGAGATCGGACGGCTCTCCTTCTGTAAGCCCGATCATGACCGCTTTCCTTGTCTCAATCTTGGATACGAGTCACTTCGAGTCGGGGGGAGCATGCCTGCCGTGATGAATGCAGCCAACGAAATCGCTGTTGACGCCTTCCTGCACCACGGCCTGCGGTTTATTGAAATTGCATCGGTGATCCGCAGCACAATGGATGCGCATACCCGACAGGCGATTACGTCCCTCGATGATGCCTTGGAAGCAGATCGCTGGGCCCGCGAAAAGGCCGAATCGTTGGTGCACGCGTTGCCTCGCTCATGATCGTTTGCATTTCACGCTGCGAATGTTAGAGTAGAAGACTGAACCGAGACAGGGAGTTTTCATGACGTCTGTACTTTCCTGGTCGCCCGATACCTTGTGGTTGCTGCTCCAGAAAGCCTGGTGGTTTCTCGTGGTCTTGGGCGTCCTGGTCGCCTTCCATGAACTCGGCCATTTTCTGGCCGCACGCTGGGTAGGAGTCAAAGTCCTCAAGTTTTCCATCGGCTTCGGTCCGAAACTCTTCGGCAGACAGGTGGGCGAAACTGAGTACCTCGTTTCTGCGGTCCCGCTCGGCGGTTATGTCAAACTGTTTGGGGAAGACGAAACGGAGGCCACGACCCCTGACGATCGTCGCCGATCATTCGCTCATCAGGGTCTCTGGGGGAAGGTGTTGATCGTTGCAGCCGGTCCTGGGTTTAACTTCATTCTCGCTTACCTGATTTTTGCTGGGTGGCTGTCCACCGGTACTCCCCTGTTTGTCCCGACCTTCCGTGACCTCAGTGCCGACATCGAAGCATTGGTTCCCGACTCGCCCGTCGCAAAGGCAGGGATGGAAATTGGCGACCGAGTCGTCAAGGTCAACGGGAAAGATATTTCGACTAGGACGGAACTCTTGGATCTCGTCGCGAAAAGCAAGGGACAACCCATTGCACTCGAAGTTCGACGAGAGGGACAACTGAAAACCATCACCGCGACGCCTGTCACAATCACCGGAGACGGCACCCACAATGACGAACCGCTGTACACCATCGGTGTAGAAGAAACACCTCCCCTGGTCACCTCGGTCATGCATGGATCACCTGCTGCATTGGCCGGAGTGCAGCCAGGTGATCGCGTCGTCACAATCGAAGGGCAGACCATCTACACCTGGGCACAAATGACGACGCAGGTCAGAGAACACCCGCTTAAGCCGCTCACATTTGAAGTCCTTCGGGAAGGAACCAGGCGGACGTTGACCGTCACGCCGACCAGTGAAAAGGTCACGGTCAACGGGCAAACACTCGAAGTTGGAAAGATTGGCATTTCAGGTCCTGGCCGTTCGCTGATGCACTCCCAAAACCCCGCGGAGGCCGTCTACCACGGACTGGAAGCCACCTGGGGATGGACCGAACTGACCGCAGTTGGCCTCTACAAAATGGTGGTCGGCGATATCTCGAGCAAGAACATCGGCGGACCGCTGACGATCGCCAATATTTCCGGGGAAGCCGCGTCTCAAGGCGCCTCCAGCGTCGTCTTTTTGATCGCCATCCTCAGTATCAATCTCGGAGTGCTCAACCTGCTCCCCATTCCCATCCTCGACGGCGGGCACTTGCTCTTTTTCTTGATTGAAGGCATCCTGCGCAAGCCGCTCGGCGAACGGCAACGAGAAGTCGCTCAACAGGTCGGATTGGTACTCCTGGTCGGGGTCATGATTTTCGCCTTCTGGAATGACCTGGAACGGATCTTCGCCCGCTAGACGGAATACTGAAACCTTCCACTGGTCAACTCACACACACATAGCTACAACACCATGAAGACATCTCAATTACTCATCCCCACCTTGCGGGATGATCCCGGCGAAGCGGAAACCGTCAGCCATCGGCTGATGTTACGCGCCGGCATGATTCGGAAGGTGGCGGCAGGCATCTATACCTATCTTCCACTCGGTCTGCGCGTGATTCGAAAAATCGAACTGATCATCCGGGAGGAAATGAACCGCGCCGGCGCACAGGAACTCCTGATGCCGATCGCATCTCCCGCCGAGCTCTGGAAAGAGACGGCTCGTTGGGACTACTACGGCAAGGAACTTCTCCGTTTCAAAGACCGTCATGAACGAGACTTTTGCCTGGGCCCGACGCACGAAGAGGTCATTACCGATCTTTTCAGACGGGAAGTCCGTTCCTATCGTCAGCTTCCACTCAACTTGTATCAAATTCAAACAAAGTTTCGAGATGAGATCCGTCCCCGCTTTGGGCTTATGCGAGGTCGTGAATTCATCATGAAGGATGCCTACAGCTTTGACATCGATGAAAACGGCGCCAAGGCCAGCTACCAAAACATGTACGACGCCTATACCCGGATCTTCACGCGATGCGGACTGACCTTCCGAGCGGTTGAAGCCGACACGGGGCTTATCGGCGGGGACGTCTCACACGAGTTCATGGTATTGGCGGAAACCGGCGAAGCCACGGTGGCCTACAGCGACCAAGGGTCATACGCCGCCAACCTTGAGCGAGCAGAGGTGCTCCCTCCTACCGAGATCGATACGTCTCCCCTTCGCCCCATGGCGCCCATTGCGACACCGCAGTGTCGGACGGTAGACGAAGTCACGACCTTTCTCAAGATTACCCCTCGGCAACTGGTCAAAACTCTTCTCTATCGGGCTGGAACCGACACGATTGCCGTATTGATCCGAGGAGATCACGAGGTGAACGAGGTCAAGTTGGCGCGGCTCCTCCAAGTCACCGATGTGATGCTGGCCGATCCGGAGACGGTCCAACGGGTGACGGGAGCCCCCCCAGGGTTTGCAGGACCGGTTGGGCTGCAGCAGGTCCGAGTCTTGGCCGATCACGCCATCAAGGGGATGCGAAACCTCGTCATCGGAGCGAACAAGGCCGATACCCACTATCAGGACGCCAATCTCGATCGAGACTTTACTGTCGAACAATTTACCGATCTTCGCAACGCCCAATCTGGAGATCCTTCTCCTCGGGGAACCGGTGTGTTGACGTTGGCAAAAGGGATCGAGGTCGGACAGGTCTTTTTGCTTGGCACGAAGTACAGCCGTAAGATGACTGCCACCATCCTTGATGACCAGGGAAAGGAACGTCTCGCCATCATGGGTTGTTACGGCATTGGCGTCGGACGAACCGCCGCTGCCGCGATCGAGCAGAATCATGATGAGAAAGGCATCATCTGGCCCTATCCCATCGCACCAGTCCATGTCCATCTCTTGACCGTCAGCCAATCGGAGAAGACGATCGACATAGCCTCTCGCCTCTATACCGACCTGATGACAGCCGGATTCGAAGTCTTATGGGACGATCGAGCGGATCGAGCCGGTGTCAAATTCAACGATGCTGACCTCATCGGGGCACCGTTTCAACTCATCATAGGGGACAAGGGACTTGCCGATGGCATCGTTGAAATGAAGGTACGAAGGACTGGGGCTAAGTCTCGTATCGTACCAAGTGAACTCATCGCCCATCTCAAAAGGCTTTCCTTCGAAAGTGATCCCTCCGCAGGGTAAACAGTCCCTCGTTCCGCAGCTCACCTTGTACGCACTGATCGCACCTCACCGACAGAAATCGCCTTTTCCTTGCCTTCTCATCTTGTTCCTCTAGACTGAGCCTGTACAGACAACAGCAGGGAAAGAAGCGAGGGAGCACCTTGCGATCGCTTTCCTTACGCTGAGTCTCCGAGTGACATAAGACCGGAGCTGGTGGACTTTTGGGGCGTCTTGTGACCGCCGAACTCTGTGACCACGTCATGACTACGTACCACTTCATCCAGCGCGAAGCCCAATTCTTTCACGTCCGGTTCTCGACCAACTCGGTTGGATGCACACGACATCGATGATGCCGAATGTCCAAGACCTCCAACACAAGGTCGATCATGCGGAACATCTGAAGCGCATTACTGCACAGATTCACGCGGCCAGTCATCTTGACCACATTCTTCTTGATCTTCATAAGGACATCCTGAGCGTTTTTGATGCTCAAGATCTGACGCTCTTCGCCTTCGATTCAGAGAAGAAGGAAATCTTCTCAAAAGTTCCTCACATTGACGGGGCAGAAGAGGTCCGTATTCCCATTACCGAGCAGAGCTTAGCCGGTTTCTGCGCGAAGTACCTTCGCCCCGTCAATATCACCGATGCGTATAATCTGGCTGAACTGCGAGCGATCCACCCAGCATTACTCCACGACACGTCCTACGACAAACGCACCGGCTTCAAGACCAAACAAGTCCTGACTTACCCGGTTGTCGCAGATAATAAGTACCTCATGGGCGTGCTTCAACTGCTCAACAAGAAAAGTGGGAGCCGTTTTACACGAAAGGACGAAGAAGCTGTCGACGAAATCGCCAAGGCTCTGGGCATTGCCTTTTTCAACCTCAAGAAAACATCTAAAAAAACTCCCACAAAGTTCGACCTCTTGGTCGGCAGCAACCGTATCACGCAGAACGAGTTGGAACAGGCGATCGCCGATTCCCGCAAGGGCATGAACGATCTCGAAAGCATCTTGCTCGAAAAGCACAAAGTTCCAAAGCTTGATCTCGGTAAATCCCTCGCCCAGTTCTATAAGTGCCCCTACATTGAGTACAGCGAGCGAACGATCGTTGACGCCGAACTATTAAAAAACCTCAATGTCGACTATCTCAAAAAGAACCACTGGATGCCCCTGAAGCGTGACCGCAGCGCCATCGAAATCCTGACTGATGATCCGGGAGATCTGGACCGCGTCCAAGACATCAAGCGCACCTTCCCGGGCCTCAACATTCGGTTCGCCGTCAGCCTTCGCCGCGATATCGCTCAGTTTCTGACTTCGGTAACCGGACAAAGTGACGGTGGAGGGCGGAAACTTGATGAAAACGTGTCAGATATTCTCGGCGAACTGGTCACCGAGGCTCAGGCCGAGGCCATGGAGGAATCGGCTGGCGCCGGAGGGCTTGACGAAAACGACAGCGCCATCGTCCGGCTGGCCAACCAAATCATTGCCGATGCCTACCGCCAAAATGCTTCGGATATTCACATCGAACCCTATGGGGAAAAGCGGGAGACTCTGGTCAGATTCCGAGTCGACGGGGAATGTTTCGAATACATGAAGATTCCGCAGAGTTACCGCCGTGCCATCGTCTCCCGACTCAAAATCATGGCCAGTTTGGACATCGCTGAGCGCCGCAAGCCTCAAGATGGCAAGATTAAATTCAAGCTGTCTGAAACGAAAGAAATCGAACTCCGCGTCGCCACACTCCCCACTGCTGGCTATAACGAAGACGTCGTGATGCGTATCCTCGCGGCGAGCGAGCCGCTGCCGCTCGACAAAATGGGGTTCTCAGAACGTAATCTCCGAGTCCTTAAAGAAATTTCGGAGAAACCCTACGGCATCATTTTGTGTGTCGGTCCGACCGGCTCGGGAAAAACCACCACACTGCACTCGGTCTTGGGGAACATCAACACCCCGGACATCAAGATATGGACCGCGGAAGATCCAGTGGAAATTACTCAATATGGCCTGCGCCAGGTGCAGGTCCAGCCGAAGATCGGATTCACCTTCGCGAGTGCCATGCGGGCATTTCTTCGTGCCGACCCCGACGTCATCATGGTAGGAGAAATGCGGGATAAAGAAACAGCCGACACCGGTATCGAAGCGTCCCTCACCGGCCATCTCGTCCTGAGCACCCTGCATACCAACAGTGCGGTAGAAACCGTCACCCGCTTGCTCGATATGGGCTGTGACCCTTTCAGTTTCGCCGACGCCATGTTGGGCGTGTTGGCACAGCGGTTGGCTCGTCGGATCTGTAAGGACTGCAAAGAACAGTATGTCGGGACGAAAGAAGAGTACGAAGAACTCCGCCAGGGGTACGGGCCGGACCATTGGGATCAGCTCGGCATCAAACAGGACAATACATTTAGGCTGACTCGAGGAAAAGGCTGCGAAACGTGTAATCGATCCGGCTTCAAAGGACGGGTGGCTCTCCATGAATTGCTTCTCGGTACAGACCGAATGAAACGCATGGTCCAACAAAAGTCGCGTACCGAGGACATGTTGAAGGCCGCGATCGAAGATGGAATGACAACGCTCGTCCAAGACGGGATCCAAAAAGTCTTGCAAGGCCACACCACGTACAAGGAAGTGAAAGCCGTCGCTATCAAGTAAATGTTCATTCGACCGACACCCGCCTTGCCAACTCCAGCCCTTCAGTTCCTACTCATAACCAGATAGAATAGGCCATTCTTACGGAGGGACCCCTACCATGCGAGCATCGATATTCCTGCTTGCCTCACTCCTGTTGCTCGGCGGATGCGAATCCGCAGACCGAGTGTTGACCAACACGGAACGAGTGCTGGGCAGTCGTTCCGGCCGGACCGTTCTCGATATTGCGACAGGTAAAGACCCTAAACAGATCCTCAAAGAGCGCGTTGATGCCTACCAGCGCGACCCCGAGGCGGTGCTCAGAGATCTCCGAACGATTCAACGGGACTTCAACACGCTGATGACCGCGCTCACAGGCAATGTTCGGAAAACATGGGGCGAGAAGGAAGTGAAGGTTCCGGAACAGAAGAAGTACGTCAAATATACCCAGAACTATATGAGCCGGACCATCGTGGACTTCGACAATGGGACAATCCTGGTAGAAACCCTGGACGACAAGGCCCCGAAGGAGAGCTTGAAGAACGCGATCGTCACGACCTTGCTCACACCGGACGATCCGCGCTCCGTCGATCTATTTTCCGACAAGCCGGTGACCCTGACCAGTGACCGTTCTCCCTATTTACTTGGACTGGTACTGGATCAGGAGGGACAGCCGATCCGCACCCCAGCTCAGGCGGAAGCGTTTGCGGCATTCAGTCTCGAGAGCGCCAAGGCAAGGCCCGTGGACCAGAACGGCGCTGCAAAACAAGCGCTGATCGCCGAACTCAAGATGGTGGCAAACTTCTCGAACAAACAAGCGGACAAATATCGGGCAACAGTCACCAGATTTGCCGAGCAATTCAAAATTAGCCCAAGCCTCATTTTTGCCGTCATTCGGACTGAGAGTAACTTCAATCCGTTTGCCGTGAGTTCCGCCCCTGCCTTTGGTCTGATGCAGCTGGTTCCAACGAGCGGAGGCCGAGATGCGTACCGAAAAGCAAAGGGGAAAGATATGATTCCATCACGCGAGTATCTGTTCGACCCGGAGAACAACATCGAGCTCGGCAGCGCCTATCTGAACGTCCTGTCATACAACCTGCTTGAGCAGGTCGATAACGAGGTCTCACGGGAATATTGTGTGATCTCCGCATACAACACCGGAACCGGAAATGTCTTCAAGGTGTTCGCGGCTAACTCCACATCCGCCGTCAATCAAATCAACGGCCTCGAACCGCCGGCCGTCTACGACCGATTGCGCACCAATCTTCCGTATCAAGAAACAAGAGATTATCTGGTGAAAGTCGTGGGCTTTCGCAAGCAGTTTGTCTCGCTGGCAGATGGCCCCGGGCGGTGACCGCCTGGCAGCCGTCACCGCACTCACTCATCAAATTTGAAAGTTGGAGAATCAGGCGGTGAGTCTGACCCCAGGCTTCGACTGATGGGTCATGAAGGCCTGAAGGTGTTGATTGTCATGAGGGGACAACCCCTCAAACTCTACTCCATAAATCTGTTCCTTCCCCCATCGCACGGTCGCGGTTTCGATGACCATCGATGCTGGCTGATTCGGCAATCTTAACTGCATGGCAATGCGATCACCGGGCGTAATGACCGCTTCCGTCATGACCCGCACCCCTTTTTCCGACACATCATAGACGATTCCTAACCCTTGTTCGACCACGCCCATTCTTAGGCGCCCCACACGCGCAAACGAGCAGGGAAAAGGAGCCGACACGCGGACGCGAGGATATCGACGCAACTGAGGCACACTGCGACCACTGGTTGAATTGAAGTCTGAATCATCCATGAGCATTTACTCCTCTCCTGTGGCATTCATGTACTCAGCCAACTGCCGTGATACCGACTCGGACACCCTGGTGAACACAAGCCCATAAAATTGCTGATACCGCCAACACACAGTGGCCACGGCCACTTCTGCCGGAGAAGCGCTCTTGGTTAATCGAAGCGTGAGGGATACCTGATCACCCGGCTCAATTGGGGCATCCGTACTCAGACAAACCCCGCGGGTCGACAGATCATGGACCAGACCCACATCATGCACGGACTTTCGAAACCACCAACCTGTGCTTACGGAAGAAAGGGAACAACTGAAGGGTGTAAGAATCCGAACCCGAGGATATTGCCGAGATGTACTGCGTGTCACACCCGCCGATTGAATCGTTTGCATCATCCACCTCGTGAGAAATACTTTATCTCACGAGGTGGATTCTGCGAACTATTTTTCAACTTTACGGACGTGGAGCTGTCGTCGTCCCATGCGCCGACGATCTGGGATGGGGCCGTCTCCGGCTGCGGAAGGAACGTGGCTGATCCGGTCGTTCCTGGCTCACAGCGGAATAACCAGTCCGATGTGTGTCTTGATGTTCGCGCGGACTCGCCTGTGCAAGAGACCCACCTCCCGGGGCGACCGGAACGGTTTGTCCCAACAGACGCTCGATCGCACGGAGTTGTTGCGCATCCTCGCTGGTCACAAAACTGGTGGCACGACCGGTCGTTTTCATCCGAGCTGTACGGCCGATTCTGTGCACGTAGTCTTCGGGAACATTCGGTAAATCAAAATTGATCACATGACCGATATTGGCCACATCAATCCCACGAGCTGCAATATCCGTCGCCACCAACACTCGGAAGGCTCCCCGTCGAAAACCTTCCAGAGCAGCACGTCTCTGTGACAAACTCCGGTCGCCATGCAACACCGCGACTCGATGGCCCGCACGATCTAGCATACGCCCGACCCGATCGGCGCGGTGCTTCGTTCTGGTAAAGACGAGCGCCGTATCTTTATCGGCCCCCAAGAGAGACAACAGAAGATCAGACTTGTCGGCATGCGATGTATGATGCACTGCCTGAGTCACTCCGTCAGCGGTCGTCGCCGACGGTGCCACCATGACGCGGACAGGGTTGTTGACGCTGGCTTGAACTAACCGGGCGAGGTCCGCCGGTAACGTGGCCGAAAAAAGCAGGGTCTGCCGCTCCTCCGGCAAGGCGTCAAGGATCTGATTGATTTGAGGCGCAAATCCCATATCCAACATCCGGTCCGCCTCATCTAATACCAACATTGTGATGGACGACAACAAAATCGTACCGTTCCACATATGATCAAGAAGTCGACCCGGTGTCGCCACCAGGATGTCTGGCCGCTGCCGCAAGCCTCGCACTTGGGCTTGCATGTCTGCGCCTCCCACGATGACGGTCGCAGAGATGCGACGACTTCGCCCAAGTTTCTCAATCGTGGTCAGGGTCTGCAAGGCAAGCTCACGCGTCGGCGCGAGGATCAACGCTTTCGGCTGCCCTTTCGGTAAGGTGGAAAGCCGTTCAATCATCGGAATGACAAACGCGGCCGTTTTTCCCGTACCGGTCTGGGCGCATCCGATCACATCTCGTCCCGCCAGAGCAGGAGGGATGGCTTGCTCTTGAATTGGAGTTGGTGAAACAAACTTGGCATCAGCCAAGTCTCGTAAAATGGCCTCGGATAAACCGAGGGCGTGAAAATCACGTGAAGCAGACGTATCCACTAAACTATCCTTTCAGTTTGATCGCATTATGACGGGATCAGAGAACCGAGGGGAGAAACAACCGGGCGGGTGCCGCTCCAAACTGGACCTGGTCGCGATGCGATCGCGAAGTCCGTTATGGTTGAAGCATTTCTCTCGCCGGACTAGCACAAGAGAAATGTAGGGTTACCATACCCTATCAGTCTTTGTGCGTCAACTCGTACAGAGTTTACTGTGGGGCTCGCAAGCCAGAAACGGGCGTCGCCTACTATGGGTCTTTCGCCCTATATCAAGACCATCTTAACATTCACCCGCGTTCGAGGATTGTGAGATAATCTTTCTATGTTTCTGAAACGCTGGCTGGTTGGAGACCCCCTTAAAACCGCTCAAGCAAGGCACGAACGGCTTTCTAAAACGATCGCCCTTGCCATCTTTTCGTCGAACGCGATTTCTTCCGTTGCCTATGCAACGGAAGAGATTCTTCTGGTGCTCATACTCGCCGGAGCTGCTGCCGTCACCTGGTCGATCCCCGTCAGTCTCGCAATTCTGTTCCTCGTACTGGTCCTGACCATCTCCTATCGCCAGATCATCTATGAATATCCAGAGGGGGGGGGTGCCTACGTTGTCGCACGGACCAACCTCGGCGATCGACCGGCTCTCGTAGCGGCTGCGGCTCTGATGATTGACTACGTCTTAACAGTGGCCGTCAGCGTTGCAGCAGGTATTGCGGCACTCACCTCGGCCGTCCCAAGTCTATTCATTCACCGCGAAGCCCTGGGGCTGGTCGCCATTCTATTTATCATCGTGATGAATCTCCGTGGAGTTCGCGAATCCGGCAAGTTTTTCGCCGTTCCAACCTATTTTGCCATCGGAGCACTTGGCATTCTCGTCGTCGTGGGAACAGTTCGGTCTGTATTCAACTCCGGAACCCCCTCTATCCCGGCAGGCCCTGCCGAAGCGGAAACGCTTACTCTATTTTTAGTACTCCGCGCCTTTGCGGCAGGCTGCTCGGCGGTCACCGGCATGGAGGTTATTTCAAATGGGGTCAAAGCCTTTCGCCCACCAGAATCGAAGAATGCCGCAATCACCATGATCTGGATGTCGACCATCTTGGCTTCTCTGTTTATGGGCATTAGTTGGATGGCCTCGCACTACGGCATCCTGGCAAAAGTAGATGAAACGGTGGTCTCCCAACTGGCTCGTTTGACCTTCGGCACCGGCCCCATCTATTACGCCATACAGATCGGGACTATGGCCTTGTTGGTGTTGGCGGCAAACAGCGCCTTCGCAGGCTTTCCGCATCTGGCATCGATCTTGGCTCGCGACAGATTCATGCCCCATCAGATGGCCACGTTCGGCGATCGCCTGGTCTTTTCGAACGGCATCATCATCTTGGGGTTCTTCGCCTGCCTCTTGCTCGTCGTGTTCGAAGGAGATACGCACGCACTGATTCCGTTGTATGCCATCGGCGTGTTCCTATCATTTACGCTCTCTCAAGCCGGGATGGTGAAACAATGGCTCGTCAAGAAAGGGACCCATTGGCAGACGAAACTGATCGTCAACGGGGTCGGCGCAGTCACCACCGGTATTGCAACAATCATCATCGCCAGCACCAAGTTCATGCAGGGCGCCTGGATTGTCTTCCTGCTCATCACGGTCCTCCTTCTCATGTTTCAGGGGATTCGCTCGCACTATAAGGCCGTCAGCGAGCAGATCGCACTGGACCGCCGCGGGGAACGACCGCCACTGCCTCGCCGCAATATCGTCATTATTCCCGTCAGTGGAATGAATCGTGCCGTAGTTCGTGCACTGGACTATGCTCGGAGTCGCCCAGGCGAAATTCGCGCGGTGTTCATCGATGTGGATCCTGAAGAAAGCGCCAAGGTCAAGATTCAATGGGCTCAATGGGGAGGCGGCGTGAATTTGATCGCGCTGTCGTCCCCCTATCGCTCAGTCCTCGGGTCGCTACTCGACTACGTCGAGGAAGTGCTCGAGAAAGATCAGAACACCTGGGTGACCGTCGTGATCCCGGAGATCCTACCGGCACGGTGGTGGCAGAACATTCTCCATAACCAACGAGCGTTCATGCTCAAAGCCTCACTGCTGTTCAAAGAACGCGTGATTCTCATCGACGTCCCCTATCATTTGACGCGATGACAATGCGTCGTGAAGCGTGGCTCGTGAAACGTGAAGCGCAGCATCGGACCTCTCGTCTCGCTCTCTTCACCGCTTGCCTTGCAATGGCTTCTCCGGTTCATGCCTTCACAATCACTGAGCCACCGGACGGGGCCACGCTCGCTGCAGGAACTACCATTAGAGCGCGGGTGGATTTGGACAATGACGCCGGCATCGTCAAGGTCCGCTACTATTGGTACGGTGAGCAGGATGAAGTCCTGGTTGAGCAGGATGACTCAACCGCCACAGGCTCCATCGTAGCACCAGTCACCATGGTTGGATCCATCGAAACAGAACCTCCGTTTGGCGGTCTACTCCACGTTCCACACGATACCATTGGACCGATGCGCCTCCTGGCCGTGGCTGAAATCTCTCGTGGGCGATTGGGAACCAGATCCGTGTTCGATGAAGTGATCGTGCACGTGACCCCTCCCACTGCCCTCACCGCGATCGACTTTGAAACAGAGAAGCCGTTGCAATTGGGACGCGCCGGGCAATCGTCGGCCTTTGGCCATGTGGACTCGCTGGGAAAAGTATTTGAGCTTCCCATCGTCGGAGACTTTGCGGATGGAGTCACCCGGCGGATCAGCACCCCAGCCAGCGGGACCAGCTATGAGTCCTCAAGTCCAAAAGTCATCAAAGTCTTACCCGGAGGCCTGCTTCAGATCGTCGGCAATGGCAAAGCAACCATTACCGTCGCCAATCGTGGCAAACAAGCCTCACTCGATGTCGATGTCAATGTGAACGATGAGCCGAATGAACCGCCGATTGCCGATGCTGGAGCGAACAAATCCGTCAAGTCCGGCTCTCGGGTCAAACTGAGTGGCCTGAAAAGCCGAGACCCGGAAGGCGAAGCACTCTACTATAGCTGGAGCCAAGTACGCGGCAGCAAGGTACCGCTGCTCGACGCCAACAACTCGGAAGCCTCTTTCCTTGCACCAACCGTCTCAGAGCCAAGGACCTATCGCTTTAAATTGCGTGTCACGGATAAGAAGGGGGCAGACAGTCTGCCGGCATTTGTAGATGTAAGAGTGGAACCGTAAGGCAAATCAAAGGTCATTCAACCGTCCCCAATCATAGATGGGGACTGCTTCGAACAGTGCTATCTCGTTAGTTTACAAGCAGGGAGTCGTATGCTTCCCATCAATTTTCATGACCGCCTAAATGAAATGATGGACGTCAAATTGGAGGAGCTCATAAAAGAGACCCAGGAAGCATTTTCAAGAGATAGTGCAGATATGGCTCAAAGAGGGATGCTTCACTGAGCAACACTCTCGGTCTTTATCAGAAAAAACGGCTAGCGCAGATAAACAAGCGAGCTGAAGCTGTACTGGAATGCCAAACACGTCTCATTTCCTCCATGAAGATTCCAGTTAGCGATACACTGGCCTCGGAGCTTAAGAACCAAGTTGAAGCATGGGTTTCAGGCGATTGGTGCGAGCAATCTTCAAAACGATCCTGATCTGGGATTGCTTAAAGATTACAAACCCGAGTTCCGCGAAGAAGCTCTGCGAACACGGAACAGCGCCTTAAAAAAATCGTCGATTGAAATCGATCTCCTCGTTGATGGGTTGCACACACAAAGACCGTGCATACTCTGGTGCCAGTTAAGGAGTTGGACCAAAAATTTAAGATTCTTCTAGCCCAGACCAGATTAGGGATGACTTCAATGAATGGGCAAAGCAACTCGCACCAATCAAAGGACAGATTGCTGTTCTATTCGTTGACCTCGACAAATTCAAAGAATTGAACACCCGATAAAACCAAAGAGACCAGGACTTTCTACCAGACGCAATGCGTCTGGTAGAAAGCTTCTCGAGTTCGTGGAGAGTCCCGCCAAGTATGGCGGAGATGAATATGTTGATTCCAAATCATGATTCCACGGAGGCTGTAGCATTCTCTGAAAGGCTTAGGAGAAGATTCGAGCAACATATCTTTACCGTTGCTGGAGACAGATTCATATTACCGTGTCCATCGGTGTTGCTCTATGGCCACTACATGGCCTCACATATGATGAGGTGCTCACCAAAGCCAGTGCTGCAAAGCAAATTGCTAAATCGAATCGAAACAAAGTCGTTCTTACTCAAGCGAGCGTCACGTATGGCTCACCTTTGCCGCAAAGTGGGCTATCTGTTACGGACAACAGCTCGCTCAGTATTTGAATGCGAAGTCTCAAGCAGGAAGAAACTGATCAGCCGGACGAAATCCTGAACGACACGAAGATGACCGAAGAGCTGTTGTCCATTGCCGCAGATAAGCTAAGGTCTCGTGGCTGGGTCACAGTCCAACCGGATGAGTGCCTTGCTGGATTTCGATATATTAAGCCAACCATTTTCCAACCCAGCCTTGAAAGGATGGGATCCTCGGCAGGATGCCATGACTGTGGCGAAGACCGTAATTGAAATGTCCAGTCCATCACTGCGGACTAGTGGAGGAAACTCAAATGGACCAGGCGTCTTAACCCGGCAATGAGCTGGCTTGAAACCGAGGATACGCAAAATTTATATCCACAATGGGCTCATCACCATACCGAAACGGATGGTTACTCCTTCTACCCGCCGTATAGCATCAGAATCCTAACCCATCGTCTATGCCATCCTTTGTCCAACCTCATCGGGCACGAAGCTTGAGGTCCAAGTCGTATTTCTGAAAACACGCATGTCGCCGTAACTACCTAGCCAGCCGCTTGACATCGCCCCATACCGCTTTCGCAATTACTTCACAACGGATTCAGCCGCGCTTGGCCAACTCCTACCTTTAGTTTTGTCGATTTCTTTTTCATGGGATACCCACCACGATCACACATTATACCTTCCGTAGTCCAAAGCTGGCCAGCTAAGCCTGTATTCCTGCCACAAGAAGGTATCCGAAGCGATTGGCAACCGGTAGACTGCCTCGTGCAGATTTGACTGTGATTCTCTATCGGAGAAGGAGGAAGAGGTGAACACCCACTATCCACACATCGTCACCGAACACAACTGCTTACTACTGATCCCCAGTACTCCCTCCCCGCACACACCAGACTTTGAACGTGGAGGCTTTACTGGTCATGTGGACATGGCCATTGCTCAAGTGGAGATGCCAGGCCTTTGAGAATTCCCCATCTGTGGAGGAGGACAATAGAACCCCGACGGGTTGTTCAGAAACGGATGGCCGACTGGAAGCATCGCATCGGAATCCTGGACAGATGGGTCAAGTAGGCTGGTCAGTTCCACAATCGACGGTAACCGCCACCCTCTCTGACCACCAATCGCCTTATTCAGACAATAGGACCGAGCCGCCTTCCAATCAGTGCGTGCTGTCGCAGGAGACCGCTCCCAGAGTAGACCCGTGTCTTGATCCAAGACTGCCTCGCTGGTGAAGTTTGCCAACACGATGAACCGCATCTCCGTTGGGAGAGTTCGATTCCACGAAACGACGTGAGATGACAGATCTGACGTGGATCGGGCCTGTCCCATATCGGCCATGCCAACACAGAAAGCAATGGCGCTGGTGAAGATTACTCCATTGATCATTCGCCTACGCTTCGGTTCCACTGTACCTCTCCCCTCTAGACGATCAAGGAACCGGCCACACCGATCCGATTTCATCAATCTCTTTGCCGAAGTTCGTTAGAGAACAACTTACGTCAAGAGTGGATGGGAGGTCGGGAGTGAAATCGTGCCGCTACGCCCCCTGTTTCGCCTTCCCCCGCGCAACCAGGGCAACCACCTGTAACAACTTTTCAACGCGGGCCTTGTATTGATTCATGAATTGAGCGGTCCACATCGTGTTGTATTCGATGGCCGCGCTTTTCTTCATCCCCGCATCTTTTTCACCGACTGGAGAGGAATAGTGCGCAATCAGGCGATCCAGTTCCTCTTCGCCAAAGTTTCTCGAATAGGCCTGCTTAAGATGATCGTGGAGGGTTTCCACTCTCCCCATCGACTGCCTGATGTCTTTCAAGAACGCATCGAGCAGTCGTTCGATTTCCTTCTTCGTATCACCTGATACATTGGGGTAGCTGGCTGCGATGGACTTTCTGATTTGTTGCTCATACTCAGTAACATACTTTTGTGTGAGCGTTTCGTACTCCGACTCAAGTTCTGAGACCCGGATCAGCGTCAGCAACTTCTCAATCTTGATAGACTTAGAGTTCTCGATTGTGGCCGCACCTGCAGCAGTCGCCCCGACAATCATTGTCAGGCTACAGAGGCACCCGAGCAGAGCAACCTGTGGAAGACTGCCATGCTGTCTATTCTTCCGGTCGCGCATAGCTCTCACCTCTTGCGACCGAGTCTACTCCGATTGAACCGCCCGTCAAGAAATAGAACACCTTCTACGATGTGACTGGAGTGACACGCATCGGCCCATAGGCATGGCGGGCTCTCTGCAGTTCCTTGAGATGTTTCCGCAAGGCAGGCCCAACGGAGAACGGTCGATGTCACGCGCCATGCGCTTGCTATTTCGCTCGACACGATCGATCACGTCGGTGAGTTGTCCAACTACGCGCCGACCTGAACCTGTCAGCCATCCAAGATGGTGATCGGCATAGTGCAAATCTCTGCAGCGAGTAGCGAACCGACGCCAGTTCTTCCAGGCAGCGGAATCGAGCTCGCTGTAAATCTCGCATGGTCAGCCCCGCCCGTTTCCATGCTGCTCCTCCATGACGGCCGACTCCCCAGGATGAAAGCCGCTCGAACAAGAGCGCTCCCATGGTAAAGGTAAAGGTTGCATGGAGAATGCCCGCCAGCGGACGGAGGCTTCGTCGCCATGGCGAATAGAAGATCTGTTGGTTATGGTCGCCGCGATACATTACGTGCTTGCGCAACAGGAGGTTCAAGTGGTGATGGCTGTTTTCATGGATCAAATCATCGATCAAATCCAGATTGCCACGATCAAAACAATTGATAAATGACAGCCCTGGCCGATGGCGATAACTGAAACTGACGACACCCTTTGCCTGAAGCGGAATAATGCGGTCGGTGAGCAACATTAAGAGATCGTATCCCTCCGGCCACGCCAATTGAATCGTTTCCCAAGCACGCGTGATTCGATCAATCTGTCTCGTATCAATGGGCTTCACAGTTTTGGGTTGACGGTCGTTTCCGTAAACCAGCATGGGGCCGACCGTGACTGGGACACCCTGGCGTTGAATGGCGACGACCGATGGAACATAGGCCCAGTGCCATTGCCCCTGCCCGTTGCCACGTGACCACACCGGCGAGACAATCTTTCCGATCTTGAGCGAGATACGAGCCGGTTCCACCCGAACGACCACTCGACCTGTTGATCGACGGACCGCCCGCCGCACCTCATCTGGCGCCTGACACCAAGCCCCAGTCAGATCAACGGAAAGCGTCCAGCTTGTTCGCCACGCTCAAAATTGTCAGAGAGACTTCCTGAGACCTCCCACTGCGTCAATTTCTGCTGGCAGAGCCACTGCACCGTCCCAGATGGGTCGAACCAGAGCGACTCCTCAGTCAACTCCTGCGTCAGTCCTCGAACATAATGCCAACACTCGCTTCTCCAGACCACGTACCTGCGGACGGCCACTTGGGAATAGATCGTCCATGGAGCCATGCTCAAAAAACTTCTCCCGGCATTCATCAAAAAACTGTGCTGCAAACGCGCTCCGATCCTGCTCCCGAATCAGTTGCCGATACACATCAAGAAGATAGCGAGATCATTCAATGTCTAATCCGACCGACAACTTTCCATGTAAGAATCAGCACTCGAGTGGGAAAGCTGACGGAGATGGTCAAAGAAACTGGTTGGAAGCTTTAACTCTTTCAGACAGATCAATATGGCCAGTGTGCAATTCCCGACACACAGATCGGCATACAGTCGACGCATCGAAAGACGAAATTCATGCTGTAATGTGATGAGAGGCTGCGGATCGAGCAGATGCATAGCGAGACGATGACGAACAATGTAAGCAGGACTCTAGCGCAGCAGGAAAGTGGGTGCAAGGGCGAAGCTGAGCAACCTACCCTTGTCTCTTTCTGCAGAAACCGGCAAACCATCGTCGTCCCTGGATATTACTCCCCAGCACGCTCTAACATGTAGCCTACTACTCAGCGTGGCGAAACATCGACAACAGTCCAGCCCTGCTGAGAAATAGAAACAACCTCTCATGATACTGAACAGAACGGATCTGGCACTGGTTCTTGCAGAAATTGCTCCAACCCTACGTGGCGGCTGGATACAAAAGATCCATCAACCACACGCTCACACGATCGTGCTTGACATTCGGGTGCCGGGTGAGACCCATCGGCTGCTGATCTCCTGTGACCCGAACAACGCCCGGCTCCATCTCACCACTGGTTCCCATCTCAACCCACCGACGCCACCCCCCTTCTGCCAATTTCTCCGGGCCCACTTCCAGGGGGCCAGGCTCGACGACATCCATCAGATCGAGAACGACCGCCTTGTCGAGCTGCAGATGACCAGCAGGGACGGACCTCACGTGATCATGTGTGAATTGACTGGACCCAAGGCCAATATATTGGTCCTCGATGTCGAACGACGAATCCTGCGAGATTGCACTCGCCAATGCGCGAATGTCGGGCAAGCCTATGAACCACCAGGTCAGGGTGATGCCTCACAGA
>JAMXAU010000191.1 GCA_024281365.1 Nitrospira sp.
GTAGTAGTCCATGCGGTATGAGTTATCCCAGCGATGCGACCATACGGTCAGAATGCCGGACGCTCCGTGCCGGTGAAACATTGGAAAATCTGTTCGGCGAGCATTGGGTCAGCGTGGCGCGGTTCAACCGAATCGACCGGCGCCATGTCCACGCTGGGGTGTCCATCAAGGTCCCGAAGCAGATCGAGGACGTGGAGTATTTCTCACCGCTGCCGCTGCTGTATTTCGCGGCGGAGCAGGAGAGACGGTTCATCCTGATCAATCTCTCCGAGCAATTTCTGGGTGCCTACGAGTACGGGGTTCTGCGATTTGCTGTACCAATCGCTTCAGGGAACGGCCATGATGAAACGCCGACAGGGGAATTTCGTCTCACCGCCGCTCACCGCGCCCATCAATCCTGTCGCTATACCGTTGAAGGAACGGACCGTCCCTATCCAATGAACTACGCGCTCAGGTTTCATATCAATCGTGAAGGGGTGTCGTACTGGATTCATGGACGAGACTTGCCGGGCTATCCCGCGTCCCACGGCTGCATCGGTCTCTATGACGAACCGATGCAGAACGAGCAGTACGGTTTTCCAAGAGATCCAGAACTCAACGATGCGAAGCGACTCTTCGAGTGGGTCTTAGACGGCGAAGTTGAGGATGACCGACTAATCGCCCTGACAAATGGACCAAGAGTTCACATCCTCGGCCAGGCACCGAGACAGCACTGAGTCAAGGGCAGCTAGAGTGTTCTGGCGCTATCTGAGAACTGTTTCGATATTCTGCCAGCGAAGGAGGATTTGATGACAGTCATGACATCCGTGCAGATCACCTCCCCTGGAGGTCCGTTCAAGATCGCCCACGGGCCGGTGCCAGCACCCAAGCCAAATACTGTCCGCATTAAAGTGCAGGCCTGTGGGATTTGCCATAGCGACATGTTTGTCAAAGAAGGCCATTGGCCGGGACTTCAGTATCCGCGCGTCACGGGCCATGAGGTGGCAGGGGTAATCGATGCCGTTGGTGCCGGGGTGGTTGCCTGGGAGAAAGGGCAGCGTGTCGGGGTGGGGTGGCACGGCGGGCATTGTGGCCACTGTTCCCATTGTCATCGCGGCGATTTTTTCGGTTGTCAGAAGTTCCTGGTGACCGGCTTTCATGAAGATGGTGGGTATGCCGAGTACCTCATCGCGCGTACGGAAGCGCTGGCGGCCATCCCTGATGCGTTGGCACCAACGGACGCGGCACCGATTCTCTGTGCTGGGATTACCACGTTTAACAGCCTGCGTCACAGCGGCGCCAGGGCGGGCGATTTGGTGGCTGTTCAGGGACTGGGCGGGCTCGGCCATCTCGGGGTGCAGTTTGCCAATAAGATGGGTTTTCATACTGTCGCCATTGGGCGTGGACAAGAGAGGTCCGTGCTTGCCCTTAAGCTGGGAGCTGAGCGCTATCTCGATGCCGAAACGACTGATCCGGCGAAGGAGCTGGCGAGTCTCGGTGGCGCAACGGTCATTCTGGCGACAGCTCCGAGCGGCAAAGCGATGTCCGACATGATCGACGGCTTAGCGGTCGGGGGTAAGCTCATTGTTCTTGGGGCATCGACTGATCCTATGACGGTCACACCGCTTCAACTGATCGGCGCACGCCGGACGATTCAGGGATGGCCGTCAGGGACAGCGCGAGATTCCGAGGATGCCCTCAGTTTTTGTGCTCTGACCGGTATCCGTCCGATGGTGGAGACGTTCCCGTTGGAACAGGCAGGAGCCGCCTACGACCGTATGTTGAGCGGAAAGGCCCGTTGTCGCGTGGTACTGACCATGAAGTAACGAGTTCTTATTCTGGCACATGTAGGGGGTCCGACCGCTTTGTTCGGTCAGAAGCAGCTTACGTTACGCCCTCCAGGAAACGAGACGGTTGGCGTGAAAGGCTCGCGACGTTCGAGAGCCATCGTGCTTTTTTGGAACAAGTAGGAGTCGGAAAGAATCTCCGTTCGAGAAGGGCGCATCTAGTCCGGGTTGACGGAGGCTGAGATTCCCACTGCTCTCCATCCGGCCGCGCTGGTGGATGCAGCGACTCCATCTTCTCCATCGAATGGTGTTTGACCGATTGGTAGTGGACGAGTAGAGGTTCAGGTAAAGTAGGAGGAATATAATGCCATTCAAGAAGAAAGACGGAGTCCGATGAGACCGACGCCGACCCGCGGGCGCGCGACGAAGGCTGTGGCGAAGAACAGTACGGAATCCGGACTCAGCCTCCGGTTGGACGAGTTGACTGAGCGGATCTCCGATATCGCGTGCTGCTGGCAGGCGGACGGCGCGCGGGTTGCGGCGTTGGAAGACATCCGCCGCTGGAGCTGAGAAACTGTGCAGGTACGACGACCTGCGTCGCGCGCGGCAGTTCGTGCGCGAACAGGAAACGTAAGGACCACGAGCGATCTGGGCTGAAGAGTCAGATGACGGCACATCGGTTGGAGGCATGAGGCAAGGGCGGCGGGACAAGGGTAAACTCTTTGCCTGCGCTCAGGTTCGCGACTGGCACCAAGCTAAGTCCCTTAGTGCCCAGTTAGACCGTCTTCTTAAGTTTCAGAAGGAACTGAGTGATGAAATGGGCGGCGCGGAGCATCGAGAAACAGGCTGCGCCTGGTAGTATAACCATAATTCCCCTTCCGGATTGGCCATGGAATTTGCAGCAGATAGGTTGGTGTCAGTTCGCCGCGACCTCTGCCGGGAATCGAGAGAAGGAACAGCAGCGGCAATGGTACTCATGGGGCGGACCTCTTCATCAGCGGCACATGTGTAGAGCCACTCCACGCGTATGCGGGGACCTTGGCGTGCAACAGAACCGGTCTAAGACACACTCGAGACTACACGGTTCTGTTCCTTGTAGGGCAGACGTACTAAGCGATGCCGCGTGTCGGCATAGCATTCTGATGTGTCTGTAGACCCAGCTGATACACTCCACGCGTGAATGAAAGGACAGGCATCGATGAACTTACAACCATTGCACGATTGGGGGTCTTGATCCGGACCGGCGAACCGAGGGAGAAGAGCTTCGGTGGCATTATCATCCCGGACAGCGCGCAAGAGAAACCGGAGGAAGGAGAGGTCCTCGCCGTGGGGGCTGGCCATTTTGTCGAGGACAAGATTCGAAGGACAAGGTCAAGAAGACATTCGTGAAGACCACCCTTAAGCCGGCGAAAGGTACGATAAACACGCCGCTAGAGCAGTGGAGGTGATGAAGCGTCGCGTCGTTCGTGAAGTAGGGACGCTTGGGCGGCATCCTCCGAATTGGCACCTTCACGGAAGACGAGGGTCCACATCGGGGCCCGACTTCACCCTCGGACATCCGAACGTGACCCCGACTCCGCCCCCGTCGCTCGAGCACGGCAGGCGAGGTCAGAAAGTGGCCGAACACCATAGCCTGGCAGGAAGACCACCCTATCAAGGACCGGCTGGTCAACGGCACAACGGTCCAGGAGCACGATCATGAAGATGCTGCAGATTGTTTGTGGGGAGAAACTTGAAAGAGGAGATCCTCGCCCTGTTACAGAACCTGGGGATCAAGGGCTATACGATGATCAAGGGTGTGGGAGGCAGTGGTCAAACCGGAAACGGGCTCCGGAACCGGTGGCTCTATCGATCGCAATACGTTGTTCATGGTTGCGCTCGAAGATGATCACATTCACATGACGCAGGTGCTGAACGCCGTGAAAGGAATCCATGCCAAATATGTGCACGGGACCGTGGCCTTGCAAAATCGTTGAAAACCTCCTGTAACTGCGAAGTCATCCTGGAACGATGCCCTCAGGTTCGAATCCCTGCGCCGATATGATGCAAAGTGGAACGGAAGCCCGTCCCCAGAATGATCCCGCTGCCGAACGGGCCAAAAATCCATATCATCGGCCAGGCGCCACGATAGTGCATGCCTGAGCCAACCTGATCCCGAAATACATCATGGATAGCTGCAATCTCACGTTTCGCTCTTTGTCCAAGTTCATCCATCATCACCTGCTCTGGTTTTTGATCGGTGCCTACACGCTCTCTGCCATCTGGCCAACCGCGGGTCTCTGGATACGAAAGGTCAGCTTCGGCGATCTCCGAATCGTCAACGAGACCCTGCACGTGTCCCTCCTCCTGCTCCTTCTGGCGACCCTGATGTTCAATGCTGGGTTGGGGGTCAAGACCTCGCACCTGAAATCACTGGCCAAGAAGACAGGGGTTTTGCTTGCTGGGCTCACCGCCAATCTCATCATCCCCATGTCCTATATCTTTCTGGTCACCCTCATCATGCGGTTGTGGTATGAGCCGGAGGAAGCCCAACACATCCTCGTGGGGCTGGCGTTGGTCGCGGCCATGCCCATTGCCGGAGCCTCAAGCGCCTGGGCCCAGAACTCCAATGGCAATCTGGCGCTCAGCTTGGGATTAGTCCTCGCCTCGACCGTATTGAGTCCCGTCCTGACACCGGTCGCACTCTATACGTTCGGGGAGATGGCCACGGAGGAATATGAGCAGGTCATCCACACCCTTACCGCCTATGGATCGGGAGCGTTTCTGGGGCTCTGGATCGTGTTCCCTTCCCTGTTGGGCCTTGCGGTGCGCTTCGTCGTCCCTGAAGCGCAACTGACGGCTATCATGCCGTTCATCAAACTGATTAATGCCGTTGTCCTACTGCTGTTGAACTACTCGAATGGATCTGTATCCCTTCCACAGGCGGTTGCAGACCGAGATTACGACTTCTTGGCGGTGACGCTGGCCATCACCACGGGCCTCTGTGTCACGGCCTTTTCCGCTGGCTATGGGCTGAGTCGACTCTTCAAGGTAGATGATGCGGAACGGGTCTCGCTGATGTATGGCCTGGGGATGAATAACAACGGGACGGGCCTGGTGCTAGCGTCGCTTGTCCTTGCCGCCTATCCCCGTGTCATGGTTCCGATCATCTTCTACAACCTCATTCAGCATCTGGTGGCCGGAGGTGTGCATGAGGTGATCGGACGGAAAGGTGAGGAGCAAAAGGCAAGGGGCGCCTAAAGTGGGCGACCGTTTCACCGTCCCATTTCCTGCTACCTACGTCCAAGACCTTAGACAGCGAGAGTCACTGATTCTGCGGCAACACTGGTCAGAACCCTACTGGATGGGATGGATGAGGGCACTCTAGTAGAATGCTGAAAAAGTCCTCCAGCGGCGTTCTCGCATCACTCAGAGGCTCGACGTACCGAAGCGTACGCCTCGCCCC
>JAMXAU010000192.1 GCA_024281365.1 Nitrospira sp.
GTGCTTGGGCATATTTTGGGTAGGTTGGAGTTGGACGGCGGTTGCCGTGGCGATCGGGTTCTACTTCATTCGCATGTTTGCCATCACAGGATGGTACCATCGCTATTTCTCGCATCGGACGTTCAAGACGTCGCGAACCGTCCAGTTTCTCTTTGCGCTGTTAGGCGGAACCTGTACCCAGCGAGGCCCCTTGTGGTGGGCCGGCCACCATCGCCATCACCATATCGCGTCCGATACACCGGAGGATGTGCACTCTCCTCGCCAGGGAGGATTTTGGTGGTCGCACATGGGCTGGATTATGTCACAGACGTTTTATGCGCCGCGCCTCAAGGGAATCTCCGATTTCGCGAAGTTTCCGGAGCTGCGGTTTCTTGACCGGTTTGATGTCCTGGTTCCCACGCTCACCGGCTTCGGCATGTTCGGGGTCGGCAAACTGTTGGAAGCCTATGCACCGGAACTCGGCACGAACGGTCCGCAGATGCTGATCTGGGGATATTTCATCTCGACCGTCGCGCTGTTTCATGGAACCTGTACTATTAACTCCCTCTCTCACGTCTATGGCGGACAGCGGTACGAGACCGGCGACGACAGCCGAAATAACTTCTTCCTGGCCCTGATCACCATGGGAGAAGGGTGGCATAACAACCACCACTATTATCCGGCCTCAACCAGGCAAGGGTTCTACTGGTGGGAGATCGACATGACGTATTACTGCCTGAAAGGGCTCGAGTGGCTGGGACTGGTCTGGGATATCCGTGAGGTCCCATCGTATGTGCGCGAGGGAAAAACCAGACAGGATTCAGACCGCAGCGTCCTCAAAAAGAAGATCGAGGCCGCGGTGAAGGCGACGGAAATTCCCGCACCGCAACCTCAGCTAGAACTCACGCCTCCTTAAGCCCAATCGGATTCAGTTTTTGACCTTGGTCGTTCAGCAACCTGACCGGCCAAGGTCTCCCGAATTCGTCGACTCTCTCCCTCGATTCCCAGTCGCTCTTCCTCGGATAGCACCCAGGCATCACCGGCGCTTAGCTGAAACCGATAGTGGTCCTCGTTGAGCGTGAACCACTCAACGTACGGGTGCGGTTCCAGGTTCGGATGCGGATCGAGTGAAATGAGATTCACGGTTCCAATCTGAGGATTGGCCATATCGCCGATCACGTGCCCCGCGGTCTCGTCATCCTCAAAACGGCTGTTTCGGAATCGAATCACCTCGCCGGCGATATCAGGCTTAAAATTACCGCGCAAATAGAAATCCACTGGCCCAACAACCGCAAATACGACCTGTCCAACGACCGTCCCGTCGACACGGTTATCAAGAAATCCTTCGCGCACCCACCGTCCATTGCCGAACTTTTGTGCCATATGCCTCCCCGCTCTTTAGGAAACGATCAGCCGCCGAACGCTCCGATAATAACCGCCAACAAGATCAGCGCGCTGCCGATCCAGCCTTGGACATCTAACGTCTCTCCAAGAAAGTACCACGAAAGCCAAGCCGCATAGGCCGGCTCGGATGCAAACAGCAGCGCCACCTGTTGGGCCGGAACCAGTTGCTGCGCCCACATCTGCACGGCGAATGCAAGCGTGGCCAACACGCCCGTCACCGCAAGACCGGTCAGCAGAACAGGTGTAGGCGAAAACGCACTCCCTGAAACATCTTCCCACCATGGAGCCGGAAGAAACAATAGCGTCATCGCCAGCATCTGCCACACAAGAAGCGACGGGGCATCGACTTGGCGGGTAAATCGCTCAAGACAAATGATATGTCCCGCAAACGCCACGGCACATCCGAGCGTCATAAGGTCGCCTCGACTCATAGATGTGTTGGGCTTGACGAGGAGCCACAACCCGACCACCGCAACCACTGTTGCCAAGACCGCACGCCGGTCGACCCGCAGGAGAATCAACGGCACAAAGACCACATAGAGTGCGGTGAGAAAAGCTGAATTGGACGCGCTCGTGTACGAGAGCCCAATAGTTTGGAGCAGATACCCGAGAAACAGAAACACTGTCGAGAGTGCAGCGGCTGCCAACACCGCACGATCATGATGCAATCGACGGTGGCTGACACCAAACCACAACAGGATGAGCAGGGTTCCAATGAGAAATCGAAGGAACAGGAACGAGAGCGGGGGAATCTGTTCCAATGCCGCTTTCGTGGCAGGAAAGGTCGCACCCCAGATGAAGGTGGTCAATAGGAGGGCGAGTCGCGGCATGAATCAGCAGTGCTGAGTCCTAAGTCGTGAGTTCTGAGTGTACAGGCCCGGATGAACAGGCTCAGCACTCAGGGCCCAGCACTTCGTTCTACGGTTTGCAAAGTGGACATAGCCGCTGCCGATTCACTCCTGCCTGTTCCATCGCCAGGGTCGCCCGTTCCTTATCAGGGTAATCGAACCATCCGCCTTCCCAAAAGTCGCTGGAGGTGGCAGTCGATGGCACCTCCGAACACCGGTCTCGGTGGAGCGTCACACGGTCGATGGCACGGGCAATATGCAACCAGTAGATCATGCTAGCCGGTGCGGGTAAAGGATAAGTGGCGAGGAGCGCCGCTATTGCGCCTTACTCCCTGTCCTTGACCGGTTCACGGAGGAGCTGCCGTTCATCCTCTCGATGAAGCCTTCACGCCGTCTCTCACTTTTTGGCATTCGTCCTTCTCGAAGACCGCGTATCACGCTCATTCGATCATCCTCATCGATTCGTTCTTCCTGCATCACACCGTTGTTCCCCTTGTACCGTCGAATCAGCACTGGCATCGAAACCCTCCTCTGGAGCTGGCAGTTGCGCCGCGTAAGTTGTTAGAATGAGCAGAATATCGTAAGCTGATCAGCATCGCTTGCAGAAGGGCTGTTTGTCAAGATCTGAACGGCTCCATTGGTTGGAGTGAAGACTCGGCGAACTGCAATCATGATCGTCTGTGAGCGGACTCGGCCGAGTCGATCACACCACGATCCCGCAAATGCTTCATCAGGGTATATGTCGCTGACAACCTGGCTGCAGAAGGGAAGGCAGGCGAGCAAAGAGAAAGGATGCGATCCTATGCCGCTCTATGAATACCGCTGTGGACAATGTGAGAAACAGTTTGAAGCCACCCAGTCAGTTTATGCCAGAGTAGAAGACACAGAGTGTCCCCATTGCCATGCGAAGGAGGCGACGCGCCTTCTCTCGGCCTTTTCATCCAACGTGGTCGGCACTCGCAAACCCGGATTTACCGAGAGCAAAGCCAAGGCCATGAACCAGGAACGGATGGAGCGATTCGTCAAATTGCCGCCGTTGAACGCCAAACGCAATGTCCCACCACCAAACATGTCTGCCGAATCCGAGCCCTCTTCGGCAGACCGAACCACGTCTGAGTCGTAAACATGGTACACCGTCATCTTTTTGTCCGGTTACGACGCAGAAATCATCAAGCCCCAGGTCGGGGTGGAGAGCGTCCGTGACAGGACGATCATTGATCACTCAGCTGTGCGTGGGCCTGATG
>JAMXAU010000193.1 GCA_024281365.1 Nitrospira sp.
CCACAAGTTCGTGAACAACGCCGTCGAGAACGCCTTCATTCCCAATGCGAAGAACGAGGAACTCAAGTCGCTCCTTGGTGCCGCTTTGCAGACATTTAAAGCGCACGAAGGACATGCGTCCTCGATGAACAAGAAGGTCAGTTAAGAACGAAGGGGGTTCGACCATGTTTCGGACGCTCATGATCACAGTCTTAAGTCTGGTCGTTATCGGAGAGGCTGGAGCTCCTCTGGAGCTCGCAATGGCCTCTCCCCCCGGACTTCACCTCATCGAGATCCAAGCGTTTCGTTTCATGCCTCAACAGACCGCAGTGGCTCAAGGCGACAGGATCAGATGGGTGAACCGCGACATCGTTCCGCACACGGTCACAGCGGAGGGAGGCGTGTGGTTGCCGAGGATTTTGGCGGAAGGAGAATCGTGGGAATTCGCTGTTGAGGCGGGTGGATTCTACGCGTACTTCTGTGAGTTCCATCCCCACATGAAAGGCTGGTTGGAAGCACACTAGGTATTTGCGCCCTAACATCTCAAAGTGAGATTTGTCATGCCGATCATCACGATACAGCTTTCGGGAGCTGCTGTGACCCAGCCGCAGAAAGACGCGCTCGTTTCTCGTTTAATCGACATGGTGAGAGAGGTCCTGCACCAAGATCCGCAGACGACAGGCGTACTGATCGAAGAACTGGGCGCCGAGTCTTGGAGCGGCTTGGCGAACCCTGTGATCCATCGTTTTCGCAGTACCAAGGAATATCAACAATGTCTGAGCGCCAGATGGCAACGTGGCAAGCGATCGCCTGGAATTTCAGGTGAAACAGACAGAACAGGGACTAACTTGAATGCACAAGTCCGTAGAGAGCGAGGCTCGGGTGGACTCGTCCATGCTCAGGGCAGACCACGGGTCGATGCGGCAGGTGCGGTCTTGGAAGAAGAAGGTCCACCATTATTGGAGAGAGGTGCAAGATGAGGGGAAAGCGACAAGTAGGCATGCTGGTGTCCATGGCTGGCATTGCAGCAATAGCCGTGACAGGCACCTTGGGGCTGACCGCTCAGGTGCAGGCCAAGACACACGACGTGAAATTCACGGCGATGGAAACGGAGATCGTCGTGGAGGGCACGGGGGAGAAGTATAAAGCCTGGACATTTAACGGGCAGATGCCAGGCCCGGTGGTACGGGTGACGGAAGGCGATACCGTCAATTTCACGCTCGAGAATCCAGGGACGAACGCCTATGGGCACTCGATGGACTTCCATGCCGCCGAGATCGACTTCTTGAAGAACTATAGGGAGATCAGGCCGAGGCAGACCATTCAGTACACCTTCGTGGCCAAGAAGCCGGGGGTGTTCTTCTACCACTGCGGAGCGCCGCCGATGGTGCAGCACATTGCGCGCGGCATGTTCGGAGCCATCATCGTGGATCCGAAGAACGCGAACGCGTGGCCGAAGGCCGATCGGGAATATGTCTTGGTGCAATCGGAGTTCTGGAAGAATCCGGACAACGTGCAGGCCATGTTCGATCGCAAATTCGACCACGTCGTGTTCAACGGCGGGATCTGGAAGTACCACCCGTTCTTCATGGGGGCAGCGCCGTTGGAAGCCAAGCCCAACGAGCGGGTGCGGTTCTACTTTGTCAACGCTGGTCCGAATGAATTTGCGGCTATTCACCCGATCGGGGAGATCTGGGACAACGTCTACGAGAGCGGCAATCCGGCCAACAACCTCAAAGGGGTCCAGACCTATGTCGTGGGTCCGGGCAGCGCAGCAACCTTTGATCTGGTCTCGGAATCGCCAGGGGTGTATCCGATCATCACCCACTCGCTGACTGCGGCCTTGCGGGGGGCCATTGCGGCCTTGGTGATCACCCCTGTGGCTCAGAATGCGCCGTTGATGCCGTTGACGCCGTGGAATCCGTAAGCCCTTTCTAACCGATATAAGACGAAGTCCTGAATCCGGGAGGAGTTGAAGCGACATGCGTCCCTTCAAAGTTCATTTGATAGCAGCAACGGTGTCGTGGCTCTACGCCTCTCACGCCCATGCTGAGGGATGCAGAAGTGACTGCCGGCACATCGAGTGTGGCTGTGTGAGGTCACCGGGACCGACGTCCACACAGACACCGATAGGACTAGACCGCGTCATCAACGAACTGGGCACAGCAGGTCACGAGGTCGTCAGCGATGCCAAATATCTACTGACGTCTCCCCTCAGGATGGATGGGAAGAGCGTTCTGATCGCTGGAGGTGTGGCAGCCGCCGTTGGCGGTCTGATGGCAACAGATAAGCCGATTCAACAAGGCTTTCAGGAGAACCGCACCACCGCGACCAACGACATTGCCCGTAGTCTGGAAACGATTGGGTTCGCAAGAACCGTCTTGGGGGCCAATGTCGCCCTGATCGGCGCCGGATGGCTGTTCCGAGAGCATGAAGAAGGTAATCGGTTGATGCGGACGGCACTCGTGAGCCTTGAATCTCAACTGTTCGTGGAGGGCATTGTCGGCGTGACCAAACTCGGCATCGGGCGGGCTCGACCGACTGGAGAAGAAGGGGCGCACTCCTTCTCCCCATTCGACAGTTTCGATACGTCCTTCCCATCGGCCCATGCGGCTCGATCTTTCGCCGTGGCCGCGGTGTTCGCGGAATCCTATCCACAACCGGTCCCATTCCTGGCCTACACCACGGCAACGTTGATTGCGCTCTCGCGAATCCAGTTGAACGAGCACTTCGCGTCCGATGTGCTGGCCGGCGCGGCGCTGGGGTTTTTTATCGGGAAGGCGTTGAGTTGGCGGCATAAGAATCCTGATTTCCTCCATGGGGTGAATATCATGCCTTTTGTACCGACCGCACACAGCGGCCTGGGCCTTACGATTACCGGCCGGTTTTGAAAGATCATGAAGACGGACGCATAGACGGCCCATGACATGAAGTAAGCACACCGACAGGCGGAATCACGATGAAGATTCAAAACCATTCCCTCGCCTCCCTGCTCTCGTGGACACTGTTTGTAGTCGGGATGATTCATGAGACGGCTAACGCGTCACCATCGCCCAAGGACGAGGTGATGCAGGGAGCGGAGCAACAACCTGATTCGATCCAGGTCCACGAGGAGACCACTCCGTCAATAACAGGCGACGGGTCGCAAGACACCACACCCGAAGACACAGACAACACCTGGGTCAATCGACTCTTTGCCGCACCGGAATATGCCTGGACCGGATTGACCTATCCCCTGAAGAAGTTTGCCATCGCGTACGAACAACATGA
>JAMXAU010000009.1 GCA_024281365.1 Nitrospira sp.
ATGTGGGTCGGCTTTCCTGGTTTCCGGACGGTCCAGTTCATCCGATGGTAGGTGCTGACCCTGTGGGTCTCTGGCGTTGTAGGAATATGATGGCCTGCAAATGGCAGGGGCGATCGTGAGTCATAGGCTCCTCAGTGTTGGGTTCTATATACAAGGATAGGGGGCATCGAGGCACCGTGAAAACACATTCGAGCAGTCTCCTGGCTCTCACTCTGTTGGCGTTGTTGTGCGGGTTAGGTGTTTCAGACGTATTCGCCCAGGAGGCTGGAGTGTCTTCTGTGGACTTCCCGTACACTGGAAACAGAACCGCTGTGTGGATCGTCGCGCAGCTGCACATCTTGTTTGCAGCCTTTATTCTCGGAGCTCCGATCTTCGTGGTGATCTCCGAATGGTTAGGCTATCGGAAGCAAGATCCTCGATACGATCGTCTTGCAAAAGAAGTGACCAAGGTGACGGTGATTCTTTTCAGCATGACGGCGGTGACCGGGGGATTGTTTATCTTTGTTCTCCTTGCCGCCTATCCGCAGTTTACGACGTCCTTTATCAATCAATTCTATGTGGTCTTTGCGATTCTGTACCCAGCCTTGTTTATCGCGGAGACGATCCTCATGTATGCCTATCTCTATACATGGGACATTTGGAAAGGCGAGAAGAAGGGGCGCCATATCGCACTGGGTGTTCTTCTCAACCTGGTGTGCTTGCTGATCCTGTTCGTGATCAACGGGCCCACGTCGTTCATGAACACCCCACCGAAGGCCGAAGGTGTTTCGCCGCAAGACTTCATCGCTGCGGCGACCTTGTGGGATAAGATTGCCAATCAAAGTTGGTTTCCGCTCAGTCTTCATCGAATCGACGGGAATGTAGCATTTGGTGGCTTCATTGCCGGCATGATCGCCGCGTATATGTACATGGCGGCCAAGACGAAGGAGGAGCGGGCGTATTATGATTGGATGGGATTCGTCGCGATTTGGATCGCGGTCGGTGGATCGCTATTGCAGCCCTTCACGGGGCTTTTGTTGGCCTATGAGATGTGTGATTACGATTTCTCGTTCTGCCCATACATGATGGCCGATCAGCTTTCAATGTTTTTTGAGATGCAAGGCATCATGATCGGGCTGCTCTTTCTAGGAATCAACTACTATAGCTGGCTGAGTGTCAAGCGTATCGAGGGTGCCGATAATGTTCGGATGAGCATCCTGACTCCCATTGTGCTGATCGCCTTGCTCCCTGTGACGATGTGGGTGATGAACAGCTGGTGGATTCCGGACCCGATGTCGCTGGCGTTTCTTCTGCCTCTGACGCTCTCCCCGTTCCTCCTTGGGCGTTTTATTCCGGTAACGGTTTCTGCGCGGACAGTCATCAAGATCGGGTTTATCGTCATGCTCATCAGCGACGCAGTCTGGCTCACTCCTGCCGGCTTTGTCGCTACGGGGACGGATATGCCGGATGAGATGAAATTGCCGGAAGGTTGGGACTATTTGTCGTCGATGCCGGCGAAGCTCTCAGCCATCTTGACGCTAGTGTTTGTGACAATCGTCAATTTTGTCTTGTACAATCGTGCCATTAAGCAAGGGACCATCCTTTGGGGGAAGATTGACTTCGCCGCTCAATTCGTCTTGATCTTCCTGGCGTTCACCTCCACATGGATTATGGGATTGATGGGCGCAGTGCGCTCGCTCTTGAAGAAGTACTTCCATACCTATAGCCTGGTATCGGATCTCAGCGCGGAATCGTTTACTCCCACGCTTTCATATTCAGCTGGATGGATTACTGCGATCACGATATTTTTTATCGCTGTTGTGACAGTTGCAGCTCTGATTGCCATTCGACCGTCTGTGGCGCCGGCCAAAGAGCCGGAAGGGAACCCAGTCCCTGTTCCGGTCAAGTAATCACTTTATGGAGTGTCTACTGAGGCAGCGAGAAATCACATGTGGAACTTATTCAAAAAGCTAGCAGTTGGGTTAATAGTCGGGGGCGGATTGGTTGCCATTGCAAATTCGCAAGAAGTGCCGGTGAGTTTTCAACTCTTATTCTTTGTTATCTCGGTGATCGGAGCCGGTATCTTTGCGCTCCTTGACGCAAAGACGATGAACGTGATGAGCGGAGGGATGTCCTTCCTCACCGTGACCGTGTTCTGGGTCTTTCTTATCTCGGTGTGCGTGGCCGGTGCGTCATTCTTGCCGCAGTTCGATCCCGAGGATGAAAAGGCTAAGATCGGCAAACTTCTCGATAAGGAGCGAAAGCTGTCGGCCCAGGGGAAGACGGAAGAGCTGATCGCTCGTGCGAAGGCTCTCGATGCGCAAGTGAAAGCGTTAGAAGATCGCCTCAAGGGCATCGGAGGTGGACAGGCGGTGGCAGCGGTTCAAGTTCCTTCCTCTGGAGAAAAGCCTGCTCCTGCAGGGGGTGGCGCTTCCGGTGACATCATGAAAATCGGTGAGGAGCAGTGGCAGTTGCAGGAATGCTACAACTGTCACAAGTTGAGGGGAGAGGGAGGCAAGAAGCGGGGGCCTGAGTTGGATAACATCGGGACCTTGTTGACTGTCGAGGAGATTCAGCAAAAAATTGCTGACCCTAAGAGCTTTATGGCTGAAGGGTATGACAAGGAATGGCAAAAGGGCATTATGCCCGATAAATTTAAAGATCTCATGGATCCTAAGGAAATGCTGGCGCTGGCCACCTGGTTAGGTTCCTTCAAGAACACCGCAATCAATACTCCCAAGCCAATCAAGAAAAAGTAATGCTACAACCAAAATTGAAATCCAAGGTCCGGTGTACGGATCACGATATCGGGGAAGTCACCCGGGTAGTGCTCGATCCGCTGTCCCATGAAATCAGTCATATCGTCGTCTCCATGAACGGCAGCGGAGAGCGGCAGATCATGATGACCCAGGTCCAGGACGTCACGGAGGACGCAGTACAGCTACGGGCTCCTTCTGCAGATATCTTGGCGTTGCCTCCCTTCAAACGCGAAGATTATGTCACGACGCACGAGGTGGAGATCTCCCATCTGGAAGACAATATCCATGTCACGCCCGGCGAAGTGTTGGTCCCTCTTCCTGATCTGGAGAAGAACGTCAAGCGTCGAACATTTTTCATGAACTTTACCCATGTCATTGGGTTTCTGATCGGACTCCCTCTCGCCTATCCCATCCTTCGCTTTTTGATGAAGCCCATGTATGCCGATTTTGACAACGCCTGGCTCAAGGTCGGTAACGTGAGCAAAATTAAGCAAGAGAATGTCGGGACGCAATTTAAATACAAGAAGCAGGTCAAAGAGGCGTACATGCCCGAGTACGAAGTGGAGAAGAACGTCTGGGTGCTCCGGACGACTCCCGACCTGCTGGAGAGGGTGTATCAGGGTAAAGATGTCGAATTCCACGATGCCAAGGGGAAGGCCATCTGGACCAACAAAAAAGATGTTCCCTATATCGCATTTTCCGGTAAGTGCCCCCATCTTGGCTGTGGCTTCAAGTGGCGCCAGCATAAGGCTTTAGGCCAGGTTTTTCTCTGCCCTTGCCATTTGAGTATCTATGATGCGGGGGGGAAAGTTCTTGATGGGCCGGCGCCCCGTGGATTGGATGCCTTGCCGGTGAAGGTCTCACCTTCCGGCGAGGTTGAGATCATCGATATGGAATTTAAGGCCGGCACGAAGTCGCAAATTCGGATTGTGTGAGCACGTAGCATCATGGATATGAAACACTCATCGCCTGCCGTGATCCCTGATCATCAGCCCAGCACCAGTGAAAAGGTTCTCGCCTTTCTCGATGAACGGCTTGGGCTCAAGGAAATGCAGGCGAAGATGCTCAATGAGCCGATTCCGGGAGGCTCGCGTTGGGCCTACGTGTTCGGTTCGATCTTGTTGTTCATCTTTGCCATGCAAGCGGTCACCGGCACTATGCTCATGTTCTACTATGTGCCGACTGCGGACCACGCGTACGATAGCACGCAGTATATTATCCACGACGTCGACTACGGCTGGTTTTTGCTCAGCTACCATTTCTGGGGCTCCAGCGCCATGGTGGTCTGTGTGTTTGCGCATATGTCGCAGGTCTTTCTCTGGGGGGCGTACAAAAAGCCTCGAGAGCTTCTCTGGTTGGTCGGGCTCGCTCTCTTCGGAATCGTCATTACATTCGGTTTTACCGGATACCTTCTGCCTTGGGATCAACGCGCATTCTGGGCGACGCTCGTGGGTGTCGAAATTTTAGATAAAACGCCGATCGTCGGCGATTTTATCGCGAGATTTTTAAAGGGCGGTGCCAGTCCTGGGCAGATGACCTTGAGCCGCTTCTTTGTGCTCCATGTGATGATTCTCCCCGCGGCGTTGATGGCTTTGGCAGGGCTCCACATCTTCTTGTTTCGGGTGGCCGCTCCAGCCGGTCCCTTTAAAGGGACAAAGGAAGAAATCCAGGCAAAAACCGACTATTTCTTCCCCCGTCAAATTTGGAAAGACATCGTCGGGATGGCTTTCGTCTTTGTCGGCCTTTGTGCCTTGGCTCTTTGGGAACCCGTTGTACTGCTTGACAAGGCGACTCCTGATCCTGGGGAGTACCATCCAGAGCCGGAATGGTACTTTCTCTTCTACTTCCAATTGCTGCGGCTGAAGCTCTTCGCCGGACAATTTGGCCAGTTTATGGGAGCGGTTGCACTGCCGGTTCTATTTATGGGGCTGATGGTCGCGCTTCCATTTTTCGACAAAGATCCTGAGCGGAATATTTTCAAGCGACCCATTGCGCTGATTGTCTGGATCGTGATTATGGTTGTCATTGCGCTCTTTACGGTGGCAGCCGTGATCAATCGAGAGTTTTTGGACTAACGATCATTCATACGAACTGAGCATATGGCTGAAGAACGCGATTCAATGTCTCCTACGAAAATCGGATTCGGCATCCTCTGGTCGGCCTGCTGGACGGGTATTCCTATCAAAGCCGTGTTTGCCGTGATGGCGATGACCCTGGGGCTTGTCCATTTTGAGGGAAGATTTGGGCTTGCATTCCTCATGTTGCTCGCCAGTCCGGTTACTGTGTTTGCAGCTCCGGTGATCATGGCGATCTATGACACTCATTTTGGTGAGGGGATCGGTCTTCCACTCATCTTCGGAGCCTCCATTCCTATCGATATCTGGGCGCTCGGTCTCGTTGGTCGAACCTTCTTTCTGGAGCGCCTGAAGAAAGAGCCTCCTCACGACGGGCTTGGATTTGCCATCTGGTGGAGGACCGCCCTTATCGGCACATTGATCATGCCGATTCTGTGGGGAATCGTCAGTAAAGTGACAGAGACGGCCATCAGCGCCTCGCATTCACTCGCGGATATGGAAGTCCTGCGGCATATCTATGATACGGGATTGCCGGTTGCAGAACGCATTGGTCTTGAACTGACGGTATGGGGATCGATTTCTTCGGCTGTTCTCTTCATCCTGTCAGTGATCGGAGTGTCCGTCCTAGGTCAAGCCATTCGGCGTATTGCGGAGGATTGCCGTCAGGCACCTGAAAACTATCAGGGACTCGTTACCCGCTGGGATTTGATGCGTGTGCCGAACGACCAAGGGCTGCTGTTGGCTTCGCTGGCCGGAGCCGGGGTGGTGTTCTCGCTTGTCTTCTGGACCATCCTTCCTGTGACAACTCCTCATCCTCATGAGTGTTGTGCGAAACCGGAAGTTCAAGCAGAGCCGGTGTATAAACCAGTCGATGCATTGAATAAGAACAGCCAACGGCTTGCGGCAGTGGCTGCACAAGTTGAGGCGATGGAAAAACAGAAATTGGAAGCCAAAGGGCAAAAAGAGAAGGGCAAGGGGAAGCCGGCAGGGGCAGCCTCCTCTGACAATTCGAAACCGTAACTTGCGAGGTGATGTGGTGAGTGCCATACAGGAGGTCGAAACAGTTCAACGGGCTCTCCGGGCCATGCGTGGTCAAGAGCGATGGCTTCTCGGTCTCTTGTTCACGGCGGGTTGGTTTCTCCTCCCTTCCATGGGGTTTGCGGCCGAGGGAACCACTGCCGGGCCGACTGAGTATAGGGACATTCCCTACATCGGTAGTAGGAATCTTGTATGGATTGTTGCTCAGCTTCACCTCCTGCTCGCGGGTTTCGTGCTGGGTGTGCCAATTTTTGCATGGCTGTGTGAAGTCATTGCATGGAGGGGAGGCGAAAAGCGGTACGACAAACTGGCCAAGGAGTTTACCAAGCTTCTGACTTCGGCCTATGCCACCACCGCATTGTTCGGCGGGATTCTTCTATTCCTCTTGGTCGCCTTCTATCCGAAGCTCATGAATTACCTGACGGACGTCTTTTTTCCGTCTTTCCTCCTGTACTGCCTGCTCTTTCTCTTGGAAACCGCAACGCTCTATCTGTATTGGTATGGCTGGGATGCAATGCAATACGGCAATAAGAAAACCTTGCACGTATTCCTCGGGTTCCTGCTTAATTTCTTTGCCCTATTCATCATGATTGTGCCGAATGCGTGGGCGACGTTCCAGTCAAGCCCGGTCGTGCTCTCTGAAGGGACGGCATTTGAGCGAGCCTGGGCCGCTACGTGGAACCCGACCTGGTGGCCGATCAATATTCATCGGTTGATCGCCAATGTGGTGCTAGGTGGGTATATCTGCGGCGCCTATGCCGGGGTCCGCTACTTGTCGGTGAAGAGCACCGAAGATCGAGAGCATTACGACTGGATGGGCTACGTCGGTAACTTTATTGGAGTGTTCGGGCTCCTGGCTCTGCCGTTCGCCGGCTACTGGCTCATGCGAGAAATCTATCAATACAACCAGCAGATGGGCATTACCCTAATGGGTGGATTTTTGTCCTGGCTCTTTATCATCCAAGCCATGCTGATCGGCGTCTTGTTCCTTGGGTCCAACTATTACTTCTGGCTGGGAATCACCTACCGTATTCCTGGCTCGGAGGCGAAGTATCGACGGGCGATGTTGATGATGCTCATCAGTTTACTGCTTTGTCTTGCCGTTTGGATGACACCACATTCACTTGTCGCCAGCATCGAAGAAGCACAAAAAATGGGCGGTGCACACCATCCTCTACTCGGAGTGCTGGGCGTCATGTCGGCTAAGATGACGGTGTCCAACCTCATGATTCTCATTACGTTCATGAGTTTCGTCATGTATTGGCGGGCAGGAAAACAAGATACGGCAGGATGGGCAAAGCTGGGAAAGGCGGTGATGGGTGCTGTCCTGGTGTTAGCCAGCCTGGCTGTCATCGTCCTCGGCATATGGGGCTATTTTGTGCCGGCGATCGTCCGTATCAACTATTTTTCAACGTCCCAAGTGGCGATCGTAGGTTTTGTTATTCTGACGATCACGCCGTTGACGGCGCTCTTGCTCAAGAGTGCCAAGACGACGACTGAAATGGTATGGGGCAGCATGCCCCCTCGCGCCGGGTATGCGCTGGTGCTCAATGCCGTTATGGTGATTTTATTGATGACGTTGATGGGCTATGCCCGGTCGTCTTCCAGAGTCCATTGGCATGTGTACGGAGTCATGCGTGATACGTCGCCCTATGCTTATTCGCCGGCACTCGGCAGCGCCTCATTGATTATGGCGTTCTGTACGTTTTTCTTCTGCATCCTCGTCGCGTTTATCTTCTGGGTCGCGACCATGGGTGATAAATACAAAGCGGCAGCCGGAGCCGGAAAAGGAGAGCTTCCACATGGCATTCCCGCCATGGCCGGGGGCGCACCAGAAGAGCGGCAATAGACTGAAGAGAGTTGTGAGTTTTGGATTGTACGTGTTGAGTGAATGACGAAGAGCTCAACACAGGTGATTCAGCACTACAAATTAGAGGGCATATGAGTGAAGTTGCACAATTACAGCTGATCGCACTGTCGATTGTAGGGGTTGGAATACTCATCCTCCTCTTCATCAAGGCCGTCTTTATTCGGGTCACGGGTTTTGTCTTCATCGTATTGGGACTATTTTCGTTGATGTCCCTGGCAGTACCTCAGCTAGCCTCCCTGCCACCGGCCGAAGAGAAAATCGATATCAGCAGCATCAAAACGCCGACCGATATTGCCGCAATCGGGCAGACGGTATTTTTCAGCAAAGGTCAATGCGCCCTGTGCCATTCGATCGGACCCAGCGAATCCGCTCGATGCCCGGATTTGAAGGGCATTGGTGCCAAACTCAGTAAGGATTTTCTCTATGAAAGTCTAACGGATCCGCAAGCGTTCGTGTATCAGGACTACCGGCATGGTGGGGTGCCGAAGGAGTATCCAGCCACGATGCCCGCTATTAATAAGGATCCAATCGGACTCTCGAAGAATGAAATTTTGGCGGTTATCGCCTTCCTGCAACAGATGAGCGGCGAACCGATTTCCGTCGCCGTCTCAGAACTTGAGATACCGGGGAAAACGCCGTCTGCTCCCGTGAAAGCAGCTGGTGCTGCTTCTTTCGCCATGGCCCAGGTGCGTTAGTAAGATTGCCGAAGCTGGTTTGATCTGCTTGGATCCATGGAACGGACAATGTCTCAAAGTAAATTGTATGGGGTAGCAGGATGGTTAAAAAGGCTGTCCAGCAAAGCCGCAGCGAGCGATGAGGCAAAGCATACTTGGGGGCCGTACGGCGGATCTCTGAGCGATGTGAGAACGACGCTGGTAGGATTTTTCACCATTCTGGTAGGGAGGAATGTATGGGGGCGCTAGGGAAGCCGATCATTCTCATGGTGGGCATGTACGCGTTTCTGAAATTTGTATTGCCGAATATACCAGGATCCGCCCCACTGCCCTCCAGCTTGATTTTTCTGTATCTTCTCCTGACGGCGTCCGGGATCGTGATTTTTGAAACGCTCAGTGGAGAGTCGAAGGATGCCTTCTGGGGACCGATCCAGCGGTTTCTGACCGGCGAGAACATCGGTGGTCTCCAAGCGCTGCGCTACGGTGTCTTCATCCTCTTTCCGTTGTTGGTGGGGTGGCAGACATACGGGAGTACGGCGGTAAGCGATCTTCCCCCGACGGAAAGCCGGACGATTCATCCGGCACCGCCAGGGGAATACACGGGCCTCTCAAACCCCGTTCCAAAGACTCCCGAAAATATTATGCAGGGCAAGGGCTTTTATGCTGCCTATTGCTCACCTTGTCATGGCGGAAATTTTGATGGAAAGGGACCGGCCGCTCGTGGGTATATTCCAGCACCGGCCAATTTTGCCGACCCTACGACGATTGCCATGTTGCAAGAAAGTTATCTTTTCTGGCGAATTAAAAAAGGCGGTGTCGGCCTTCCAATCGAAGGAGCACCATGGAAGTCTGCAATGCCTCGCTGGGAAGTCGAGTTACCTGATGAATGGATTTGGAAGATTATCATGGGAGAGTATGACGGAGCCCACCAGTCCCCACGAACCTGGGAATAGGGGAACCATAGAGTGTGGATGGACATAGGTGTCTAGGGAGAATGAGGGCAGCATGAAACCGGCGAATCAGATTATAGGACAGATTCTGCGTGTTGGAATCGGCGTGCTCACGGCTATCATGATTGGGGGCGTAACGATTGGCTCTGCCCAAGAGAGCGTCTCAGTTCGAGCCACGCTGATGACAGGGGGAGTTCCCGTGGACGATCCAAGCGCGGCAGCCTGGAGCAGTGCGCCGCCTGCCACGTTCCCCATGTCCCCACAAGTACATTGGCAGAATCGTATCCAGGAAGTGACGGTGAAGGATGTGATCGTGCGTGCCCTACACGACGGGAAACAAGTGGCTGTGCTTGTTGAATATGCCGACCCGACTCAGGATCCGGACGATGCAGCCGCGCTTGAGTTCATGGTGGGTGATAAGAAAGCGCACTTTGCCCATGGTCAGCCGATGCTGCAGGTTGAGGGCGGCCCGGTCAATATCTGGTTCTGGAAGAACAAGACGGCCAAGGCCGTTGATATGAATGCGAAAGGCTTCGGTACCTTGAAGGCGCAAGAGCATCAGGATGTGAAAGCGAAGGGCGTCTACTCGAACGGGACCTGGAAGGTCGTGTTTTCCCGTGATTTATCTACTGGCCATGCGGAAGAGGATGTCCAAATTACACCGGGCCAATTCATCAGTATCGCCTTTGCGGTCTGGGATGGTCGAAAAGATGGCGCCGGAGACCTGGTCGAGAAGGGATCACAAAAGGCTGTCTCATCCTGGTGGTACTTCCGAGCCGATGCCCCGCCGGATTATTCCGGCTATATGTACGCAGCGATTGCTGCCGCATTGGCTTTGGGATTTCAGTTTGTCCTGATCCGAAAACTCAAGAAAGGACAGTCAGCATGAAGGCGGCACGGCTGGGTGTCATTGGATTCGCGGTAGGAATGATCGGCGGCGCGGTGTTGCTCGCTGGGGGGTGCGCCAACGAGCAAGAGAAGCGAGGTCATGAGCTCTATACCCACTACTGCAGTGATTGTCATGGTGAAAGCGGTAAGCAGAACGAAGGCTTCAATTGGTCATCGATGCCGGATCCAAAACCAAAGGATCTGTCGAATAAGTCTGAGATGGGGACATTCAAGGATGAGGAGCTCTTCGCGACAATCTCACGCGACATGTTGGACACGACTGAAGAAGGCGGCGATCCGATTGGAGACGATGATTTTGCGGTGCCGACCATGCCCACGTTCAAGTATACGCTGTCGGAGGATGAGGTGTGGGCGATCGTCGGTCATGTCCGCACGTTGCATGGCATGAAGATGGAGTTTAATGTCGCGGCACGCAAGACCTCGCTGGAAGAAGGACTGAAGACCGCACAGACCAAGTTCGAGCAAGCGAAGCAGGCCTATGAGACGGCGGAAAAGAAAGCCAGTGACGAAGCTGAGCGAAAGAGTGAGCAACTGAAGAAAGATGTGGATGTCGATGAGTCTGCCTATGCGGCCGAACAAGCCGCGATGGTGCAGGCGAAGAAGGAAATGGATGTCGCGCAGATTGCACTGAATAATTTCTCGACCAGACCGGGCAAAGGGGTGAGTGTTCCCAGGCCGGACTTGACTGTCAAGCCGGCGGAAACGACAAAACTGGTCGATCGCGGGAAACAGCTCTACGAAAACAAGTATGGGTGTAACGGGTGTCATAATTTGGCAGGCGAAGGCGGGAAAATTGGTCCTGCGCTTGATCGGGCTGGGTTTCGGCTGAATGCCACATGGATCTATCGCTGGTTGAAGAATCCGCAGGCCATGGATGCACATACTCGTATGCCAGCCTTGGGGCTCAATGATGCGGATGCAAAGGCCGTCACCATCTATGTATCCACGCTCCGAGCTCCAAAGGAGGAACCGGTCGTTGTGAAGCCGGTCGAGAAGCCTTAGCAGGCTGTGGACACCAACCCGGTCGTCAGGATGTGGACCTCTGGGTACTAGCGTGCGTCCGCCCTTGAGGAATCCTAGCCCTGGTCATCATGATCCGGAAGCTGGTCTTCTGTTAGGCTGATAAACCTGCCAGCAATCCAAAAAGGAGCGCGACGCCAGCCCAAATATGACTCCGGAACATGGCGAACGCGTCGGTCGGCGAGACTGGTTGTTGTAAGAGTCTCACCTGGTTCATGAAAAAGAGTCCCACACCCACCAGCGTACAGTAGAAAGGCCATTGCAGCTGGTTAAGCCATCCGGTGATGGTGAACAGGACCAGCATGGTCGAAAGCGCAAGGCCTACCCCGCGGTGGAGTGATGAGCCGAGGTAGAGTGCAGCGGATTTGACCCCCACTCTACGATCATCTTCTAAGTCTTGTACGGCATAGATCGTGTCGTAGGCGATGGCCCACACGGCGGTGGCGCTAAAGAGAAGCCAAGCAGAGAGTTCTATGTGCTCTCGGACCGCAGCCCAGGCCATGATGGCTCCCCAGCCAAATGCAATCCCTAGCATAGCCTGAGGGATATGGATCCATCGTTTCATGAAGGGATACAAAGCCGCCAAACCCACGGCAATGGGGGAGAGCCAGGCAACAAATGGGGGGAGCGCAAGCAGCAGGCCAGCCGCAACCAGCAGCAACAGACCGAGCAGCATATAGGCTTGCCGGCGGGACAATTCTCCGGATGCCAGTGGGCGGCTCTTGGTGCGGGTCACTTGTCGATCGAAGGCCTGATCGGCCAAATCGTTCATGATGACCCCGGCGCTGCGCATGACGAATGCGCCACCGATAAAAACCACGAGTAGCTTCAAGGGCGGGATCCCTCGCGCTGCGAGGACCAATGCCCACAAGGTGGGCAAGAGCAACAGATAGGTGCCGGTTTGGTTCGGTAAACGGATCAATCTGGCAAGAGCAGACCAAGGAGTGACAGAAGAAGTCGCCGATGAGGAAGCTGCTGGAGCGGACATTCTGCGACCTTAGCCCAGCGGAAATTGGCTGTCAACGGGCCTTGACCGGTTGTGACGCCACGATGAAGTCTGTATAACCACCCTGTGAAAAATCTTCAAAGTCCTCAGATCCAGTGTGTGAAGCTGTGGGGTGGTCTAGCCAGCTGCGGCAGCATAGCAGGCCTCATCCTCCTCGTTGTAGGCTGCTCTGTTTTTACCCGCACGCCGCCGACCGTGAGCCCTCAAAGGATTCCTCTCACCCCAGCCGTTTGGTTTTCGCCCAGCGTCACTGCCGCTGAGGTGTCGTACGATACCCCCTGCGGTGAAAAGAAGACGATGGCGCTAGCTGATGTGCTGGTCACGTCGATTCCAAAACAATTGAACAACACGTTCAACCAGGTGACCACGCCGAATCACACTGAGGAGCCCCTCGCCTCGGATGGGGCGATTGAAGTCGGTGTTGGCGTCAGACGGATCAATCTTGCCATTCCACCTCAAGGACATGGGAGCTATCCGGCCACGGCGACTGTGGGAATGGAAATGGTCTTCTTGGCTCGTAATGGGACGGTACTTTTCAGTAAGAAACTGGATGGGGTTGGCCGTGGGACAGTTGCTGTCGCCGAACAGTCGTGTGTCCTTGAGGGGTTGGATGCAATTCTCCAGGAGGCCATCGACTCGGCGGCCGACGGGTTGGCGAAGCAGATGGCGCTCTCCTCCCAGATACAAGACTATGCAGCGACGAAAGACACGTGGACGCCGATCGCCGGTCAGTTTAGATCTGAACCAGTATCCCCGATCGTTGGAACTACCGCAGTGCCGTCTCCTGCTGTCCCGGAGCTGACTCAGCCTGTTCAGACGGTTCCCCCCGAACTCGTTCAGCCCGCGCACGTCAATTTTCGAGCGATTATTCGGGATGAAAATCGTGACCAGTTTCTGGATCCTGACGAGTCCCTCACGATCGAAGTCGAGGTCAAGAATGAAGGGACGGTCGAGGCCAAGGATGTCGCCGTGGTGGTGGAAGGGAAGGATGAGCTCGCCGGTGTATTTCCGGGTGAGGTGGTGGTTGGGACGCTTCAGCCGGGAGAAGTCAGGCGAACGACGCTTACCAAACATGTTACCGCAATCGAATCAACCGGGCATGGGGAGCTCTCGCTGAGCTTGCGGTCTGCAAGCCAACTGGACCTTGTGTCGTCTCCCAAGATCTTTGCGTTTGGGGCGAAGCCCAAGCAGCCTGATAGTATGCTGGTTCCGGATGTGGATCAGTTGCCAAGCACACTCACGGCATTTAAGGAGCCGAAGGCCGTCATCGTGACGATCGGTGTCGGACGTTTTCGCGACGAGCAGGTACCGGTGGTCAGCCATGCCAGCCACGATGCGGCGGTGATGGCGGAATACGTTCACGCGATCGGGAATGTGCCGCGTGAACGGATGCGAGTGCTGCTCGATCGCCAAGCCCAGCTGGGTGATTTAGAGGAGACGTTTGAAAGGTGGTTACGAAAAAAAGCGGATGCAGCCACCGACCTCTATGTATTTTTTTCCGGTCGTGCTCTGGTTGACGGCGTAAGTGGGGCCGTGTCGTTGATGGCCTATGATGGGGTGCCGGCTGGCCCAATCGGAGTCTATCCCATCCGGCAACTGCAGGAGGCGATCCAACGACTTCCGATTCGCCGGGCGGTGCTCTTCTTCGATGTTTCGTTGGATCCTGCTCCCGGTGCCGATCTTGCCGTAATTCCCAAACCAGATTGGGAGTCAGGGTTCAGTGACGCGAGAAAAGATATTGAGATGTGGATGGTGGGCAACCGGAAATTACAGGAAGCCCAAGCGCACGATCATAGCAAACACGGGTTATTCACTTACTATCTCCTGAGGGGACTACAGGGGGTGGCGGATCTCAATCGGGATAGTATCGTGACGGCAGGGGAACTCTGCACCTATGCGAAAAGCCAGGTCATCCAGGTCACTCGCGACCAAGTGAGAAGCAAACAGGAGCCTCTCTGCTTGCCGCAGGTCGGTCGTGGAGGCATGGCTCGGATCTATCCCATCGCCAAAGGAAATAATCCAAAACCCGCGCCCATTCCGAATGCACCGGAATCTTCCGCTGGTGTCTCAACGCCGCCGCCCGCCTTCATGCAGGTTGGGCCGTGATGGGCTGTGCCGGTATGACAGACTGCAATTGACAGCCACGCTGGTGGTCGTTATCATGCCCGAATACTTTCCTGTCAGGTCATCATCCAGACTCACCAAGGTGCCGGCGTAGCTCAGTTGGTAGAGCAGCGGTTTCGTAAACCGCAGGTCGCCCGTTCAATCCGGGTCGCCGGCTCCATATCGTGCCAAACTATCTCCACAATAAGGCGGGTCCAGATGAGCGCTGGATACCGCAGTGCTTGGCCCAACTCCGCAAACCCAAATAGCCTGTCGCTGAGACCAGCGAAGCGATGGTTAAACTCCGAAGAGGCAATGCCTTCCGGCCATCCCTTCCCCGCGTCCATCGTGTGACCCCGGCGAGGATGAGCGGTAATCCCATTTTTCGGTCGCGACATCTGATATGGCGCTTTCGCCCGTACCTTTGAAATAATGGTAAATGATACGACTAGGATCAGGGGGACATGAAATAGGTAGGACAAACGATTCATACTCAAGGGTTCCTCCGACCAGAGGGCTTGACATCTCGGCTCGGGTCTTGATGCCACACAATACATAGAACGGTCACGCCAGAGATGGAGGAAGTTGATCAAGGAAAGGCTATGGGGTGGGTGGTATCGGTGCTGGCCTCTCACGCGTCATACGGCTGATTGAGCACATGGCATGATGAAGGTCGATCCTGGCTTGCGCTGCGGAGGTTTCGCGTGTGAATGGACGAAGAGTAGGAGGCTGCCAGCCAATGCAAAGCCATAACGCTAATGGTGCCGGAATGGATGGATGATCGCACGGCTGGTTTGTTGTGAATTTGCGCACAGGGCTATGGCCATGACGCTCATACATCCATTGGTCGACTGTTGCTCAGGGTCACCAACCGCGAATGACGCGGTATACGAACCAGAGTCCAACCAACTGATCGGCAACCACATGAAGAGTAGGCCGATCCCAAAGGTCGCGATGATGAAGACCACGCAAAGGGACATCCACAGCAGGTCCAAACCAGAACGTTCGAATCTGTCAGCGAAGGGACTCCAACAAGTGCCGCGACATTCGTTCGCTTGATGTGGTTGAGCATGACCACGATGATCGAAGGCCAGCCGGTGAAGAATGCGCTGACCACTGTGGCTGTGCCAATAATGCCGGTCAGCAGGCTGAACGCGTGTAGGGCGCATAAGAGCAACCCTTCTTCCAGGTGACCAGTGAATCCACGAGTTCGTTCCATCCTCGCGTTCTGTGGTGAATGTTCCATAGATCTGAAGCTATGTGCAGCATACTCACCATATTGGGCTTCTCGCAAGATCGCGTATTCCACACGCCTGATGCAGCTCCTCTGGGATGCCGCGATGTTTGTTTGGGAACAGGCGCATAAAAGAGAAGATTTTCCTAATGAGCGAGGCTGGAAACCGGGTCACCACAAAGACAGAGGGAATCGATAAATGCGATAAACTCCATGTACCGTGGATGTGGAATTGGGGAGGTTGGGAAACTCAGGGCGAAGCCAATCGCAGAGACTAATGCTGAATCAAGAGCAGAAAAAGGGGCACCCCAGTTGAGGCGCCCCAGTCGGTGGCTCATCTCGAACGAGTGTCGCGTCAATAGCGGCTACGCTTTGGACCACTACTAAAACGACCAGCGCCCCCAGACCGAGGTTCCATCGGTTTGGCCTCATTGACGGTTAAGGATCGCCCATCCATTTGCGATCCGTTCAAGGCCGTAATAGCCGCCTGAGCCTCTTCCGTGCTCGACATTTCGACAAAGCCGAATCCACGAGATTGGCCGGTGAACTTATCTGCGACGATACGGGCTGACTCCACGGTCCCATGTTCGGCAAAGAGGGTGGTCAGTTGCGATTCGGTCGCTGCGTACGGCAATCCGCCGACGTATAATTTTGCACTCATAAACATATCTCCTTCCAGGTGTGATGATATGGCCGAGACTCGAGAAATAGTTTGCGAGGGGAAGGAGAGGGCCGAAGACGCAACCAGGGAGGCGGCTTGGGTCAGGCTTCCGATCAGGTTTCTCGGTAACAACAACATCGGTGATGGGCCCTTATGATCTCGTTTCATGCGAGGCCCTTCGCGATGAGACCCGTGCATCCTAGCAGGTGTGGGAGTAAATAGCTATTCGGCGTCTCGCATGAGCGGTATCCGTTCTGTGCTTTGAAGATGAATCACTGGTTGCCCGATGATCGAGGCCCATGCCAGATCAGGTACGGCGGTTTTTTCATCGTCTCACCTGCGTTGGGGTAGAGGCGCAGGGTATAGCTGTATGCCTGTTCTTGGGCAGTCAGGCATGTAGATGAAGAGAGGAGGTGAGTCGCGATATTGCGGAAGTCCGTATGATCATCAGTTTCGACGACAGTATAGACTGAGCAGGAAAAGTCCCCTTCCTTCGAGCATTCCGTGCTGATCGCGAGGTAGGATCCATCCGAAAACGTCATGAGTGGCTCAAGGTTCAGACGGCTCATTACGACTCCTTTTGTCTTGAGAGGTTTGGGTGTATGGCCCAGTCTTGCGGGAGAGGCGCGATCGGTAAACCACGCGCACCCGCCAAGGGATGCGCACACTCAGAAGCCTAATAGAGTGGTGCTTGAGAACTGATCCCCAGTGTAAACCAGCGAGAATCTGGGCAATCACCTATCCTGGAACTATGACAGGGAAAGATTGCCTGAAGTCTTGGCGGGGGTAGAGGCGCAGGGTATAGCTGTATGCCTGTTCTTGGGCAGTCAGGCATGTAGATGAAGAGAGGAGGTGACTCGCGATATTGCGGAAATCCGTGTGATCATCAGTTTCGACGACAGTATAGACTGAGCAGGAAAAGTCGCCTTCCTTCGAGCATTCCGTACTGATCGCGAGGTAGGATCCATCCGAAAACGTCATGAGTGGTTCAAGGTTCAGACGGCTCATTACGACTCCTTTTGTCTTGAGAGGTTTGGGTGTATGGCCGCAGTCTTGCGGGAGAGGCGCGATCGGTAAACCACGCGCACCCGCCAGGGATGCGCACACTCGCCTAATAGAGTGGTGCTTGAGGACCCCAGTGTAAACCAGCGAGATCTGGGTCTTCACCTTCTTGGGCTGGACGGTCCGGCTTGTTCGCCTTCCGCTCCACGCGGCGCGCTTCTTTGTCGCGCTGCTTCTGTTGACGTGATTTTTCTCGGTCTCTCTTGGCGGCTGTAGTTTTTCCTGGTCCTCCGATGATGTCCTCCTTTCGGGTGCGATGTACTGATGTTCGAGTTACGACGAAGCGGGATTCCGTTTACGGCCAGACGCAGATCGCTTGGCACCTGGCCCTGAGCGCCCATCCTGCTGTTGAGAGCGGGACACTGTATCGGGACTCAATCCTTGACTGGCGGCTGATGTAATTTGACGACGAAGGTCTTCAATCGAGGTTGCCGATGATAATCCTGCCGGATCTTGAAGCCCGAGCTTCTCCCACCGCACCTTGGTACGAAGTACGATTCGCCGCCGCTTATTCGGGGATTTCGTTCCCCATGATGTTTTCATGCTAGCTCCATGTGACACGTTCATGTGCAAATCGGTGGCTCGATCTCTGCTTGACCATCAGCGAGTCTTTACACGGGACGCAGGTACCTTTTCGGTCGCAGCTACAAACCGATCTTCCGGAAGAGCGGCTCGGAGCCGGTCAGTGAGAGATCGCCGATACAGTTCAGATTCACGACCGATCAGAACTAACTGATTGGTGTCGATCAGAACATTCAGATATTGTTCTGGAACCAGCAATCGGGTCCCACCTTCCACCTTGACGCGATACTGCGTTTTTCCGTCGGGGTTACGCTCCGATCCGGAGACGATCTCTGTGAGTCCGTCGATAATTCCTTCGTAGGCTTCCGATCGATGACGCACTCGTGTGCCGTTCGGAATGCGGACCCAATGCTCTGCGGGTGCTGGTCGGTTATTGCTCGCTGTTTGGTGAATCTAGGATGAAGCAATCGCCCTGCTGAGGGTAAACAGACATGACGGACTGGGTGGTATCCAAGTCTGTTGGGTGGATATGAGGAAGGTAGAGATTACCACAGCCACCCTCAGGCGATGGCCATAGCAGAACTCTTGGCGAGCAAGACTGACGGGTCTCCCGCCCTATGATCTTCAACCATGTGCACCCCTCAGTAAACCTGCGCTTATCAGTGCAATGAGGACGATTCCAATCAGAAACGCTGCATCCAGGAATGCCCATCCTGGCTTTGGATTGTAACTCATCGAGTATGTGTACATCACGCATGGTGGGTGCCCTCCTTGCTTGATGGGGACATGGGTGTGATTCAGGGTGTGTGGATCGTCCTCCGTATTTGTTAAATTCTAAAAACTCGAATGTCTTTTCTCCATCGCTCAGAGCATGGAATTACTGTCTACATCGATTGGTTGAGGAGGGGCTGGTTGAACGGCGAGGTTACTGTCGTCGAAGATACGCAATGACGGCTTCAACACGTCCGTCGACCGACAGCTTCTGATAGATGTGATGCAAGTGTGTCTTCACAGTATCGACGGAGACGCACAGGTGATCGGCAATTTCCTTATTGCTTTCACCGACTGCCGCACAAGCCAATATTTGGCGTTCACGGTCGCTCAGAGTGGAGAGCTCCATGGCGTCGCCGTCATGGGGGTGTCGTAACGAGCCAGGAACATTAGGCATAAAACGGTCCGGCAGTATCGGGGACAGAACCTGCCGGCTATTTGCCGTTGACCGGAGGATGCGTAGGAAGTCCGTCCAATCGGTATCTTTGAGGATGTATCCAACGGCACCAGCCTTCATCGCGGCCACGATCCGCGCGTCTTCATCGTATCGAGCTAAGAGGAGGACTCGCATCCTGGGATGGTGCTTGTGGAGGAGGTGTGTGACTGATGTAGCGTCAAGATGCTGCATATCCACGTCGAGTAACACGATGTCAGGTCGGTGTGCCATCGCAAGCCGACAGACTTCTTGTGCATCGGACGCCTCAAGGACGGCAGCAATATCACGCTCCTTCTTCAGCAGGAGGTGCAGACTCTGTCTGAATAGGCGCTGTGCTTCAGTGAGCAGCACACGGATGGATCCTGACGATACTCCATGTTCCGAATGAGCATGGACGGCTCTCTCGCGATGGTTCGACGTAGAATTTCCCCTCCCTTCATGGTGGACCACAGAAGCACAAGGGTGGAAGGTTTCGTATCAGGCACACAAAAGCACGATGTGACGTGACCGATAATTCAATGAAAGGAATAATACGAGAGAACGGCGAGGGAGACCAAATGTGACCAGACCTGTTCGCTCGGTCTGCTGTTCTCTGGACACACATGAGGACCACCTCCTATTGGCTGAGGCGGTATCAACTTACACTCTACGCTCGGTGCAATATCCTGGTCAAGGCTCGGTCAGGGCATGTGATGGACTGGATTGCTGGGTGACTGCATGAAATTGGGAAAAGGTTGGCCGAATCAGCGGGGCCCGGTAGCATAGAGCGTCATGAGGCTCTCTTCCGCCATCGTGGGGATCTTACTGGTCGTGCCGGTCCAGGTCTTGGCCGGGACGGAGTTCGTCGCACGGGTGCTGACTGTGCATGAAGGGGACCGTCTGACGATTCACTATCAAGAGAGAAACCAGACGGTCGCTCTTCGCGATGTGGATTGCCCTGAGCTGAAACAACCTTACGGGAAGCAAGCGAAACATGCAGCGGCGGCGTACCTTGCCAATCGCGATGTCTTGGTGAGGGAGCTGAAAAAGGATCAGCGGGGCCGTATGACAGCCGACATTTTACTCACGGATGGACGAAACATCGCCCATGAATTGGTCAAAGAGGGACTTGCCTGGGTCCAGCCTGGTGAAGTCCATGATCCAGTTCTTAAGGATATGGAAGAACTAGCCAGAGCCTCCAAGCACGGCCTGTGGTCTGAACCTGATCCCATCCCACCGTGGAAGTGGAAACCCACTAAACCAGCTCGTCGCAATTAGAAAGAGAAAGAACCGAAGCGACTCTTCAGGTGAGTGACCTGTCGGGAGATATTCACTCCCCATCTTCTGTGGATAACTATGTGGGCAAGTTCTGTTTGTCAGGCAAGACGCAACGAGTAGCGCGCAAATCTATCAAAGTGCCCATTTTGTAGGCATCCGCTCTTGCGCCGATGTACCACAAGGAATAGTGGTCTAAGTAGACATTCCTGATTTTCTTGCATATTCCTAGAAAAATACTTCGCTGTTATCCACTCAGTCAGGCTGACACCCATGCTATTCCCAGTCTACTGACTGGCTATCCACAGGTTGTAAAGTTTTCTGGGGATGAGGTTCCCTGCAGCAGGAGCGCGGATTCATTTCTGTCAAGGGATGAGCCACAGAAAGATGGCTCTATTTCGATCGGAAAAACAGTCTGTGCATCGGGTCTCTTGTCCATGTCCTACTTGGTGAAATCTGAGAGAGTTGTATACCTTTCGATATGGCGTAGGGGAGTCGTAGGAGTTCCATCCATTTCGAGAGGTGGCTCACAAGCCGACCGATATTTCTCATCGCTGGATCGAGCTGGTTATTGGAGTCGATTCTTTGAGTGGAGTGGCGTAATCTATCAGGCATATGGCGATTCCTGAGTTCATCAAGTCCCTTCGTGCAAAAATCGGAACGGACTTGTTGCAAGTGCCGACGGCGACGGTCATGGCCTATGATGACCGAGGGCGGTTGTTACTTGTCAAGGATATGGCATCAGGTTTGTGGGGGCCACCAAGCGGTATCGTTGACCCCTACGAGCTGCCATCAGATACGGCGGTACGAGAGGTCTGGGAGGAAGCCGGGGTGTACGTCGAGCTCACACATATTCTTGGCGTCTTTGCGGGAAAGCCGTTCTCTGGTGTGTACCCGAACGGCGACCAGCTGTCAGTGGTGGCGACTGTTTTTGCAGCACAGCCAATTAGAGGCATCCCTCGAGCCGACCATGAGGAAACTTCTGACGCGAGGTTCTTTCATACGAACGAGATTGAGAAGCTATCCTGTTATCCCCATTTCCATGTAATCCGCCAGGCGGTTGGCCAGTCCCAACCCTACTTCAAACCGGCTACCTGGTGTCCTGAAACTCCATAAGCGGTCTTGTGATTTTTTGAGCATTGTGCAGCTGTTTTCGTACAGAGCAGTTATGGCGCGGCACATTCGTGTTCAGGAGGGAAAAAGGATGAAGCGAGTGGCCGCCAGGAAGTGAAAGCGGCAGAGACCTTGTTTGGCCTATGGTTCGTCTTTGGAGGATTCTTCGCTCTGTTTGAGCCAGAGTTCAAGCAGCCTGGTCTCGCGTTCAGATTGGGAAATGTGTTCCAGTGCGAAGGCACCGTTCAGGCGATCTTCATAGAACGCCCGTTGTTTGGCGTAGGTTTTCTTAAAGGCTTCGGTCTTCAGAGTCTTCCAATTCGCATCGGAGATGCCAGCCTGGGACCGCAAGAGGTTGATCTCGATGGCTTGGAAGGCAAAGACTTTCGCGAGCACCTTGATGACCGTGGCATTCGTCAGGAATCTGGGATTCTTTTCAGACATAACTCAACGCTGCAGTCCTGGCGGGGCACACAAGCCTGGACCGATGCTGTCTCTGCACCCTGCGGGCGATCCTGACTCACTCTGTGCCCTCGATAGGTCGAGACCTATTGAGGGCACGAAGAGATATTAAACAGTCTGATCAAATCGGAACAGTGAAATGGAACCACTCAGTTCCGCACCCCACTCCACACTTTTGCTGGATCGATCGCCTTGTCGGGATTGAGGGTCTTCGCCCGTTCCAGCAGGATGTCCGTTCCCTCAGGATACGCGGGATCAGAGATGCAACAATTGTCGACTGGACAGACTGCCGCACATTGCGGTTCATCAAAATGGCCGACACATTCGGTGCATCGATCATGAGCGATCACGTAAATATTGTCGCCCACGCCTTGACCGTCACCCACATGCAAGCCCTTCTCTTCTGCGCCGCTGCGCGTTTCGAAGATGGCCTCGTTCGGACATTCCGGTAAGCAGGCGCCGCAGTTGATACATTCGTCGGTAATCAGCAATGCCATGATCCTGGTCTCCTTCTGCTCTAAAGATTAAACCCGGCGTTGTATATTCTCTTCATCCTAATTGATGCGAACTTCAAAAGGTCAACGAGAGGCATATGGTGCACTTTCGCAAACGCATCTGTCAATGCGGTGGTTCGACGGCAGGCTGTCGCCTTCGGGGCTGAAGGGGGGGGTATCACCTCTCGCTCCATGGTTTCCTCAGCAGGCTGCCAGGTTTTGCCGCGATACCTTCTCAAAAAGAGACGTGCGCAGAGCCAAGGTCTCGTTCCTGATCATCATGTGCGAAGTGCTGGGTATACGTCTGTCGTGGCTCGCTTCTTTATTGAGAATGGCGTATCGTCCAGCGTATGGCGATTCCTGAGTTTATCAAAGCCCTTCGTGCAAAAGTCGGGACCTCGTTGTTGCATGTCCCGACGGTGGCGGTCCTGGCCTATGCTGAACAGGGACGGATGTTGCTCGTCAAGGATAAGCCTTCAGGCTTGTGGGGGGCACCGAGCGGGATTGTCGACCCTCATGAGCTCCCATCAGACGCAGCAGTACGGGAAGTGTGGGAGGAGGCAGGGGTCTACGTCGAGCTCACACAGATCCTCGGTGTCTTCGCAGGGGAACGGTTCTCCGTAGTCTATCCGAACGGCGATCAGCTGTCAGGGGTGGAGACCGTATTTGCGGCGCGGGCCATCAGTGGAATACCACGAGCCGATCAGGAGGAAACCTCGGACGCGGGTTTCTTTGATTCTGGCGAAATTGAGCGTCTGACTTGTTATCCCCATTTTCTCGAGATCCACCGGGCTATTGGCCAAAACCCACTTCAACCCTATTTCAAGCCGGCTACCTGGCGTCCTCCTGCAGGAGGGTGAAAAACTCTCCCAGCGTTGCTCTCGGGTCGCTTTCAGGCACATGCAAGGGGTTGGATAACACTCATGGCGGTGAACCTGCCAAACGGTGAAGCGTCGTTCGTTTGTGAGTTGTGAGATGCGAACTACGAGAGACAGGAGTCAGTGCTTCGTTTTGCGAACGTTGTGTCTTTTCTCTCGCACAGCAACTACGAATGGCGGAGGTCCGTATGAGCCCGATCAGGTTGTGGGGTTGAACTATGGGCTTGTCAGTTGTATGGTGCATCCAGATTTGGGTCTAGTCAGAGCGCATACGATATTGTGGTTTCAGTAAGGAAAAAGTTTTTGATCAACCCTGTTGTCCTGACTTTGGCTGGTGAATGACCTTCATTACACTGAGTTGAATAGGCAGTATCTCGGTATCTGTCCACCTTTTCACAAAGGAGTGTGTTCTATGGCAGAGGTTAAGGAGCAGATCACGAAGGCCCTCGAACATTTCAAGCAGCAACGCGATGAACTACAAGTACAGTTGCATCTCGCGAAGGCGGAGGCAAAGGACGAATGGGCTCGCCTGGAGACTCAATGGGACGAGATAAAGCCAAAGCTTGAGGCGGCCAGGGATGAGGTGGGGAAAACGGCGGTGTCCGTCGGCGATGCGCTGAACCAGGCGATCGACGAGCTGAAGAAGGGGTATGAGCGGCTGCGGAGCCGACTCTAACGGAGGTGGTATCGGGATAGCAGCAACGTCACGCTGCGGCAGATTCTGCTGATCGGTCGTCGTCTCTGAGGGGTGGATCTCACCGCAATGCCCCACCCAAGACTGCCTGCTTTCCGATCAACGATGGGTCACCGCTTGTGTGACCCATCTTGTGGTTTCTTGCCGACTTGGGTTTTCCCTTCACCTACTGCAATTCCTGATTCCGATGTCTGGGTAATCACGATTTCCAATCGCCGGTTCTTGCTCCGGCCCTTGTCCGTATCATTCGTCGTGATCGGTTTACTATCGCCATAGCCCACGGCCTTGACTCGGTCGTTCTGCAGTCCTCCGTTGATCAGCACTTGCACGGCATAGTCAGCCCGGGCGCGCGAGAGTTCCTGATTATCCCGAAAGCCCTTTCGAAGGTCGGATCGGAATAGGGTATTGTCGGTATGTCCCGCCACCTCGATCCCCTGGTACCGGGATCCGTGCAGGACGGCGCCGATCCGTTCGAGTAAGGAAGTGCCTCCGAGGGTCACGGTCGCGTCACCTGTGGAGAAGAGGTCGCTATTGGCCAGCGCCAGGGTCAACTTATTCCCGCGCTGTCTCACTGTGACCGTGCCCTTCTTTAGCTCTGGTTGGAGCAGACCTGTCAGGCTCTCACTGATTTTGCGGAGGTCGCTATTTCCGATGAGCGTGAGCGTTTCTTCCTCATCAGTGGCGTCGGCGTTGGGCCCGAGCAAGGTCGTTGCGGAAAGTGTCTGATCGATCGACTGAAGCGACAGGGCAGGAGGAGCTTCCTCTTGTGTGGCCGCGGCGTCGGTCTGTTTTGATGCGTTGCTGTTGGCATTGGCGTTCAACTCAATATCCACGAGCATTTGTTTAGTGCGAGCGAGTTCTGCTTCTTTCGCCACGAGTTGCGGATTCACGTCGGCGAACTTTTGGCTGACTTGTTTCAGCTCGTCCTTTACCTGTGTCAGCTCCTGCTCCTTTTTCACGATCAGTTGTTCCGCGTCCGTGGCCCGGCGTTTGGCCTGGGCCAGTTCCTGTTCCCGTCCTGAAGACGCCATCTGTTGCTCGACCTCGGTCACCCGGCGCCTCGCCTGGGTCACTTCCTGTTCCTTCGCTGCCAGCTGTTGTTCAACTTCGGTGACGCGGCGCTTGGCTTGGGCCACCTCCTGGTCTTTTTTTGCCGTCTGCTGTTCCGCGTCGCTGACGCGGCGTTTAATCTGGATCAGCTCCTGCTCTTTGCCCGCCGTTTGTTGCTCGGCCTCGTTGATGCGGCGTTTGGCCTGGTTCAGGTCCAGCTCTTTGTTGGCTGTCAGTTGTTCCGCCTCTGAGATGCGGCGCTTGGCTTGGGTGAGGTCCTGGTCTTTCTTAGCAGCCAATTGCTCAACTTCGGCGATACGGCGCTTGGCTTGAACCAGTTCCTGTCCCTTTGCGGTTGCCGCCATCTGTTGCTCCACTTCGGTCACTCGGCGTTTGGCTTGATTCAGCTCTTCCGTTTGTGCGGCGAGGTCCTCACGAAATTTCTTGGAATTGTCGATCGCGTTCGACCGCAGGGTGGCGATTTCGGTGTCCTTGGCGTGGAGTTGCAGCACGAGCTCGCCAACGCGTTGCTTGAGCTCGTCGATTTTCTGCTTGGCCGCCAGGAGATTGTTCCTGGCCGCGCTTAGTTCGTCTGAGGACTGGCCGTCTGCCGTTCCCCGGAGTGCATCGTCCTCGACCCTGTAGGCCCGAGTGGGGTTTGAGTCAGATGTCTTTTGGAGACGATCCTGTTGAATATCTGAGGATGGATTCATAGCCATCAGTTGAGCAGCGGCAACCGAAACGGTAATAGTTCCGTAAAGCAGCGAAATGGAGAGCAGCGTACAGGTAGAGAGTTTCACAAGCATGATTGACCTACTTAAAGGGATACAGTGTGGTGACGACACATAGACTGGCGCCTTCCTCACGCACATCACCGCATGGACGTGGTTATGGACTCCGCTCAGAAATCACAGGGGGCAGGACTCATGGTGCCCATTGCCAATGGCGGAGCTGTCCCCTCTGACATGAAAAAACAGAGCAAGAGGAGAAGAGAATCCTATCGTCTTCCAGATTCACTTTGCAACGGGTGTGTGAGGCGGAATCGGTTGCTCGTCACAGGTCGAGGGGTGATGGGGTGCATGCCGACGGGTGCCCATCTTTTGTGCGTCGCGCTCTCGACGTGGACGATCTGGAATCCGAATGGGGACGATCGTCTGCAGGGTGAGGGCTCATACGTTTCTTATCAATATTGTCGCAACCTATTCGTGGATTGGAGGGCACGACCGCAACAAAGTTGATGCACCATACTGATGCACATTGAGGCACTCGCTCCTGCCTTGAATCTGGGCGGTGAATCTCGCTAGACTGCGCCCGCTCACCTTGTTCTGCGTTTTCGGAGGGTCTGCCATGGTGGTTCGTGCGTTTCTTCCTGTCTGCCTAATCGTTGGAGTGCTGGTCTTGGTCGGGATGTGTCCCGCAGCGGCAGCCGACCAACCACAGCAGCTGAAGGCTGCCTGTGAGCGAGGGACACCGGCTGCCTGTAACGCGCTTGGTTTACTGCATATGAAGGGTGAAGGGGTGAAGCAAGACGAGTCACGAGCTGCCGCCATGTTCAGAAAAGCCTGTGAGGTCGGTGATCCGAATAGCTGCTCTAATCTCGGGGTATTGTACGCTGAGGGGACGGGTGTTCCACAGGACGATGTGCAAGCCGCGGTCTTCTCGAGGAAAGCGTGTGATGGCGGAGATGCACGGGGTTGTTACAACCTTGGGGTGATGTATGCCGAGGGAACAGGCGTTCAACAGGATGATGTGCAGGCGTCCGATTTCACTCGGAAGGCCTGTGATGCTGGCAATATGAAGGGTTGCTACAATCTGGCCGTGATGTATGCCTCAGGAACCGGAGTGCAACAGGATGAGGTGCAGGCCGCCGATCTCTACAAAACAGTCTGTGAGAGTGGGAACGCGAGAGGGTGCTACAATCTTGCCGCGATGTATGCAGCTGGAGCAGGAATCCAACAGGACGATATTCGAGCCGCCGAGTTCTACCGGAAGGCTTGTGACGGCGGAAATGCACGAGGCTGTTACAATCTTGGCGTGATGTATGCCGAAGGGACAGGGGTCCCACAGGACGATTTCCAAGCCGCCGATTTCTACCGGAAGGCCTGTGACGGCGGGAGTGCAAGGGGTTGCTCCAATCTCGGCTCGATGTATGCGGCGGGCAACGGAATTAAACAGGACGATGTTCGTGCAGCGACGCTCTACCGAAAGGCCTGTGACGATGGCGACGCCAAGGGTTGTATCAATCTCGGGGTGATCTATCAAGTCGGACGGGGTGTCAAATCAGATGACACGGAAGCCCTCAAGCATTATGGAAAAGCCTGCGACCTCCGAGAGCAGAAAGGCTGTTCTCTCTACGCCAAATTGAAGACGGGAAGGCGGTGAGGTGCTGTGGGCCCAAGACCGGCAGGTGTTGAGCATGGTCTGTCGAGGTTCAGCCGGAGTGACGGTGGTGGTCAGAGTCTGATCACCTTGTCCAGGTCCAAGTTCTTCATCTGCGTCAGGGTGCCGTGAGATTGTCCGAATAGTTCTCCCGCAACCTGTTGGCGGGACGGTCACCCGATTTAAGTCTCACCTCCGTACAGCCTCACGTGGTGTTGGCGTTCGATGATTGCCAATGGATTATGTCCGACCAACTCTGTAAATCAGTAGGTCGATCTGGTGATGCGAATACGGCTGAGTAGAATGGAAGGGTTGCGTGATCACAGTTTCGGGTAAGGGGAGCCTCATGGTGTTGCAGAGACGATTGATGACGTGGTGTGTGGGTGTGACGGCATGTTTGTGCTTTGGTGCCGATGTCTTTGCGCACGAGCCTCTGACCGCGTCGCCGTCCGGGACCTCGGAGGTCCGAGCCGTGGTCGAGCAGGATGTGGCTTGGGATGCCATTGAGTGGACGGAACGACGTTACAAGCTTGAGGCGGTAGGATTCAAGGCACGGAATGAAACCGGTTGGGATTGGTGGGGGAGTGATGAGGTGATGGTCGGGACGGAAGACTCAAAAGGCTGGACCGTTTCGGCTGAACTTAGTGGTGTCGATTCAGGAGAATTTTATTCCTTTGATCCAGTTCGGAGTTGTGTTGTCGCAGTACGACCGGGGATTGTTGTCTTGGGAAAGACGTCGGTCTGCAATGAGGCCGGTGAACCTGCTCCACTGAGTTTTGGAGTGGAGCTGTGGGAAAAGGATGTAGTGGGGTGGCGGACTGGTTTCTGCAAAACATTGCCTCCCGGGAAGGGTCTGCATGCCGGGCCTCATTGTGCGGATGATGGAAGTGGTGCGGATTTTATTGGTCGTGCCCGGGTCGATCTTTCCGCCTTGGATCTTGAAGCCGTGTTGCCGAATGTCGGTGATGAACATATTGAGACTGTTGTGTTGAGCCCTTGTCCCAGCGGCGAGGTATGCAGTGATGCCGATTTGCCGGACTACAGTTTCACGTTTCGCGTTACACGTGTGCGTGACGCGCGGGTTGAGCTGCGCTCGTTACTCGATGAGACAATGCACAGAACGGGTGCGCGTTCGGAACTGGAGGCCATCGTGACCGGCCTGCGCTCCTTGCGTGCACCAAGTCCTCGGCAGGTGGAGCCAAATCTGCCCAGGTAGGTCGAATGAGCCTGGCGTCACACCGCCAATGGATTGATGGGCACTGGGTTTTGATGAGCATGCGGTTGCAGGTCTCTGGCTGGAAATTTCCATGGCGGTGGGTGGTGAAACTTTGAACTCAGTATCGAAGGAATGAACGCCGAATGTTGTCGCAGCGATGTTGGCTGGAGAAGTACGTATGAAAACTGAGTTTAGGTATTGGTCGGATCGTATGGGAGAACCGTCATGATATTCAGACGACCAGAGCTCGAAAAGGACAATCCAATCGCTCCAGAACCGTATGTCGGACCGCGGCGTCGCCTGGCCATGGCCCGTGCAGCTGCAGCCGGGAAATCTACCGAGCCTGATGATGTGAGGGTGGCGTTGCAGGTCTTGGCAGAGGCAGCGGCTCAGGTGGTGAAGCGTCTCTCCAACAGGCGGAACACCGATGAAGACCTGGAGACGCTCCGAAAAGCCGTTGCTCAAGCCGAGCAAACATTAGCGGCCCTGGAATGCCCGCTACCGCCGAGTAGGCTGAAGGCTTGAGGTTCTGGGAGAGACGCGGGGCGTTCCTTTTGGCTCAGCGGGAGAAGCGCCATTGTTTTGGCGATCGTATTCGTGTGCGGGGTATCCCCCAGTCGTTGGACATCGTTAGAGCCGACCGGAGTGAGGTCTCGGTGTTCAACCGGAGTGGCTGTGTTGCCAGATCGAGAGGACAGGAGGTTTGAGAGAAAGCTGGTTGTTTTCTGGAGAGCTGGTGGGGGCCCTCTGGGTCTTCTCCTTTGTATCGTACTCTCGAGTTGCCGGACGATGAGTGGGTTTGCTTGTGGTGATGGCGGGCAACGTGCTGTTCAAGAGGTGGTCTATTTCGGAACCGACACACCGTCGAGTTCAGTCACACCGGAAGATTGGACAAGATTTCTCACTGACACGGTGACACCGCGGTTTCCTGAAGGACTTTCCGTCTGGCAGGCGTCGGGTCAATGGCGGGCGGCGCCAGGCGTGATGGTGAACGAACCGACCTATATTCTCAGTCTGATCCATCCAGGCAATGCTATTACAGACAAGGCGATGCGGGACGTTTCTCTCTTCCTACAAAACTCGCTTTCACCAAGAAGCGGTGCTCCGTGTGTCGTCTGCTGTCTGCACGTCGCTCTAAGTTTCTTACCGGTTCCAAGCTTGGGCTCTCGCTAGAAGTTAATGAGGGTGAACATCCGTACTCCCCATCTTCTGTGTATAACCTTGTGTGTAAGTCTTGCAATCAGGTCGGGAGAGTGCGAATCACGCGTAAAATCATCAAAGTGCCTATTATTTAAGCATCCGCCTTTTCGCAATCGAACCCCTAGGAATAGTGGTTCAATGAGTAGTTTGTGAGTTTCTTGCGCATTCCTAGAAACTTGCCAGGAGTTATCCCCTTCATGAGGCAGATGTCCATACTATTCCCAGTCTGCTGACTGGATATCCACAGGTTGTGATGTTTTCTGGGGATGGCTTTCTCTTTCCCTGGAGCGTTGTTCTGTATCTGTCAAGAGGTGCCTGAAGGAAAGATGGCTCTAGCGAGGATTTTAAAGAGCCCTGATGCACAGTCGCATGTCTATGACAGATCGGATTCTATTTGTAGACATGATCGCTGGTCCGGTCCACCTCATTCATGCCTAACCGTTATAAGATCAAGTGCGGGTTACCCGTTTCCTCGAAGAGCGGATCGTACACGATCGATTGTGTGTTGAAGCGTTGCCCCTGTGAGATGGACAGGGGGATGTGGTACGCGCCACACCGGTTCCAGTGGGGCTGGATCATCCGGCAGTCTAGGAATCACATGCCAATGGATGTGGGGGAGCTGATTCCCTAAGAGTTCATAGTTGATCTTCTTCGCGTGGTAGATCTCGGATAAGGCGCCGGCTACACGGCTGACTTCTTCGATCAGCTGAACACGTTCGGGTGGCGCTAATTGGAACAGTTCAGTGACATGCCGGTGAAAGACCAGCACCGTCCATCCAGGGAAGAACTGGTCTTCGTGCAGATAGGCTTTGGACAATCCAAGATCTTCAAGAAAATGGTCTGGACGGGGCCAAGTGCCCATACAGGCTGTACAGGGTGACTCACTCACGGCTTGGTGGCTTTCTTCCACTCCTCTTCCGTCAGGACTCCTTTCTTGATCAGCAGCTGAATCAGCATATCGAGGGTCTTGCGGTTGGCAGCTGCGGCAGGTTCCGGGGGAGCAGGGGTGGAGAGTGAGCCTCCCGGACGCTTTGCGTCGGGCAACACCCGTTTTTGTCCAAAGACCTTAAACGACGGGGTAAACACTGCGACATAGTCTCTATTTCTGATGCGTATGCTGGCAGGCAGGCTGTCTGATTGTGGAGTGAGGTCTGGCGCGGATCCCGGCGGGATATGAAAGTAGGGTTTCCCGTCACCAGTCTGGCCGTCTTGGTCCAGGACATCGAATCGCTTCAGGAATGATTCCCCCGTCAATGCTTCGTGGTCCTCACCTGCGAGATTGGTGATCTTGTCGAGGACGATTACCAAAGAATCGCCGGTGATCGTATCCGGTGAAAGGTTTCTGACACTGATGTCATACCGGTATTCACTGGAAAAGTTATCTCGGCTTTTCAACGTCACCAGAACCTGGACTCGCCCGGTGAGATCTGTCAGCTGATCCGGGGAAGCGGCGAAGGTGTCCATTGGTGCCGTTACCATGAGGGCAATCCCGATGAGCCCACCGCGTCGTAACCAACTCATCATTCTGGTACCGTTCACTGGTGAGTATGGTCCGAGCATAACAGACCGGGAAGTATTGAGCGAGCCGATTCCTCTTCGAAGTCGCCTTGACAGTTTCTTCCTTCCGACGATATTCTCCCCAGCATCTGCATTATCCCGTGGGTGTATCTATCAGGCATGGCACAATTCGTCTCTTCCCGATTGCAGGCGCCAGGGCTTTCACGCTCGCTCGTGAAAGCCTTGATGATCCTTTACGACTATCCTCATCCCCTTCACCAAGATCGAATCATCCGTGGCTACGACCGTCCCCATGCCGTGAGGACAGCGACGATGTGTGTGGCTGTCGCCGTGCGGTTGGGACATCCTGAAGATCGGGTCCGGCTCTATCATGTGGCCTGCCTGCTGCACGACCTCGGCCGTGCGGGTCTGGATCGACGACTCTTTGGCACGATCTGGTCGTGGGCGAAACAACGGGGCATTCCCACGAGACCTCGTGAATGGCGAGCCGTTCATCCGCATACAAGGTATGGTCGTGAGACGGAGGCCTTCGTGTCGCGCTATCGAAAGGACCTTGCGGCTGCGGGAGTACTGCTGGATCGCTGGGCGATCGAGCAGGTTGAGATGAGGTTGGGGTATGCCAGGCGCCTGGCTAGACGGTTGCGGGCGGTGAGGCCGACGTTCACGAAGCTGGGGGTGAGCTGGCAACCGTGGATGCAGCAGGTGATGCTGTACTACTATTACCCGGAACGGTTAGCCAAGGCACCATCATGGGTGAAACAATTAGCGGAAGTCCTTGTGGCCTGTGAGCAATTTGAGGCCTACAGTAACCAGCGTCGAGGACGTGACTATTATGCCAGGAGCAAAGAGAGCTTGGCAGAGGCGTTTGCGTATCTGGATAAGTTGGAGCAAGAGGGGATCCTCAGTGACGAGGTTGTCGCTGCTGTGCGAGGCTTGACGGCCGAAGGGGCCTTTGACTCGATTCTTGAGGCAGCGCGAGGTGAACCGCTGACTCGGCATGACCGCCGGTACCTCCGCAATCTTACCGCCTAGGAGGATCTGATGGCCGTTCGGACTGTAACGCTGACAATTCAAATGGCCGGGGGGACTCAGATCGAAAATGTTACCAAGTCCGTTGCCGCTGCCGTGGCAGAGGCGAAGCTTCAGGCAGGAATTGTGACGGTCTTTGTTAAGCACACGACTGCGTCTGTGATGATCATTGAGGATGAACCAGGGATCCGCGCCGACACACACGCGTTTTGGGACCGTCTCATCCCGGCAGATCCCCGCTGGCGACATAATACGGTCAATCCGGGAGAAGACAACGGTCACAGTCACCTTCGAGGGCAACTGCAAGGGCCTTCCGTCACGATTCCGTTTACTGCCGGATCGCTGTTGCTTGGAACTTGGCAGCAGGTCGTGCTCGTGGATTTTGACACGCGTGCGCGAACCCGTGAACTGGTCCTGCAGGTATTAGGTGAATAGCCCGCGTGGATATTCTTGCCTGTTTCTCGTCACTTTCTTACTGAGTTCAACAGTGGTTGCGGCGGACTGGGGCAAGCCGTTGGGAGCCGTCTATGACGGCCCTGAAGGAAGACCGCGCGCTGTGACGCCTGCACCCCTGGAGCTTGGTGCCGATGAGCGAACGACGATCACGGTCTTTGAGCGAGCGACGAAGTCCGTGGTGTTCATCGCCAATACCGCCATCCAGCAGGACATTTGGTCCCTCAATGTTATGGAAGTGCCGCAGGGATCAGGATCCGGGTTCATTTGGAGCAAGCAAGGGCATATCGTCACGAACTTTCATGTCATCTATGGAGCTGATGCGATCAAGGTGACCTTGGCGGATCGGAGTGAACACCAGGCTAAGTTGGTTGGGGCCGATCCCGATCACGATCTGGCGGTGCTTCAGATACAAGTTTCGGACGGCCAGTTGGAGCCGATGGTGATCGGCTCCTCTCATGATTTGCGAGTTGGACAAAAAGTGCTGGCGATCGGAAATCCGTTTGGGCTCGATCACACCTTGACTACGGGCGTCGTCAGTGCCTTGGGCCGGACCATCAAATCAATGTCCAATCGAACGATTGAAGGGGTGGTTCAGACGGACGCCGCGATCAATCCTGGCAACTCTGGTGGGCCCTTGCTTGATAGCGCCGGGCGGCTGATTGGTGTCAATACGCAGATTGTGAGTCCGAGTGGGGCCTATGCCGGTATTGGGTTTGCGGTTCCGGTCGATACAGTCAATCGTATCGTTCCTGAACTCATCAAGCACGGGAAGCTTATCCGTCCTGGACTGGGGGTCTCGCTGGTCCCGGATGCGATGGCGAAGCGATGGGGAATCAAAGGGGTGATCATCGGCAAGGTGACGCGTGGGGGTGCTGCGGACCGCGCCGGCCTGAAGGGGGCCCGCGAAACGATGACGGGACAAATTCAACTCGGTGACATTCTTGTCGCAGTCTCCGGAAAAACTGTGACCACCATTGATGACCTTATGGATGCGATGGAAGAGCACAAGATCGGTGACCACGTCACCGTGGAAATCCTCCGTGGCAACCGGCGCGAAAAGGTGTCGGTCACGCTACAGGCCGTCAACTAGCGTGGCGGCAATTCGCAACATGTGTATGGTAGGATTACTCAATTCTGTTTGGTAAAGGACTGTCTATGGGTGATCGTAGTTCTTTTGATCAGGAGACGCAGCATGACAGGAGCGATGAGCCGTCGGTGAAGACCGGGACGGATCCGCTCGAGTTGATTGAACAGTGTCTCGCCTCTTTCTCAGATGGTGATCCTCGGCAAAGGCTGCTGTACAAGCTGCGGCATGCCGTGATGCTGTCTCAAACTGCTTCTCAGCAACGTGAGTTAGAGTTCAAGAAGGTGAGTGAGGTCGTGGCCAAGCTCACAGCGCCAGCCAATCGGATCGGCACCTTGCTTGAGATTCCGGCTCCGGGTCTCGCCCGTATCGTCGTCGGTGGGGCGGAGTATTATGCCAACGTGGATCCTCGCGTGGCTGATGCCGATCTGCGGATCGGCACCCAGATCTTGGTCAATGAAGCCTATGCGGTTATTCGGACCTTGGGATACGATCGGAACGGGCCCATTTTGAAACTGGCTGAAACGTTACCGGACGGCCGGTTGCGGTTTGAACAGGATATGGGCCGGCAGTCGTTGATTTTGCAGCGTTCGACGGATTTGCTCAGTGTCGAGCTCAGTGCGGGGGACCACATTCGAATCGACCCCAGTCTCCGTATAGCCCTTGAGAAACTGGTGGATCGGAAGGCCGGTCGCCATGTTCTGGATGAAACACCCACGGTCACGTGGGAACAGATCGGAGGACAGAACGAGGCCATCGCTGCGATTCGCAAGGCGATTGAATATCCTCTGGTGCATGCGGAGACGTTCGAACGGTTCAAGTTTTCTCAACCGAAGGGGTTTTTGCTCTACGGACCACCCGGGTGCGGG
>JAMXAU010000194.1 GCA_024281365.1 Nitrospira sp.
TGCATGGTGTTGGGGGTCCGTAAGATGGGGAGGCGAGATCCGTGCTTGATCTGGAGATATTGGACGGCGTACTCGATGTCAACAATACCGCCTTGGCTGTGCTTCAAATTCACCGTGCCTCGTTCCACGAGCTGTTTCAGCTGTTGACGGCGCGCATCGAGAACAATATTCGGATCCAAAGGTTTGCTGCCGTAGACATAGTGGTCGCGGTGGGTTTCAACTCGCTTCCCGAGCTCCGCATCACCGGCGACATGGCGCAGTTTGATCAGCGACTGGCGTTCAAACGGTGCGGCCAGCCCTTGGTCGCTATAGTATTTGGCGATTTCATCGAAGGGGTTCGTCAGCGAGCCTTTTCCTCCATGAGGCCGAAGGCGGACATCCACATGGAAGATGCCTTCTTGTTTTGCTTCGATCCATTGCAGGAGCTCGTACCCCAGCCGCTCAAAGTATTCGCTGTTGTCGATGGGGTGTTTCCCGCCGGTCCGTCCGGCATCGCCATAGACGAACAAAACCTCGATGTCAGAGGCATAGCCCAGCTCTCTCCCTCCGAATTTTCCCAAGCCGAGGACGGTGAACGGGCAGGGCTTCTTATTGGCTAAGCGTGGCGGGCCATACTGTTTGTTCAGTTTGGTTTGGCAGTCCTTTAAGCTTCGATCGAGAATGGCTTCAGCCAGTTGTGTCAGGGCAGCGGAGAAATCCGGCAGGGCTGTGTCCGGCTCGACAATGTGTTTCATGTCGATACGAAACATCTCGCGATCTTTGAAACTGTTCAGTGCGGCTTTCCGATCCTCATCGGATTTGGCGCGGTTGACTAGACGATCAAGTTCTTTGCGAAGCGTGGCCCTCGGAGTAATGAGGGGAGCATCCCGGTAGTCTTGCAGTAGGGGTAAAAGATTACTGTGTTGGCGACGGAGAAAGTCTTCCCACAGAAAGTCGCTGGCGCCGAGCAGACGGGCGAGCAGGGGAAAGGTCTTTTTGTCGCTGAGAAAGGCCAAGGCTTCCTGCTGAGCCTTTCCTTTCGTTTGCTGAACCGTCAGGTCGAGGAATTGGTCGAAGGCTTCTAACGCCTTGGTCGGATCCGGCGCCCAGGTCAGGGCATGGGTAAATTGTTTGATGAGGACGGCCGTGAGGCGCAACTGTTGTTGGTCAGCCGCATCGGTGAGCTTCTGGCCGTGCCGGTTGCGGACATAAAAGCGATCATGAATCTTCCCGTTTTCAACGTCGAACTGTGCTTTTGAGATGTACACGTTCCGCATCGCGAGGGCATTGGCAAAGGCGTACAAGAAGGCCGGTGTATCGTCCGACCGGATGTCCATGACCGTGTCAACGGGTGATTGGCCGTTGTCGAAGGTGATCTGCACGGGATGGAGCAGACCGCTGAACGAGCCACGGCGTTTGCCGAGCTGTTCCACGAGACGGCGGTTCACAGCGAAGCGCGCCTCCTCAAACTGTCCTTTGTCCAGCAGGGTGATCACTGAGGAGAGCGTATCTGCCAGCTGATGTTGTTGCTCCCTTCCTAACTCCACCCCTGGGACTGGATGCACACGGAATACATCAACGATCTTTTTCTGGGTCAAACCTGGGGTGGCTTTGAGACGGATGCGCGGTCCGTACTCGCTCCAAGTGGTGCGAGAGGATAATGGAGCGGTTTTCTCCGCAAATGTGTAAATGTCGCCTTCCTCAATGTTCAACCCAAAGGCTGACAGCAATCCGCAAATCATCGCGAATTCCGAGAAGTAGTCGTACGCGACGATCGTGATGACACAGCGTTGGTCCGGCTGTTCGGCGAACGCCACCTCGCAGAGGTGTTCCGGCGTCAGTCGGGCCGTCAGTCGGACGTGTTCGGCGATTGTTGGAGGAGCGAACCGTTGGAAGTATTCCTGATCCAGACGGGCGAAGAAATCCTGCAGAAGATCGGATGGCACATCAGGGCACAGCGGATGGACGGCGTTGAGTAGTGTGACGCGATCTGGCATGACCGTCAGTATACCCGAACGGTTTCATTGTGCGTAGAGAAACCTGTCAGTATAATGCCGCGCTATGCGCGGAGGTCGTGAAGTGTGAGGCGTGAAGCGTGAAACGGCAGTCTGAGAAGAGCGACATGCCACGAGTATCAGTTCGAGGGAGGGGATCTGGCGGACCGGATCCAACGCCGGTTTTGCTTGCGCCCAAGCGGAATAGCGAGCAGGTACGAGCTATCCTATCCGCCTATGGCCTGCGGGATTTTGATCTGGCGGACCGTAATCTGGATGCGATGGCCGGTGATCCTCTCCAGCGCAATCGACTGGCGGAGATCCTCCCGATGTTACTGGAAGCCATCTCACGGACAGCCGATCCGGACCAGGCATTGAATCATTGGGAGCGGCTGTTCGGGAGCGTCTCGCGTGCGTCATTGCTCGACTACCTGCGAACGTGGCCGCGCATGCTAGATCTGCTGTGTGCGATTTTCGGCAACAGCGATGCCTTGGCCTTTACGCTCATCCGAGATCCCATGTTGGTCTATTGGCTGGCCGAAGAAGAGGTGCTCTCGCGCGCGCCGACACGGAAAGGACTTGAGCGGGCGCTTCGAGAGAGCATCGGGCACCTGACGGCGAAGGAAACAAAACTGGATGCTCTCCGTCGTTTTCGCAGGCGGGAGATGTTGCGCATCGGCGTTCGGGATCTGCTCAAGCTTGCCACCGTGCCGGAGACGACGGCCTCATTGTCAGACCTGGCCTGTGTGCTGATCCATACGGCCTACGAAATCATTGATGCTGATCTTCGCCAGCAATATGGCGTGCCGATGCATCAGGCTAAAACAAAGCGATGGGTGGAGACCGGGTTCACCGTTATTGGGATGGGCAAGCTCGGCGGACATGAGCTGAACTACAGTTCCGATGTCGATCTGATCTACCTCTATGAGGCGCATGGTGGTGAAACCAGAGCCTTAAAAGGTGGGCGGGCTCCTGCCCCCCCTGGCGTCGGTATTTCCAATGAAGAATACTTTGAGATTCTCGCCCGGGAATTAACGCGTGTCTTGTCTGAGCCCACGAGAGAAGGTCACATCTTTCGAGTCGATTTGCGGTTACGTGCGGAAGGATCGATCGGGCAGCTTGCTCGATCACTCGATGAATATCAGCGGTATTATGCCGTCCGTGGACAGGTCTGGGAACGGCTGGCTCTGCTGAAGGCTGCGCCGGTTGCCGGATCGCAGGCAGTCGGGCAGGCGTTTCTCAAGATGGTCAAGCCGTTTGTCTTGGGGGTGGAGGGGAAGCTGGACCACGATCAGGCGGTGGCGATCGTGCAAGACGTACGTGCGGTGAAAGATATGATCGATGCCAAAATGACCGACCGTGGTCACGGACAACGGAATGTCAAGTTGGGAACAGGGGGCATTCGGGAGATCGAATTTTTCGTGCAGACCATTCAGGTCTTGGCCGGGCGAAAGGTGCCGGTCTTGCTCGATCGAAGCACGCTTGGGTCATTGGACCGGCTGGCTCGAAAGAAATTGTTGTC
>JAMXAU010000010.1 GCA_024281365.1 Nitrospira sp.
ATTACCAGAGTCTATGAAGCGCTGGTCTGGGGGGTTCCCAAAAAGGGACGAGGAGTGATTGATCTGGCCATTGGTCGAGATAGTAAAGACCGAAAGAAGTTCTCATCACGAACGACGAGTCCCAAGGAATCTGTAACAGAATATGTGGTGACCCGGCGGTATGGTAAGATGGCCGCACATGTCTTGCTCTACCCGCAAACCGGAAGGACGCACCAGTTGCGGGTGCATCTGACCTCACTGGGTCATCCCATTCTGGGCGATCGCACCTATGGCGGCAACAAAGTGATGGTCCTGGCGGACATTGAGATCCCACGGGTGATGCTTCATGCCAGGACGCTGGGCTTTACCCATCCCACTTCAGCGGCCAGAGAGGAATTCACGAGACCCTTCCCTGCCGATATGGAGCGCGTGATTCATGCGCTCGAGCATCTGATTGCACCGGGGGCTCAAATGCCCGCTGGGCCAAGGACTGTAGGAACAGCCGACGAGGAGCTATGCTGACCGCAGAGGTGTTGGATGCCATAGGTGGTCTCACCGCCCATGTTAAAGCCTATGCCGCGATCCTTCCCTCGTTCGTGCATTTGAAGGCCGTGCCGTCCGGCGTGAAACCTTCCGCGGAGGCGATGGACAGCTATGAGGTGATTGTCACACGAACACAACGTCAAAGTGCAGGCACTCCATACAAGGGCCTCAATGAATCATTTGTCTGTTCTTTGGAAGCCTTCGAGCAGGGGAATCTGATCGGCACCGTCCAAGCGCTCCTGACCGTAATCGACCAGCTTGAACGCATGCAACGGGATGAAGAGATTGAAGTCAGACGAGCGGACGAGAAGCGACTCACGGAATACCGCGTGGCCCTCCGGAAAGTGCTTCCCGGCAACCAGCCGGAATTAGCAGAAACGGGTAGAGGCTTGTAGGGGGCAATGGTGAGTTATGGGTGCTGAGTTCTTAGTTTTTCTGAGAAGCTCAACTCATACCTCAACACTCACGACTGAAAACTCGTCAACGTGGCTAGTGCCCCATCTTTGGTCCTAACGCATTGGATCCGGTCGTGACCAGCTTGAATCGCGCAAGGGTCCCACAGTGGGGGCACTTCGCACGAACCGTTTCAGCGTCGAGTATCTCGTACTCTTCCGCTCGTAACCACATGAGTTGGAAGCATTTGGAACAGGTACGGACTTGCGTTGACATTGGTTTCCTCGTACACTCCAGATCAATCCGAGGGATACTGTAGTATAAGATGCCTCCAACCCTCAAGCCTGCTGTCACCTATTCTCATCATGAACTTCCCGAAGCGGCACAGCTTCTTGGACTCTTTCAACAGGCTCCATGGGCGAAGGATCGAACCCTGGCTGACGCAAAGGAAATGCTTGAGCATACGGATCTCGCCATTTGTGCCCGGGATAGCGAGCGACTGATTGGATTTGGACGCGTCCTCACGGATTTTGTCTATCGGGCGACGATTTGGGATGTGATTGTCGATCGGGCCTATCAAGGGCAGGGGATTGGCACAGAGATCGTCAAACGAATTCTTCATCACCCTCAACTGCAACGGGTCGAACTGTTTTGGCTTTGTACCAGACGCCCAGGTTTCTATGAGCGACTCGGCTTCAGTTCCAAAGAACAGACTGGTATGGTCTGGAGCCGAAGCAAGAACAGTCGATCCGAATAAGAACGACCGATAAGAATGCTGCAGTCTTTTACTCGGTGATGAGAGCAGATCCTGCCGTCAGCTCCGGTCTAGTTTCGCGCTTAGAAGAACATCTTCCCACCAAATAAGAACCCAAAGGAAGAGGCGTTCCAATCGTTGTTCCGGCCACCGGTGCCGGTCGTATGCCCATCGTTCCGCTTATAGGCCCACTCCACGTTAAGGGCGAACCGTTCGTTGAGTTTGTAATCAGTGCCCCACCCCAATCGCCAGGCGAAGGTATTACTCGGGCTAATCCGAACTGCGGTCTCCTCGCCAAAGCTGTTCACGTTGACGCCGAAGCTCATATTCACATAGGGGCTGAGCGGACCTGACCTGGCTGGGCGTATTTCGATGGTCGGTAGAACCGAAACGGTATCCTGGTGCCCAAGGTCCACGTCCGGCTGTTCCACGCTCACTCCATGGCGCTCCCACTCGAGCATCATGCCCACCAAGAACCAGGTATTGAGGCTGTACATCGCTTGGAAGTTCACCAGCGGACCAATTGAAGTAGACCTGCCTTCCGACAGCTGTTGGGTCAGTGGTGCGAATCCGGCACGAAAGCCAAGTACCACCCTGCCGGCCTCAATTCCTCCAAACTCTTGCGCGGAAGCGGTCGTGGAAAAGGGAAACAGTGAGAACAATACAATGAACAGCATGGCGGCCACCATTGATGATGGCAGTACTTCATGGAGCATAACACGGTGGCTAATGAGAGTGAACGACTCCTGTGCGTCTTACTCGCTTAGGTGAGAAGAGAACCGCCGCAAAGAATATGGCGGTCGCCAACAGCACAATCGCCGGCCCTGAGGGAACGTCCCAGATGGCGGAAATCAAGACTCCTACGACCGAGGTTGTGATTCCGAAGAATGCAGAATACAGCGTCAAGGTCCTCAGGCTATGTGTGAGTTGATAGGCCGTCGAAGCCGGAATCAGAATCATGGCGAAGACGAGAATGGCCCCCACTGTCTTGAGCGAGTTCCTTGATCCATTGCCCACGCATCCCCACACCTCCGTTCCCCTCGTGAAAGAAAATCCCTTGAGCTGTTAAGCCGGGAAGACCCGTGCAGTACTGGCGTTTGATGACACTGTCGATACGACAACTACCCAATCCTTGGACAACTCAGCATACATCCATTGATTATGGCAGTACTTCATGGAGTTACAGGTGGCTAATGAGAGTGAACGACTCCTGTGCGTCTTTACTCGCTTAGGTGGAGAGAACCGCCGCAAAGAATATGGCGGTCGCCGACAGCGCAATCGCCGGCCCTGAGGGAACGTCCCAGATGGCGGAAATCAGAGACTCCTACGACCGAGGTTGTGATTCCGAAGAATGCAGAATACAGCGTCAAGGTCCTCAGGCTATGTGTGAGTTGATAGGCCGTCGAAGCCGGAATCAGAATCATGGCGAAGACGAGAATGGCCCCCACTGTCTTGAGCGAGACAACGACGGTGAGTGCAACGAGAGTCAGCAACAGAAAAAACATTTGCCGAGCCGGAACGCCGGAAGCTTCGGCCATTTCCTGATCGAACGCAATGAAATAGAGTTCTTTGGCAAACAGGAGCAGCAAGCTCAACACCAGCACGCTCAACGCACCGATGATACGCAGCTCTTCAGGCGTGACGGAGAGCACGCTGCCGAAGAGATAGCCGTAGACCTCTGCATTATAGCTCTTCATCAGTCCGATAAAGAGGATGCCCAGTGCCATGGTCGTCGTGTACAGAATGCCGATGGAGACATCCAGCTTCATCCTGCCGCGCTCTTCAACCCAGCCGGTGATCCAAACTGTCGCTAAGCCAAAGACAATCGCCAGTAGCAGTGGTGGCCAGCCCATCAGGTAGCCAAGCGCTACACCTGCAAATGCGGCATGGGACGTTCCCGCACCGACGAAGGCCAGTCCCCGTAGGACCACAAACACACCGATGATCGAACAGAGCCCACCGACCATCGCTGCAGCGAGGAGGGAGCGTTGCATGAAATCGTAGGCGAGAAGATCGAGCATGATGAGTCGTTGTTCTTAGTGGTGATGATGGTAGTCTTCGACGATGACGAGGTCTTTCTCGGTAATCACAAGCTCTTTCCCGTAGACTTGGTGAAGGATCTCCGGCTTGAGAACTTCGGCTGGAGGGCCGGCGGCGTAGAGCCTGGTTTTGAGGAGCACGAGTCGATCCACTCTCGACCGGATCATATTAATATCATGCGTGATGAGCAACACCGTCAGCTTGAGTTCGTCATGAAGATGCTGGACGAGCTCAATGACGTTGTGCTGCATGGTGATATCCAATCCGGTTGTGGGCTCATCAAGGATGAGCACTTTGGGTTGCTGTGCCAATGCCCTCGCGATAAAGACTCGCTGCTGCTGCCCGCCCGATAGATGGCCGAGCGCCGTATCTTTGTGCGACTCCATGCCGACCTGGGTGAGGGCTTCCATGGCGATGTGACGATCCTTCATCCCTGGCCGCTTCAGAAGCCCTAGTGCTCCATAACGGCCCATCATGACTGTCTCGAGAACTGTGACGGGAAAATTTCGATCAACCACTCCCTTTTGCGGAAGGTATCCGATCTGGGCCCGGTGGTGGCAGCGGAGTTCACTGCAGGCACAATCAAAGATATGAAGATGCCCTTCCATTGGAGGAAGCAATCCCAACACGGCGCGGCAAAGTGTTGTTTTGCCTGATCCGTTTGGACCGATCACGCCAACGAACTCGCCGTCGTAAATGGGCAGGGAAATATCCTTGAGCGCAATCAGCCCTGGAAAACCGAAGGACGCATGATCGAAACGGATGATCGGACTACGACCGGTAGACACGGATCCCTCTGTTCCCTCCGGAGGCATGAATGGATTTCATGAGCGGTTGCTAGGTGGATTCCAACGCGCCAACTAATTGGAGCACATTGTAACGAAGCATGTCGAGGTAACTGTCAGTTCCCGGAATTCCACCCGGCATCGTGGTCAGCACAACTACACGTGCTTTGGTGTCTCGTGACAGCAGTTCTGGAAGCCGTTGGCTCAGCTGAATCTCTGAGGCGATGACCCGAATATGATGGCTGTTAATCTTCGCAATCAACTGCTGAAGGTGAAGGGCGGAGGGTTCTATGCCTGACTGGGTGTGGATCGTGTCGACGATCTGAAGGCTAAATCGCTTGGCGAGGTAGGGCCAAGCCGGATGATGTGCGATGAAACGCCGGTCCGAGAGGCGTTGAGTACGCTTCATCAGCTCCTGTTGTACTTGCGCGAGTCGTTGCAGATAGGCGTCCTGATTCGCTTGAAAATCGGCTGCATGAACCGGATCAACGTCGATGAGGGCTCGGGTGATGTGGCGCAGCATGATGCTGACATTCACGGGATCCAACCAAATATGTGGATTTCCTCCAGATTCGGCGCCATGCGTGCCCGGATGGCTTTCTTCGTGGATCTCCCCATCGTCAGGAAGAAGCTCGACGTCCTGGGATGTTGTGATGACGCGCAACCTGGCACTTCCGGCATTTTTCACCAACGACGTGACCCAGACTTCAAGCCCAAGGCCGACTTCGAACAGGAGCTGAGCCTTGCGGACTGCGACCAAATCACTGGGTTTTGGTGAGTAGGTATGTTCGTTTTCATAACCGCTCAGCAAAGACTTCACCTGTACAAACGGACCACCGACCTGTTCGGTCAGGTCTTTTAAGACGGGAATGGTGACGACGATAGGAATTGGCTCACGAGCGTCGGTTGCGGAGATGGAGACGGCAGAACATAGAGCGAGCATCAGGAGAGAAAACCGAATACCCAACCTGCATGTATAGGTGGTAGGAAACATCGGCGGCGACCGTATCATCCAGGTTTTCGCTCTGTCAACGCTATCTTGAGCGTGCCCATCAAGAACGGCACAGTCCGTGTCGGGATGAGGCGGCAACTTGATCATATGGTCGAGAACCGAGCAAATCCAGAACCACACTCGCAGGTTTTTGCAATCTCTTGATTGGCCCTGGCCATTCGTCTCCTTGACCATCTTCGTGAGTTCGATTAGCGTAGCGCACACAGCCCATGAGACGTGGTATGGTCAGGAAAGGATATCGCTCATGAAGGTCGTTGGGCTCATGTCGGGAACGTCTGCCGATGGCGTTGATGCTGCATTAGTGTCAATTGTTCGGAAAGCAACTCGACTTGAGGTGGAGATGGGAGCATTTTATTCGCTTCCCTATCCGCGCTCGCTCCAACAGCGACTTCTCTCCGCATCGGTATCAGGGACGGTCGCCGATCTGTGCCATCTGAATGCGCTTCTGGGGGAATGGTTCGCTGATGCCGCGCTGGGAGCGATTCGAGCCGCTCAGTTAACAACAGAAGAGGTTGATCTTATTGGGTCTCATGGCCAGACTGTGCACCATTTGCCGAATGGAATTAAGGATACGCGGGTTGGGGCGATCCGGTCTACCCTCCAAATTGGCGAGCCCGCGGTGATTGCTGAGAGGACTGGAATTACAACGGTCGCCAATTTTCGCCCCCGCGATATTGCCGCTGGTGGACAGGGAGCGCCGCTGACGCCTGGTATCCATGCCTTGCTGTTTCAACATCACCGCCGAGGGCGACTCATTGTCAACCTTGGGGGGATCAGCAATGTCACCTACCTGCCGCGTGGAGCCGGAGGGGACGGGTTGATGGCATTTGACACGGGTCCGGCCAATATGGTCCTGGATGGCATTATGTTCCGGAGCACGAATGGCCGTTTTACCATGGACCGCGATGGACGCCTCGCGGCCAAGGGTCGGGTCGATTCAAGATTGTTGGCCAAACTGTTGGCCTATCCATATCTCTCTCAGGCGCCTCCCAAATCGACCGGTCGGGAAATGTTTGGGGAGGCCATGCAGACGGAGTTACTTAGCTGGCCGCAGGCGCGCAAACTATCGGTCGAGGATCTGTTGGCCACCTGTACACGATGGACTGCTGAGGCCGTCGGCACGGCACGGCGCTGGGTTAAAGGTGGAATCGACGAAGTGATCGTCGGCGGAGGCGGAGTGAAAAACCGGGCAATTATGGAACATCTGAAGGCTGTGTTTGCTCCGGTTCCGGTCACCACCTTTGAGGCGCACGGCTGGGATAGTAAAGCGCTGGAGTCGGTGGCCTTCGCGATATTGGCCTATCAAACGGTGATGGAGCAGTGCGGGAACGTTCCGGCGGTGACAGGCGCAGCGTCTCCCAGGCTGTTGGGGTGTATTGTTCCAAGTGGGCCGGGATGGTATGAGCGATTACATCCAGGTCGACGGAGAAAGTAAACGACGATGAAGCTTCTACTGCTTGTGACGGTCCTCACCTTGATCATCTTCGGTATCTGGTGGTATCGAAGGCGAGCGCGCCGAAGCAAGAAAGAGGTGTCGCGCAGTATGATGCCTTCTGATGTCACCCTCAGCCCGACTCCGCTCTTGGCCGAAGACGAAGTGGCGCTCTATAACCTCCTGCGAATGGTCGTCCAAGAACGCTATCTTGTCTTTGCCAAGGTGCCGCTCGGCTCATTTCTCACGGTCGATGCGGGGGGGAAGGAACGGGTCCAGGTCCTCCGTCATCTTGCCCTGAAGCGGGTTGACTTTGCGTTGGTGCACCCAGGATCACGTCAAGTTGAACAGGTGGTGCAGATTGAACCTCAATCCCCTGAACTCCACCAGGTGGAATCACAACAAATCATCGAGTCCTTGCTTGATACGGCAGGGATCAAACTGAGGAAGCTTCAGGCCAAGAAGACGTACCCTCTCGCACATCTAGCCACTCGACTGGAAATCACTGCAGACGATTAAGCTCTGTACCAATCGAGCTGCCCAACGAGGCGGGTGTTGTAATAATGGTGGGGAGGTATCTTCACCGGGATTTCTTGCCTTGATCGCTCTGCGGGTACCTCTTCCTTCCGAGCCAGCAAACTTTTGATTGATCAGGTTGGAGCTACGGCGACGATGTGGAGGGCTCTTCGCTGGGGGACAGCGCTTCAACCGCCTTGCGCGCAACTTCTGCTTCGGGACTTTCCGGATATTGATCGATAACACGATCGAACATCAGACGGGCCTTCTCTTGATCTCTCAGTTTGATATAGGTCTGGCCCAGCTTGAGAGTCGAGGCGGCCAACTTTGGGCTGAGCGGGTAATTGGACACGACGTCGTAGAAGGACTGTAAGGCGTCCTGATATCGCCGAGTACGAAACTGGCATTCTCCAATCCAGTATTGCGCGTTGGCTGCCAGTGCGGATTGACCGTGGAGCTCAATGAAAAGGCGAAAACCGGCCATTGCCGCTTCGTAGTCGCGGTGTTTGAATTCCTCCATGATGCGATCATAGAGATGACGAGGTGCATCCTGACGCTGCGCAGGGGCGGCAAATGGCTGACCTGCAGAGAAAACAATAACGAGCATGAGGAGGATTCCAACACCTTGTCTAGCTGCCATATCAGGCCTCCATCGGTTCAACCGAAGTCGAGTGGGTTGTAACGCAATCGGTATGCCAAGCATATGGAGAAGCGGGAGAGGGAAGCGCTGAAAAAACAGGGTCTTGCGCAAGCCCCTGTATGAGAAAATGAGTACATTGTCGGCAACGGATTATGCAGGACACAGAATTGTACAAGATGGTCTGCCTACTCAAATCACCACAATGTAATCACCAGCGCAAAGACCGGAGAGGGTCTTCTCCCGGGAGTGCAGTATGCCGAACGATATTCTGTCGCTTGCTGGTCCAAATACATTGGTCCTGATGTTATCCAATAGACAAACCGCCTCATTAAGACCCCGCAACGCCTCACTCGCCCTCCATCGGCCGCTCAGCTCCTCGCGTCTTTTCCAAGAGAGCACTAGCGAACCTGCACGGCTGAGCGCCAGTGACAGACGACGACCCATCAATTTTGACATGTCGAGGATTGTGAATCGTTAGGAATGTGAAACTGAAACGAGTTACCGCCTTGCTGTTTCGCGCGGTACATTGCGGCATCGGCATGTGTTAATAGTTCATCGATATCATGGTCGTCGGTCGGATAAATGGTGATGCCGATACTGACGCTGATCACGGCCTGGTGTTCTCCAAGTATGAACGGTTCGGAGAGGGATGTGGTGATTCGTTGGGCCACCAATGAGATATCCTCCTCGCACATCAAGCCTTCTAGGATGATGGTAAACTCATCTCCCCCCATGCGCGCGACGGTGTCCACTTCACGAACACATTCATGGAGTCGTTCAGCCACAACTTTCAACAGTTGATCACCGACACTGTGGCCGAGCGTATCGTTCACCGGCTTGAATCGATCCAGGTCAAGCAGCATCAGTCCGAGCGGCTGCTGGAGGCGCTTACTTCTTGCCATGGCTTGCACGAGTCGGTCGCGGAACAAGCTGCGGTTCACGAGTCCGGTCAGCTGATCGTACTGGGCAAGGTACGTGAGTCGTGCTTCCGCACGTTTTCGTTCGATTGCGTAATGGATTGAGCGGGCCAAGAGTTCCGACGGACCTTCTCCCTTCACGAGATAATCCTGTGCTCCATTTTGGACCGCTTGCAAGGCCAGCGTTTGATCGTTGAGCCCGCTGAGTACAATCAGTGCAATGGTCGGATTCGCTGCGTGAATCTGTCGAACCGTTGAGAGCCCGGACCCATCCGGGAGCGAAAGGTCCAAGAGCACAGCATCAAATCGAGCTCGAGCGAGATAGCGGAAGGCCTCACTCAGGCGTGTCACATGGGTGATATTGAATTCTTCCAGGTGCCACTCTGCAAGGATATCCTGCGTCAGACGAGCATCGACATCATTGTCTTCAACTAAGAGAATCTTGATCATGCCCAGTCCGGGTAGCCCCGCCGCTTACTGCCTACAACCTATTCTTCGGATATGTATCAAGTATAGCGTAAGGCTCTGATACAACAAGCAAATGGTTGAAGTGGTGACAGCCAACACGGTATTGGGGGAGGACGTAATCTCAGGCCGACATGATTCTTAAAATAGGAGACCCGCCTCTAACGCGGGGCTGGAATAAGAGAGGGCGTATAGAAACAAGCACTCGCCATGATGATCAGGAGGTCAGGCCGCCGCAACATCAAGATAGTGAGCCAACGGCTGATGAGAGGTCGGGAGCTGATGGATTCCAGATGACTGTGGGGGAGGGGAGAGATTGAGGTTAAGAGGTGCGTAGTGCCGAGAGCTGTACATCAACGTGAGCAGCGGTGGTAGGGACTGTGGATTATAGAGAGAGAGGGGAGCAAGGCTTAGTTGCGTGATCACGATCCACGAGAACCGGTAGGCAGAGCGCCTGGGTATGTTCCGATTGGGGGTTGCTCAGGACCAAACGCCGCTTCACAAGCATACCCTGGTTGAAAGGGCCAGAGAAGTGAACGGCCCACGTCATTCCCTCGGATGTGAATATATCGCAATGTCATACCCATGCGAGCTGCTTCGTCCTTCACCTTTTCAGTACAATCCTGCGCAGAGTAGCCACGGCGTGAAATCAGCAAGGGAGCACCGGAACCACTGAGCACAGAATATTCGTTGATACACCCATTGAGGCTAAAGAAGAGGCAGAGAAGACCGGTGAGGCAAATGAGCCCTTTTCTTGAAGCCATCGGGAGACGAAATCTGCTGTCTCTGAACGCCCTGCAAGAGGTCGACTCACTGCTCATACCTAACCATACCACGAAAGCATTGTCCCAAGCGACCGGATAGATCTATCACGTGTAAGCCAGTGGAATCGTCATCCTGGTGAATGTGGAGCTGTGAATCAGCTCGATATGAGCCGCGATCGGTCTCCTTCCCAAAGATGAAGAATCCTCCTATTGTGGGCAATTCCTCATCAACGACAATGAAAGAGATGGGAAAACGCCTTCTGTATGATCGCTGATGGTAGGAAAAGAAAGGGAGTAACGACCCGAACGGTACGATAGGTTAGACCGGCTTTTCCGCGACGTACTCCATGTACTTCCAGAACAGCTTCGCTTCCTCTTCGTTCAGCACCACCGGGGTATTATTCGCAGTTCCAGTCATAAACACCTTGACCGACACCGTATCGTGCCAGGCCTGAACTTCACAATGAGAAACCAAGTCCAGGTTGATGGCCCGGTTTCCGATACGGACAAAATGCATGGCTGATCTCCCATCACCTCACAGGCGACGGGATAATCATACACGAAGGTCTCTCTGTCTGGAAGTAACGGACTCTTCTCCTTCCCGATGTTCAACCCGATGCCTAAGCCTGGAAGAACGTGCCGATCTGCTCGGCAGGAAGTGCCGACTGTGTTGTCAGGTCATGACGAGAATCCCCAATAAACAGTGGTTCTGCGCTGGCACGAAAGTTGAGCTGAGTGGTCTGGTTATCCCTGTGTTCCGTGTCTGAATAAGGGTGCAGCAAAATGGATACGACAAGTGGGTGGAAGACGGCAAACGGCTTATGGGAATTCGTCACTCAGGATGTAGCCATCATCAGCGGGTTGTCCAGTCCAGTACTGAGCTGGATCGGCATGGTGGGGATTCTTGCCATGTGCGGCTGGCATGGAGCCGTCCTTCTTCGTGGAGCCTGGCGGATTCGACAGGCGTTGTGTCGGGTGCAATCACAGGTGTCGAGCCTTCTCGTCGCTCGCCGGCAATGGTCAAAGGAGTGGATTGTCACACTGACGTTGGGGAGAACAAGGCCCCGTTCAGATGAGTCGCAACAGTCACAACGCGATCTCGATGATCTCCACGTGTTGGATCGGGCCATGCGTGCGGAACCGGCATTTGCCGCAGAGTGGCTTTCCTACCGAAAGACCTTTGCCATCGAACAGTCGGCCTGGTTTCTTGAGCCGACGGTCTCTGCGCAAAAACCGGCTGCAGAATTCTTCTCCTTTGAAGCCTCCATGGCGGAATACCTCAATGTCGGGTTCTATCGGCAACTCCCGTCATTTCTGACCGGTATGGGACTGACGTTCACGTTTCTGGCGATTCTTATCGGCCTGAGCAAACTTCATGCAAACGGCTCGCAGGTTGAAGGCATCGCGGGTCTCATTAACGGGCTCTCGGGAAAGTTTGTCACATCCATTGCCGGTTTGGCTTGTGCGAATGCGTTCACTCTTTTGGAAAACTCCGTTTGGTATCGCCTGAGTAACCGACATCGACGGTGTCTCTCGCTGCTCGATGAAGTCTTTCCTCAACGGATCGTGGATCAACATGCCCAGTCTTTAGCCGTGCAGACCGAGCAGGTGTCAACCATCGTCGGTCCTACCAGGAGCGACGGTGACAAACAATTGGCTGAAGTCGTGCACCATCGACTCGGTACGGCAGTAGCCGCCTTAACGAAGGTGTCAGAGTCTCTCACCGCGATGAGTGCGACTCAACGTAGTTCAACGGTGGACGATCTTCCCGGAGAGATTGGTCATGAGGTTCAAAAAGCATTGAAGCGGGTGACTCAGCCTCTGGTAGATGCGATCCAGGATCTCAACCGAACCATGAAAGGGCAGGCGCCTCCGGTACAGCTCTCAAAATCAGAAATGGAAACCATATTTCAGGAGCTGAAGACCCATGGAGTGGCTGTGCACGATACTTCCTCTGTCAAGACGGGGAGCAGTGGGAACAGCACGCCTCATCAGGAGTAAAGCGAGAGTGGACAGATGAGATATCGCAAATGGTCAATGGCACGGGAATCTTCCGTCTCGCCGTCGGTTGTATTTAGTGGGGTGACTGATCTCATGACCTCGCTCGCCGTGATCTTCATCCTTCTATTTGCCGCCTATGTGAGCCGGGTTCACGAGAGCCAGGAAAGTCATGCAGAGGGTCCTTCATCTCCAAGAGAAGAACGACCGAACCTTGATCGTCCGCTTCTCCAGCACGAAGCCCACAAGCCAGATGTTTTGTCTGTCAGTATGCCGGACGTTGCGCTCAGCTTTGACTTTGGAAAGAGTAGGTTACTGCCGCCTGCGGAGGCCTTTTTGTCGGAGATGATGCCACACTATGCTGCTATGGTATGTGCCCAAGGGGGCAAAGAGGTGGAAGCCTTTGTCATAGAGGGATACACCGATGATCTCGGAGACGACCTCCTCAATTTGCGCTTGAGCCAGGAGCGATCGTTTGCTGTGTTGGCCAAGAGCGTAGAGATCGTCCGTGAGAAGCTTCCCTGGGCCTACGAATGTTTTCTTCAAAAGGCGACGGCGAATGGTCGCGGGAGGCAGAATCTTCTACGGGACGATGCAGGAGACCTGGATCGGGAGCGGAGCCGCCGGGTGATGTTCAAAATACACTTGCGCCCTCAGTAAACGCCGCGAACCAATTGAACGTCGCTCATGGCTGCCACGTGGTGGAGATGGGTCGCGCACTGGAATGGGCTTCGACAGCCTGCCATACTTTCAGGATATTCCTTTTGCGGGCGAGTGAGTTTGTACGGTGCTTGGGAATGATGCCGTCATCGGTATCGTCTCACTTGAGGTACAGGATTCCAGTCACGTCCCATTCTCCATGCAACGGGCTAACTCGAGAAACTGTTCCAAGGGAAGGGTCTCAGCGCGAAGCGAGGGTGAGAGGTGAAGTGTTGCCAAGGCTGTTTCGACAAGCCTCGAATCATACCCTTCGTTCCGAAGTGAGTTCACGAGTGTCTTCCGTCGGTGAGCGAACGCGGCTCGTACAAGTGCGGTGAACCGCCGCTCCGCTTCAGGATGGAGCGCTCGCGGTTCGAGTGCATGCAGCAGCACAACAGCTGAATCAACTTCGGGTCGAGGGCGGAAGCACTGTGGGGAAACTTTGAATGCCTTTGAAATATTTGCAGAGTATTGGGCCATCACAGAGAGGACACCGTAATCTGAACTCCCAGGTTTTGCGATAAGACGGTCTGCGACTTCGTTTTGAAGCATCAGGACCATGCGGGCGAAACGATTGCCTTGAGACAGGAGCCGAAATAAGAGCGGAGTGGAAATATAGTAGGGGAGATTGGCGACGACGATGGTCCCGATCGGTAAGTGTTCGATCGAACAGGTCAGGGCATCGCCGAGCATGAGGGTTAAATTCGCAAGATGCGCGATTCGTTCAGATAAAAACGTGTGGAGACGAGGATCAACCTCAATGGCGGTGATGTGGCCGGCGGCTCGGCACAGGGCTTCCGTCAGGAAGCCTCGGCCCGGGCCGATCTCGAGGACGATATCAGCGGATGAAAGTTCCGCGAGTGCGACGATCTTGCGAACGATGTTCGGGTCCACAAGAAAATTTTGTCCAAGCCGTCTGATCGCCGGGGGAGGAGATGTTGAGTCCACCTTCAACTCCCGGGCGGAGATGAACGAGCGAGTTTGTCGAGGAGGCGAACCAGCGGCGTACGGTAACACTCCACGAGATCAGTAAACTCTTCGAGCAAGTCGTTGGTGAAGGATGGTCCTGGTTGGATACGGGCGAACGTGTGCCCGTCTTCGTCGCCGACCGTGGCGGTGAGCAGTGCGATGGTGCGTGATTTCCACTTTGCGACTCGTTCTGTTCCCGCCACGGTATTCAGGTCCTGACAGGTTTGTTGCGCAAGTGCATCCAGTTCCGCAATCTGTTGTCGGATGGTGGTCAACTGCGTCGCGCTATCAAGCGGCATGGTGAGCACGCCCTTTCTTGACACGTCGCTGAGCGATTCGTGCCGCCAAGGTGACCGCTTCGATCAGACTTCCCGGGTCGGCCACTCTTTTCCCCACAATGTCGAAGGCTGTTCCATGGTCGACGGAAGTGCGAATGATGGGCAAGCCGACGGTGAGGTTCACGCAGGTGCCGAACGCCACGAGCTTCAGCGGAATCAAGCCCTGGTCATGGTACAAGGCAACAATCCCGTCATACTGCCCCTTTGCGGCCTTTCCAAACAGCGTGTCGGCGGGCAATGGATCACTGGCGAGAATGCCCTGCGCTTGGGCTGTCCGGGCTGCCGGAAGAATGACGCGAGCTTCCTCATTTCCGAATAGGCCATGTTCGCCCGCATGCGGATTCAGTGCGGCCACTCCGATCTTCGGTCGTTTGACTCCAAATAACGTGGTGAGTGCCATGTGAGCCAACCGGATCGTTTTTTCGATCCTCGCTTGAGTAAGCAGCGTCGGAAGCTCTTTAATTGCGACATGTGTCGTGACAAACATGATCCGCAATGGGCCGCCCACGATCATCATGCCGGATTCCTTCGCCTGGGTCAGGTCGGCCAATAATTCGGTGTGTCCAGGGTATCGGCAGCCCGCCATGTTGATGGCTTCTTTATTGATCGGAGCGGTCACGATCCCATCGAGGCAGCCCAATTGGGCGAGTTCTACGGCTTTCTCAATGAAGTTGACTGACGCCGCTCCGGTTTCGGCCGCTGCAAGGCCCGGTGTAAATCGGCCCAATGGGGTGCTCAGTGGGTCCAGTAGGGCTACGGTGCCTGGGCGGGGTGCTGGCGTTTCATGGCCATCGATGGGGAGTACAGTCAGTTTGAGTCGCAGAGTCTTAACGGTACGAATCATGACAGAAAGCGACCCGATCACCAGGGGTCGGCAAATGTTGTGCAGCCGTCCTCCGGACAGAGCTTTGGCGATCACTTCCGGGCCAATGCCTGCCGGGTCTCCCATCGTGATTCCAAGCAATGGGAGTGATGAGGAGGTCGAGGCTCTTCGAATTGGGCTGGTTCTAGCTGGCATAGAGGTAGATGGTATAGCCGATATAGAAGAGAGCGCCAGCCCCCAGTAACCACGGTCGCCAGCGCCCTCCAAGCAGAATCTGAAGGAGACAGAGCCCTACTGCCTGTACCGCCAAGACCATGGTCGTCAACGCCGAGGGAGCGATGACCCATTCAGTTCCGATCAGCCCGAGTGAGACGGGGAGCGTGCCTTGAAACACCATGGCACCCGTCACGTTGGCCACGGCGAGCTTGTCTTTCTTCCGATACAGCCACAGAAAGCTATTGGACATCTCCGGGAGTTCGGTGGCCAACGGCGCGATGAGGAGCGTCAAAATCAACGGCGACATAGAGAACAATCCTGCCATCGATTCCGCTGCCATCACGAACAAATGAGCGCCCAAGATCAAGCCCCCCAACCCTAACAAGGCTTGAAATGCGATCATCGGATGCGAAGGGGTTGTCGCGGTTTTATCGAAGATGAGAGGGTCCAGCTCGCCACCTTCGCCCGCTTCGGCCGGTGCAAACTTCAGTTTCATGTAGTAAATGTACAAACAGATCAATCCCCCGGCGGCGATCAGATGGATCAGTCTCGATCGTTCAAAGGCGCACCCCAGTGCCACCAGGTAGCCGATCATAAAGAAGGTCAGGTCCGTGAGGACATCGCGGTAGTTAAGATGAAATTGCCCGGTCCGTTTGCCTGCGCGTGCGTACAGCACCACTAACAGAGCCAAGATCGGCAGCACCAGCGTGCTGAGCATAAACGGTGCACCGAGGATGGCGCCTAATCCGACATCGATCTCCTCGGGGCTTTCGCCGAAGAAAATGGCAATGATCGGAATCGAGGTTTCAGGCAGGGTGGTGCCGATGGCTGCGAAGATACTGCCAACCGCCCCTTCGGAAATGCCGAGGCGTTTACCCAGCCATTCGATTGCGTTTGTGAACAGTGCACATCCACCCAGTGTCACGACAACAGAGACCAAGAACAGGAGAATGTAGTACAAGGTGCTCATGCGCGGCCCCGCAATTTCTTCTGGGTCGCTTGTCGATAGGCGTGCAAAGCTTCCTCCATGACGGTCTTGAGCGGACGACCGGATCGTCTCGCGATAGATTGACAGTCGACATATTCCGGTGCCGCCTTGTCCCAGCCCGCACCCAGATCGGCTACCTTCATGCGAACGGTTCCTCCCCGTATTGAGACTGGAACAATACGGCGCGGGAGGATCTGCCGAGTGATTTCCTGTAGTCGCACACCGAGCGTGGGTGTTTCCTGGAAGAGAATCTCAAGGACCGCGTTCATCCGTTCCTTCGGAGTGAGGCAGGTCAGTAACACTCCAGGGCGACTTTTTTTCATGACAACGGGAACCAGGGCCACGTCAACGGCTCCGAGTTCAAAAAGTTGCTCCATGACGTGCTCGTAGATCTGCGGATTCAGGTCGTCGAGATTCGTCTCAATTTGCATGATGCGCTCAGTGTGATAGGTTTCAGGTGCCGAGTCATCTTGCAGAAATACGCGCAGCACATTTGGCCAGTCTTCCGGATCACGGTCTCCGGCCCCATATCCAACTGCGACACTGCGCATGACCGGCAGGGGGCCGAACTCTGACGCCAACGTCCGCACCAATGCCACGCCGGTGGGTGTGGCAAGTTCGTGCGGTGGGCCATCAGAATAGACGGGAATGCCTTCAGCCAATGCTGTTACAGCCGGCCCTGGCACAGGTAGTCGACCATGGGACGTTTGAATCGAACCAGCTCCCACATTGATCGGGGAGGAGGTCGCACGGGTCACATTCAGGAGGTAGCAGCCGAGTACGCCTCCCACCACGTCGATGAATGAATCGACGACTCCCACTTCATGAAAGTGCACGTCTTTTGCCGGGACCTTATGGGCCAGTCCTTCTGCGTCAGCCAACCGGTCGAAGACGGAGAGGCTACGTGCTTTGACTGGACTTGGGAGTGTGCTGCCCGAAATAAGCTTTCGAATGCGGGAGAGCGTCAGCGGTCGATGAAACCCCTGTTGGATCAATACGTCGACCTTCACGGCATGGAGCGCGCCACGATGGACCGCCCGTTTCCGCAATGTGTAGCCGGATAGCTTCAGTCGATTGAGGCCCTTCACGAGGTCTGCCCATGGCAGACCTGCGCTGATCAATGCACCCAAGATCATGTCCCCGCTCACACCAGAAAAACAATCGAAATGCAGATGTCGGCCCACGGCTCTCCTCATTCAGCAGTGACGACCCATGGCTTGATCCATCCTCCGTAGTAGACTACTGCGGAGGATGGATCAAGCCGTGGTCCCGCTTATGTCTTCGGCGGAACCCGCCGAAGCGTGTCCTCCTTCGCCAAGGCTTCGGAGGACACCCACTGCGCATTCCTCCACAGCTTGACGGCTGTGGCTTCATACGTAGGTGGGTGAAAAAGACCGCACATCTTACCGAAGGTCCGGCCGAACGGCAATCACTGGTTCATTGTTGATGCTTCGTTGACAGCTCCTGGAGGCTATGTTATCCCCCAGTAAAAGATGAGTGGCTTGTGGTGACCGTGAGTCACTATGGATCCATCACATATTTTTGCCGAAGGCAGGTGTTCTGTTGTTCACAAGATCGCACCGACAACGATGTAGAGGACTGACGCTCGGGCTGCTCTGTTTGTACAGTGTTGTGGTCGGTTTTCCTTTGACTGAGAGTTTCGCAAAGGACAAGCCATCCCGTGCTCCAAGGCCCGAACCGGAGCTCAAGATCATCGATCTCAATATTGCCCCGATGCCGTATACGCAGGGCAATGGGCCGGTTCAGTTCTCAGTGACGGTTCAGCTTCCGAGGGAAATCGATCGAGCCCTGATACTGGAAGTCACCTCCCTCATCAGTTCTCCATCCAAAACCTCACTTCGGTTTCTGACGCATCGACAGCCTATTCCAATCACGTCGACGAGGAATGGGGAGCAAGAGCGTCCTAAGGTAGTGGTCGAACTTCAGTGGGATGGCCAGGATCATCGTAAGCAGGTTGCCGGGGCGGGGACCTATGCGTATGAAGTGCGGACAAAACTACTAGCCAACAGTGAAAAGGGGCTTCGGACGCTGACGGTCGCTTGGCCGAAACGGGGCACCCTCGAAGTCAACTGATCTCTCCGATGAGCTCATGGCCGACTGCTCTTCACTCCGAGCATGTTGATCCGATGTGCGAGACAGGCGGCGCCGAAGCCGTTGTCGATATTCATGACCCCCACACCTGCCGCGCAGGAGTTGAGCATCGTCAACAATGCAGCCACTCCACCGAAACTAGCTCCATACCCTCGGCTCGTCGGGACGGCGATAACCGGACAATGAACGAGCCCCCCCACGACGCTAGGTAAGACGCCGTCCATTCCGGCAACCACGACAATGACCTGGGCATCAAACAAGCGGTCTTTCTTCCCAAGGAGACGATGGATGCCCGCAACTCCAACGTCGTATAGGCGTTCAACACGACTCCCCATCACTTCAGCCGTGATGCGGGCCTCTTCGGCGACCGGGACATCGGCTGTGCCGGCGGTTACCACCAGAATGTGGCCTTGGGCCTTCTGCCGTGCCGGATGGATCGCAACAAGACGTGCGTCCGGATAGTACCGCGCCCGACGATCGAGGCGGCGAATCGCCCGGGCGATCGTGGGCTCCGCGCGGGTGGCGAGAAACGGACCTCCCTTTTTGATCAAGGCACGAGCGATCGCCACGACCTGTTCCGTGGTTTTCCCCTCGCAGAGCACGACTTCGGGAAATCCTTGCCGCAGCGACCGATGGTGGTCGAGCGAGGCAAAACCGAGATCTTCAAACGGGAGAGATCGCAGGCGCTGGAGCCCCTGTTCTACGGTCAGTTGCCCCATGTGAACCTGTTGAAGTAACTGTTCAAGCCCTTCTGCAATCATGTTCATCCCTTTTCCAATTTGGCATCCCGCTCCATCAGATCACTGACCGCCTGGCGACAGGACTTATTCTCATAGAGGACGGCGTTGATCTCTCGAATGATGGGCATCTCAATCTGGTGACGCAAGGCCAGGGTGAGCGCGGCGCGAGCGGTTCTGACGCCCTCGGCGACGGCCTGCATCCCGTTGATGATGGTCTCGAGTCGTTCACCTTTGGCGAGGCGTACACCCACCGAATGATTGCGACTGAGTGTTCCGGTGCAGGTCAAGACCAAATCACCAACGCCGGAGAGTCCATAGAATGTACGAGGATCCGCTCCCATCGCGACACCGAGCCGGATGGTTTCTGCCAACCCACGGGTGATGAGGGCGGCACGGGCATTCAGTCCGAGTTCCAGGCCATCGATGACACCGGCGGCCAGCGCCATCACATTCTTCAATGCCCCTCCCAACTGCACGCCCAGGAGATCGCCGTCGGCATAGACGCGCAACACCGGGGTCATCAACGCGTTCTGAAACCGCCGAACGAGCTGCGAGTCCCGGCCTGCGAGGCACACGGCGGTAGGCAGACCCGCGCTCAGCTCAGCGGCAAAGCTGGGTCCTGAGAGCACCATCAGGGTGTCGTGCATGGAGGGTGGTAATTCGTCCTCCATCACCTGGGTCATCAACTTGGCCGTGTCTTCTTCGATGCCCTTGGTCGCACAGATCAAGGGAATGGGACTGGATAGGAAAAGTCTTAGCTTTTGAAGCACGGATCGCGTGGCATGGGAAGGCACGGCAAACACCAGTCCGTCACACGAACTCGTCGCTTCTTCCAAAGATGAGGTGGCGATCAACGCGCGCGGGAGAGCGACACCCTTGAGAAAAATCGGGTTTTCCTGAGAGGTGTTGATGGCGTGAACGACGTCCCGTTCATAGGCCCAGAGACGTATCTCCATTCCCTTCTCGGCCAGATGTTTGGCCAGGGCCGTACCCCAAGCCCCTGCACCGATCACACACATCTTGCTGATAGAACCAGGCATAAGAACTCAGTCTGATCTCCACATGATCACCAAGAACACTTGTGGGGGCCGATTATAGGAACGGCCTCAAGAACCTGTCAACGAATGGGATAGGGGTTTCCATTCTCAAAATTCGCTAGGGAGGCAGTGGAATCAATCTCTTGTGACGTGGCATGAAATCTGCCGGGCTGTTTCGTGAGGATTTGGCGCATGGGTTGACGCGACCGAATCAAACCAGCGGATCGGGCATTGCGACGAACGCGGTGATCAGGAGGAAGTGGTGATGAAACCAGGGATTGTGAGGGAAATTGGATCAGGAATCGGGAGGCGAGCGCTGTGGCTTACGGTTCTTCTGATGTCTTTGAACGTCTCCAGCGCCTATTCAGAAATGTACATTGGTGGACAAGTTGGAACGACGTTCTTTGGCGACAACAACAAGCTCACGAGAGTTGAGATCACCGATCTCAGTGCGCCCCCCGGATCCTTTCTCACTCCACGGGGGTCAATGTCAGGGCGTGATCTGGCTAGTTCTCCCGTGTGGGGTGGGAAGATTGGGTACTACTTTCCAAAGGTGAACTGGTTTGGGCTGGAACTGGAAGCCTACTACAGCACCCCCCACATTGAGCAGGGACCAACGAGAGTCAGTATTCTTCCCGGAACCGTCGTCGTCGGAGGTTCAGTCACGAGTGGGAGTGTGACGAACGTCTTTCCGGGCGACTATTTTCGAGTGATCACCATAGCACCGTTTAATCTCATGTTTCGTTATAACAAGGCACGATTTCAGCCGTATGTCGGCGTGGGGCCAGCGATATTCTTGTCTCGAATCGAGACGACAGAGGTTGGGTTTCAGGGGACACAGAGTTCAACGAAAGTTGGTCTCAACGTAAAACTGGGTGGCGAATACTTCTTTACGGAGCATATCTCGGGATATGGAGAGGTACGGTACAATTACACGCGGTTCGACTTTGACGCAACTGAAGCCGGAGGCTTTGGCTTTACGGCAACGTATAATCCGATCATCTTTTCCTTTGGGGTGGGCTATCACTTCTAACTACTCAGCGGGCTAGCATCTCGGGGGCATTCCCATGTATGTAGGTGACCTACTGGGAATGCCTATCCATGCAACTCTGTCCCACTTGTAGTCGATCGCAACCAGAAATTAACCGGTTTTGTGTTCAGTGCGGTCGGCGGCTTGATGGGACTGCGGAGCGTACATCGAGCGCTGAACCTCGTGCGATCCCTCCCGATCAGCTCAACCTTTCCATCCTCTACGGCATGGTCGTGGTGCTGATTCTGGCGCTGCTGTTCCCGCCATGGGAAACGCCACCGAATCAGACCCCGGAATTTCTCGGCATGCATTTCATCCTCTCTCCTCCTGCCGCGGAGGCCGTGGTGAGCCGGATGCTTCTGACCATTGAGCTCGTGACCATTGCGATTGCCGGGATGTATGGGGCGTTTCTGTTCAGGACAAAGTGAGTGGTCATTCGTCATTGGTCAGAATAGATTCGTGTCTGTTCATCAATTGGGCAATGACCGATGACCTTGCTCAATCCAGCGCCAACGTCAGGCATTTGGCTGACCCTCCCGATTTCATGAACTCATCGAGCTGAACCGCATGGGTGTCATATCCCCGTTCCTGCAGCAAGCCTTCCGTCGTGGGACATCCGGCAGGAAGAACCACATGCTTCTCCACACAGACTGCGTTACAGGCAAACTTCAGTGCTTCGTCTTCAGGGACGACCAGATGACGCTCGGTTGGGATGCGCGCGGCAAGCACTTCCCGTCCGTAGTGATCGAATGCGGCTGGAAAATACAGCAGCTCGCCGCCGCTTAATGGGCAGAGACAGGTGTCCAAATGGTAGAAGCGACGGTCGATGAGTTCGAGCGGAATAATTTCCCGATGAAAACGCTCGCCGAGGATTGGGTACACGCCGATATCCGATCGCTGCCGATAGCCACCAAACCAGGTGTCGGGCCATCCAAGGAGATCGCCTGCGCCCTCAAAGTGAAGCCCTGCATCCACCGTCATGACCTCATACCCCTGCGCGTAAAACCACTGCTCGAAATGAGTCTCCTCTCGCTGGCGTTCTGGATAGCGGAAGCGGCTCACCACGGCTGTTTGCCCGACCACGACACCGGCATTGGCTGTAAACACGAGATCCGGCAATCCAGGAATAGGGGGCATGCGTTCGAGTACGACGCCTAACTCCTGTTCAAAAATCCTCATCAAGGTATGCCACTGTGACACAGCCCGCTCGTGGTCGACTCGGTTGCTGAGCCGCATCCAGGGATTAATCTCATACTCAATGCCGAAAAAGTCTGGCGGGCAGACGAGGAGACGGCTCATACTGGCCTTCCTAATGTTCTGCCCACCTCGGTCAGAAATGACCCCGCATCCATGACGAGACCGACTGCTTGAAAGCTGCCGCGATCAGCCAGCTTGGTCGGGACGGAAGGATTGATATCCACACAGACCGTCGGGATGGTGGCTGGCAGCAGATTGCCTGTTGCGATGGAGTGCAAGGTGGAAGCGACCAGGAGCGCCAAGCCGACGCCAGGAATCAACGCGCGCATGGCTTGCTGGGCATGAACCGAAAAAATCCGTGATCACGCCGGGGAGGGGGCCGTCGTTGAATGACCCCGGCCATAACTTACCGGCACAGCCAGCTTGGTCGGGAGCGAAGGACACAGCTGCCATAATTCCCTGTTTGACTACTCCTGAATGCACCGCAGCCTCAATGCTGCCGCTGGGTGAACCGAATCCGATCACGCGCCGGGGTTCGCCAAATATGTTCATGCCCATGCGGAAGGGGCTGTTTTCCCTGTTTGACTACTCCTGAATGCACCGCAGAGAAGTGCCGTACCGATGATTCATGTTCATGCGGATGGGGCTGTTGCCCGGTCAGTTTGTAACCGAGAGAAGTGCCGTACAGATCTGCTCTTCCATATCGTGGGCCGCGAGGGCATTGCCGCAAAAAAGGGATGTGAATAAACCCCTGTTCGATCAGCCAGGTGAGTGCATCGCGCCCACCGGCGTGAATGATGGCCGGTCCACCGGCCAATAAAACCTTGGCGTCTGTCTGTCCCTGCCGATGCCGTTCTCGCAATTGACGCATTCGTGTTGCGATGTCGGCGATGATATGGCCATGGGGCCGCTCAGCGGACACCTGAGAAACTCCATGAAGCCAAAGACATCACGTTCCTGTGGGCGTTGCAGCGGGATGACCCGAATCCCCTCTCGCCCGACAATGACGCGATCTCCGCGACGAACGTCTCCCATCGGAATGGCGTGGGCCGCGGAGCCTTCCTCATTGACCACGATCGCAAGATCCATCTCGATTGGATCGACGTCAAGCCGGCGACCAGCTATTCGGATCTGAGTGGGCAGATGGGTGGTGGCATAGAAGGTATCGGGAAGGATCCCATCGTCAGGCACTGGTTCAGTCCGACAGTCTGTCCCAGGCTCGATCGAGGCGCCATGGGGTTGAATCGCGTTGAGGATCTCGTCTAAGAGCCCTTTGGAGGCGGCTCTGATCACAATGCGGGCGCTGGATGATTGTTCCCGCGTCTTTCCGATGTTGACGTCCTGAAGGTCGAAGGTACCACCCATCATCACGATACGGTCCAGGACCTTCGCCAGTATGAGCGAGTCGATGATGTGTCCCTGCAGGACGACAGTTTCGTGGTAAGTGCTCATCGCTTTACTCACCGCCTCTGTTGGTATTCTATCACTCGGTGAAGCAGGGAGAAGAAAATGACGGTTCAGGACGAGGAGTGTGTCGAAGGGGTTTTCATCAATTCACGAAGCACACTCGTGGCATAGGCTCCGGGAGGCAGACTGAATGAGAGCGTGAGGATATCACCGTTTAGTGAGCAATCCAGCTCAGTGAGGGGAACACGAAGTGCGCGTCGCTCGCCACGGAAGCCACAGGCCTTGGCGGCGGTAATGAGGGTATCTTTGGTGGTGCCCACTTCGGTGATGACGGCTTCTTCGATGGTACCGGGCTCACCGCCGGCCCAAGACACTCGCGAACCGAAGAGAATCCCGGTCGGACTGATCTCAAAGCGATCGGCACGTGGTTGTTCCTTCTCGGCATTGTCGACTTGGAAGCAGGCGCCGTTATCCTGCTTCATCGCCCAGTCGCCGATGAACAGACGATCGATCTGATCAATCCGGCGGGCGAGAATCCGATTGAACAGAAACGACTGATAGGTATTGAGATACCAGATGCGCTGGTTCCGATTCATCTTGCCACGTCGACGGGCATCATGAAGTAAGGCCGCGCCGGTTTGGTAGTTGGCCCCATCCTTCCCTTGCCGTTGGGGCCCGAAGTAGTTGGGGATTCCGCGTCTGGTGAGCTGCTCAAGAACTGCCGGGACGGTTTCCTTGGCGTGGCTGGCACTCTCACGAATGGTCAGACGGAAACGATTGCCGGCATGGTGACCGGTACGGAGCCGATTGCGATGTCGCCCTAGGATGGTCACATTCAGGATGGTGTCATCGACGGAGAGGCCAGCGACCTGTTCGGGCGACACGCCTTGCAGGGAAATCATCTGTGTCGTAACGGCTCGTGCGTCTTTCAGTCCTGCGACACCGATAGCTTGTGCCTTGATTCCTAATGTTGAGGAGAGCCGTCGGACGAGGTCGGGTGTGGACAGTCCGCGTTTCGTGATGGTGACGTAGAGGTGTTCCCCTTCGCCGCAGGGCAGGTAGAGTGGCCGCTCTTCAACCTGAAAGTCCTCCGGTACAGAGCGAATTCGTCCGCCGATTCCAGGAAGGTCGCTCGTGAGATAGGGCTCGCTCAGTCGTTCCATTGGTCCTTCGTACGATTTAGGCTCAACGACCAAATGCTATACTTTTTCCTATCCAGGTGAAGAAAGGATCTAGGGGTATAGGATGAGCACGCGGTGCACGTCATCATGGCCTGATCGCGTGCGAGCCTCTATCGGCCATGCTCTGGGGCATCCCCTCTACCAGCTCTTCAGCCTTGCTCCAGACTGGGAATATGGTCTTTCCGACTATGAAGTGACTCAACATACCCTTATGCACAGGTTGCTTGCCGGCCGCCGTGCGGTCCATCTCACCGACCTGCATATCGATCGATATGGTTCGCGGCATGATCGTATGGTCCAGATCGTCGGCGACCTCCAGCCGGACTGGATCGTGATCACCGGCGACCTGCTCAATGTACCAGAAGGGCTGCCGCATCTGTTCCGGTTTCTTGGCCGTCTTCGCGCTATCGCGCCAATCTACATGACCCTGGGCAATCACGATCATTACAGCGGTGTCTCGGTGGCAGAGTATGCCGAACTGGCCGATCGGCACAAGATCTCCTTGTTGGTGAACCAGGGTGCTGTCGTCTCAGTGACAGGGGGAGAGCTGTTGATCGTCGGCGTCGATGATCCATCCCTTCACCGGGCCAGTCTTCGATGTCTCCCACCTCGCGTGGATCATCGCTTTACGCTGCTGCTGGCACACGCGCCCAATATCCTTGACCAGGTCGAGCCGCACCACGCCATCGATTTGATTCTGTGCGGGCACAGTCATGGGGGACAATGGCGTGTGCCGGGGATTCCGACCTTCTGGCTTCCACCCGGATGTAGTGGCCGGATAGCAGGTTGGCATCGGTCAGGTGTGCACCGACTGTACGTCAACCGTGGAGTGGGTTGGTCCTTTCTTCCCTTTCGATGGAACTGCCGACCAGAAATCGCGGTGATCGAATGGGTATAGGAATAGACAGATCTCCGAGCAACATTGCCGACCCAGTGTCGTGAATGTCTAATGTCTATTGGTGTGATGTTAGGACCGCATCCGTTCCAATGCTTCCCTCGCTCGGCTTCTGACAGTTTGATCCCAATCATGCTCCATCGCTGCTTTTAAACGCTCACGCGCTTCCGTTGCCCGGAGTCGCCCGAGTCCCAAAGCAGCGCAGGCACGGACGTAGGCATGGTCATCGTCCAGAGCCTTCACTAGCAGCGGGACCGCTGACAAATCTTGTAACGCACCGAGATGGCTGGCTGCCATGCCACGGATGCGATGCTGTTTGTCGCCTAATGCCCGTTGGAGGGTTGTTGCCAACAGCTCTTTCAAGGCTGGGACCACGGATTCAAGTCCATCGATGTGGTACTCGTTGTTTTCCAGCAGAGCAAAAACCAGTTCGAGCTGTTCCCCCCCAACCGTTTCTCGGTGAAACAACGTCAACAGCCTGGTTCGTTCTCGTGATCGCACCTGGCGGCGCCGAAGCATTCTGATTGGGATGAACAAGAGAAGGGCACAGACCAGCCCAATGGCGGTCATCGGCACGGCCTGATCGACCAGGTAATCTTGTGTCTCGAGCGAAAGCCGTTTCCAGACCCAGACGCCTGTAATAAATGAGACAGATGATGAAGAATGATGAGGAGCGCGGGATTCACCTGCCCCCGCCGCGACGCCGCATCGTGATCCACTGGTGAGGGATCATACGGGTGCATCAACTGATCGTCAACGAATCGATCGGGGCTCTCACTTCATGCCCTTCCTATTCTGAGCAACGCCGAGTCATGCAGGAGCGCCGTAATTGACAGGCTTTGCGGCAATGGTCACATGCTGGCCATCAATCGTTGCCGGTCAGACTCATCACGTTGAAGAGCAACTCCTTCCACAGGACCGTTTGATGGAGGCCGATTTTCCATCGGCTCTCGTCTGCGGGATAATGCCCATGAATGATCGCACTCAGCCTGGCTCGAAAGCCTCGGTTTGATCTGTTATCAGGATGCGTTCCGGCAGAATGCCATCACGTGGGACGTGTTGCCTGAGCTGACCGACGAGGACTTGACGTCCTTGGGTGTGCTCCTGGGCCATTGGAAAAGCTCCTGCGTGCGATCGCAGAGTTGTCGCAACGCAGCGGGCTTGAGCACGCGCAGTCTCCAGCCATTCCCGCGTCTTCGGTACTCACGCCGCCGACTTCCGGTCGCGATCACGCAGAGCGACGACAGTTGACCGTGATGTTTTGTGACTTGTCGGATCTACCGCACTGGCTCGCCGGTTAGACCCCGAAGACGTGCAAGAAATTATCCGACGGTTTTTGGACGCCTGTAGTCAAGCGGTTGGGCGGTTCAACGGGTATGTCGCAAAATATATGGGTGATGGACTGTTGGTGTATTTCGGATATCCGCATGCGCACGAGCATGATGCGGAACGAGCGATCCATGCCGGTCTGGCAATACGAGATTTGGTGAGGAACCTTCCTCGAGAGCATGTTTTGTCTCAGGAATCTGCAGTTGCCGTACCAGTCGGAATAGCAACGGGGAAAGTGATTGTTGGGGAACTTATTGGGCAAGAAACGGCCAAGGAACGGTCGGTGTTCGGTGAAACGCCGAATCTGGCCTCCCGGCTTCAGAGTCTGGCCGCACCCAATCAATTAGTCGTGGATTCGGCGAGCGAAGCGGCTCGTCGGCAATGAGTTCGAGTTCGTGGATGCGGAGAGCGTGTCCCTCAAAGGGTTCGATACGCCGATCCAAGTCTGGGAGTCTCGGTACGAGGCGTTGAGCAGTCGGTTTGATTTCGTACCGATCCGGGCGATTGGCCGGTTTTATCGGCAGAGAACACGAATCCGCGCTTCTCTTAGGACGCTGGCAAGAAGCCGGTGGCGGCGAAGGACAGGTGGTGCTCCTAGGCGGGGAGGCCGGCATCTCGGGAAAACTTCGTGTCTTACCGTTCATCTGCGCGACCAACTGGTCAGGGAGGATAGCCAGACGGTTCAACTGCAATGTTCGCCCTATCATACGAATACGGCGTTGTATCCTGTGATCCATTGTCTTCAACAGGCAGTGGCACTGACGAGTGAGGACGATGCCCATACGCCGACGGGAGAAACTCACACCTTCGCCAGCAGCATCGGCCTCGATAACCAGACCGCAGTGTCTTTACGAGCTGAAATCTCCTCTCGATTCCTGGAGATGCGCAGCATCCGCTCCTGACGATGTCATCGGACAAACGGAAGGATATGACGCTTGAAGCGCTCGTGCAGCAAATCCAAAGGCTGGCCGATCGTTGCCGACACTCTTCATTGTGGAAGATGCCCATTGGCTGGATCCGACAACGATGGACCTTCTGACGCGAGTCATCGACCGCGTTCAGCGTATGCGCGTGTTATTGCTGATCACCTTTCGGCCCGACTTCAAGCCAGTGTGGGGTGAATATGGCCATGTCACGTTTCTGACGCTAAACCGGCTTCCCCGCAGGCAAAGTGCCGAGCTGCTCGCATCGATGACCGGCGGAAGAGCGCTTCCGCCGGAAGTGCAGCAGGCCATCCTGGCGAAGGCCGATGGGGTACCGCTCTATATCGAAGCCTTGACGGAGAACTTGCTTGAAAGGGGATCGCTAGGTTGAAGGGGCAGACTCCTTTGCGTTGGGGGCTCCATTAAAGGAACTGAACATTCCGGACAGCCTCCAAGCGTTGCTCATGGAGAGGATCGATCGATTGGGACCGGCCAAGGAGATCATCCAAATCGGATCCGCAATCGGGCGGGAGTTTAGCTACGAACTATTACAAGAAGCCGGTGATGCCACTGAGAGTGAATTAAAAGAACGCGCTTCATCTGCTGATCGCATCAGGGCTCATTTTTCAGGAGGGTGAGATCTCGAACGCCAAATTCTTTTTCAAACATGCGCTTATTCAAGATGCGGCGTATAACACGTTGCCCAAAAAAATCTCGTCGTCGAGTCCTCCATACTCGGATTGCAAAGACGCTGGAGAGTAAGTTCGTAGATCGGGTGAAAACGGAACCTGAGTTACTGGCGCATCATTTTGAGCAGGCAGGATTGGTAGAGAGAGCCGTTGCCTATTGGCACCTTGCGGCACAACGAGATGTTGCCCGATCTGCCAATATCGAAGCACTCAGTCACTTTCGATCGTGCCCTCTATATGCTCAAGGATCTTCCTGGTGGACCTGAGCGTGACCACTTAGAATTGGATCTCCTGATTGCACGTGGAGCCCCATTGCAATCGCTAAAAGGGTATGCCTCCGACGACATTGAACACAATTATTCACGAGCCAGAACGCTCTCACAAGAGAATCCAAGTTCCGAGCAATATTTCCTCTCGCTGTGGGGGGTATGGGTGTTTCATCTTGTGAGAGGACCTCTTGCCAAGGCCTGCGATCTGGCCGCAGGTCTTCTCTCATGGGCCACACACCAGGGTAACCCCGATTTATTGATTCGAGCTCATGAAAGTGTGGGGTCGACGTATTTGTTCCTTGGTCGGTTTCAGGAGGCCAAGACGCATTTGCTTTCGGCCAAGTCTCTCTGCGATCCACAAAGACATCACTCCCAGGCCTTGCCCTATACCCAAGACCCCGGCATCACTGCGCGAATCATGTTGGCACGAGTCTTCTGGCTGTTGGGCGAGCTTGATCAGGTTGAAGTGCTGGTAGCAGAGGCCATCGCAATGGCAAGAGAGCTAGAGCATCCATTCACAATGGCCTTTACGTTAGCGACTGCTTCATGGATCTATTCAACTCTCCGCAACGTTCAAAGAACACTCCTTCTTACCGAAGAAGCCATTGAGTTATCGACAAAATATTCGTTTGAGGTGCCGTTGGCATGGGCGACGTCCTTTCAAGGCTGGGCTCTGGCCGAACAGGGAAGAGAAAACGGAATCGAACGCTTAGTGGAAGGACTCTCCGCAGCGCAGAGAGCCAAAGCGAGTCTCAACCATACGTATACCCTGGCCCTATTGGCCGAGAACCATTTACGGAATCGGCAGCTTACCGACGGTTTGCTTGCCATCCAGCAGGCGCAGGACCTTGCCGCCACTCAGGGAGAGCTGTGCTGGCAGGCGGAACTGTTTCGGTTGAAAGGCGAATTGTTGTTGGCGCAATCTGACCAGTCAATTGGTGCGGCGGAACAGTGCTTTTCCGAAGCTCTGACGATTGCTCAAAACCAGCATGCAAAGATGTTAGAACTTCGAGCCGCTGTCAGTATGGCGAAGCTCTTGCGGAAGCAGGGCAAATCGGATACTGCTAGAGACATCTTAGCATCCGTCCACTGCAAGATTAGTGGACAAGGACCCAACCCTGATTTGATTGAAGCACAACATGTCCTTGAGCAGCTGAATGTGGCCTCTTAACCGTACGGTTCACAGGTTAGACCGATGCGCCTGACGATTCTTGGTTCTGGAACCAACGTGCATCCTACGCGTGCCGCAGCCGGGTATCTAGTACGCACGGATCAATCAATCATTCTGGATTTCGGCCCACGCACGTTGATGAATCTGATCAAAACCGGAGTGAACCGGCACAAGATCACGCACATTTTGTTCTCTCATTTTCACGCCGATCACTTTTCCGACTTCATCACCTTTTTTTTCGATGCAGTGATCTATGCCAAATATGGAGGTGGTCATCGTCCAGGGATGACGCTGATCGGTCCGAAAGGCACGATCCGACTGTTGCAATCGATTATGCAGAGCTTTCCCAGCTTTTCCCCGGCGCCATTCAAGGTTACATTCAAGGAAGTAACGAACAAACCGTTCAGGATCGGGGACACTCGTATCGTTCCGAAACCCGTCGTCCATGTCCCGGATCTCTCCAGCGTCGGCTATCGAATTGAATACCGAGGCAAGACGGTCGTGTACTCAGGCGACGCGCAATACTGCGAGGCGATCGTTTCCCTATGCCGGGATGCGGATGTGGCTGTGCTCGATTGCTCCTTCCCCGCCAATCGTCCAGGCCCCGCCCATCTGCATGCGGGCCAATGCGGGCAGATTGCGAAGGAGGCCGGGGTGGGCCAACTCGTCCTCTCGCATTTCTACCCGATTGCGGATCGCTATGACGTCAAAGCTCAGGCTGGTGAGGAGTACCACGGCAAGATCTGGAAGGGGAAGGATCTGCTCACGATTCAAGTCTAGCTGAGCAGGTTATTGAAAAGTCAGCCAGATCTATGAAGGTGAAGGTTCAGGTTATGGTCTAGGGAATCCAATTCCCACTCATCCTTAACCTCGTTCGCTGCGGTGGGCTATTACAAGCCTTCCTCGCGGGGAGCTCCACCAAGAATCTCAATGAACTTGGTCACACGAGCAATCTTCACGGAGTCGTCGGCCTTGGCGTAGATGGCCAAGAGGTTTTTGAGCATGCGTGACAAAATAGCCCGAACCTGACTTTTTTCGAGATATTTCTCTTCAAACCCGTACCCCGCCTCAGTGAGGAACCGAGCGCAGTTTTTTTCCGTCAGCAGGGCTCCGCCGTTGAAGCAGTCGATGAAGATATTGTACCGGTCGGACTCGTACTTCACCAAGAAATGTCCCGGCATACCGATGCCGAAGAGCGGAAAGGCGAGCCGTTTCCCGATGAGCAGGTATACAACCGACAGACTGATCGGGATCCCGACTCGTCGGTCTATGACGCAGTTGAGATAGCTGTTTTCAACCTCGTAATAGTTCTTGGTGTTGCCTTTAAATCCTTGCTCTGTGAACAGATAGCGGTTAAGGGCGTTGACGGCCTCTTCCCCGGAGGCCCGCTGGCCGATACGGGCTCGAACTTCGGCAGCCATGGTATCCAATTGGTCATGATAGCGGGCCACATCCAGTGCCGGATAGGCGTAGCGCGCGATCAGAAACGCCCCGGTTTCAAGGCTCATCGCATCATCCGAGAGCGCAGCCAGCTCCGTCAGCTCGTCCTCCAGCTTGCCTCCTCGGATCTCTTCGAGCACGGAGGCAATGCGGTCGGCCATTTCGGGCTGTTCAATTTCCGCTTCTTGGAGCAGTGGGACGGCTGAAGGGCCGATATCAATCAGTCTTCCGCTGATGGTGCGGACGATGCGGTCGTCTTCATCGGAGAGGAGGCGGATCAGGGCACGTATCTGACTTTCCGGGATCATCATGTCACGCTTGTCGTCGGTCACAGACCTGCCGAATGACACTCATACCGATATCATCCGACGGATTACAGTGTCAGTCAAGGGATCAGGGCATCATGGATGGGATTATCCCATGGCTCGCCGGAACGCCTTGGCTCCGCCATAGAGACAGAGGGCATCGAACACGAGCATGACCAGGATCACCATGCCGACATGCGGCAAGGCTTCGGTCCAGCCTGACAAGATCAATGGGCGTACGGCATCGATCGCCCAGGTCATCGGGTTGAATTGCGCAAGAAAGCTCATCCAGCCCGGCATTGCGGTGAGCGGCACTAACGCGGAGCTCAGGAAAATCATGGGCAGGGATAGAAATCCCAGGACGGAAAAGAAATCGCCGTGACTCTTCACGGAGAAGGCCATGGCCATGGAAATGGCCGTCAAGCCGACGCCGAACATCATGCCGATCAAGAGAATGGTTGCGACGCCAAGGATCCCGGTTGCCGGATGGACGCCGAAGAGGTACGACACACCGAGAATCACGAGGACTTGCATGGATGTGATCGCCATGACGAAGATGAAGCGGCTGAGAATGACGGAGGTGCGGTGGATCGGCGTGGACATCAACCGTTCCAGGAATCCGTTTTCCTTATCGAACAGCAGATCAACCCCACCGGCCAAGCCGTTGTTCAGGACCGTCATGATGACGACCCCGGCCGCGAGGAAGCTGATGTAGTTGGGCGCCTGCATGACCTGGGTGTCCGCGGCCCGTTGAAACAGATTGCCGAAGAAGATGAGCCAAAACAACATCGGCTGCACCAGGGTGAACAGCATGCTGAATTTTTCCCGGCTGAGCCGACGGACCCATCGCATGGTCAATGCGCTGATTTCTTGCCAATAGTGCTCCACGTGACTCCTTACTAGCAGGATGCTGAAAAAGGCCGCCAGCTATGTTCTCGCGTCGCTCAGAAGCTCAACGTACCGAAGCGTACGCCTCGCCCTTCGCTCGCTGCGGCCCTGCCGGACAGCCTTTTTGAGCATCCTGACGTTATGTTACCATTCAAACCGTACAGAACAGTTCAGTCATCTTGTTGGCATTAAAGTTTTCCCGCAGCCTGCTATCACGCCGACTCGGTCTCGGGGATCGATTCGGTAATGGCCCGGCCTGTATGGGCGATGAACACATCGTCCAAGCGTGGTCGGTTGTATTGAATGAATTCGATACTGCAGCCCAATCGATTGGCTGCGTCGAGAATTGCGGGCAGCGCCTTCTCGGGCGACTCTACCCTGATGTCTAGACCCTTAGTCGTCGTCCGGACGGACTTGATCGCCGGGCGGCCCTTCAACTCAGTCTCAAGCGAAGGGATCCGATCCAGTTCCTTGAGAGTCAGGGACACGATGTCCCCTCCAAGCGCGATCTTGAGCTCGACCGGAGACCCGAGCGTTTTGATCTTGCCGCCGTCGATAATCGCGAGCCGATCACACAGTTGATCGGCTTCATCCAGATAGTTCGTCGTCATGACGACCGTCATGCCGCGGGCTTTGAGCATCCGGACATATTCCCAAATGCGGAGACGGCTCTGGACGTCGAGGCCCAAGGTCGGTTCGTCGAGAAACAAAATCTTTGGATTAGGCAACAGGCCACAGGCGATGTCGAGCTTGCGCTTCATGCCGCCGGAATAGGTTTTGGCCGGTCTGTCGGCGTGGTCTTCCAAGTCCACTAATTTTAGGAGTTCGTTGATCCGTTTCGTGGCCTCGTCTGTTGTCAAATGATAGAGCGCACCCAGGAGCTGCAGGTGTTCACGCCCGGTCAGAAACCGATCGATCGCCCGTTCTTGCGGGACATATCCAATGAGGGTCCGGACAGTGTCTGCATCACGCACCGTGTCGTGTCCCATCACGGTGGCCGTTCCCGAAGTGGGGTGCAACAGCGTAATCAGGGTGCGTAGAGTTGTGCTCTTGCCCGCACCGTTCGGTCCCAGCAAGCCGAAAATCTCTCCGGCGTAGACCGAGAACGAGAGGTCATCGACAGCTTTATGGCTGTCATAGGTTTTACAGAGACGGTTGACGTTGATAGCGATCGTACGATCCATTAGTCCCAACCTTTTATGCCTTGATGTTCGTGCAACATGAATTGAACGAGATCGTTCAAGCGATGAGCACGCTGGTGCAGCCCTTCGGCCTCCAGCAGGAATTGTTTTTCCAACGTGGTGGAGGCTAAATAGGATTGACGGAGATGGTTGCCGTTGAGAGCCATCGTACGATCCATTTAGTCCCAACCCGTTAGCCCTTGATGCTCGTGCAACATGAATTGAACGAGATCGTTCAAGCGACGAGCGCGTTGGTGCAGCCCCTCGGCTTCCAGCAGGAATTGTTTTTCCAACGGTGTGCAGTCCAAATAGGTTGATAGAGTGTTCACCAAGACTTCATCACTCACTTCTTCGCGGAAGAATCCTTGCCACGCCGCACTATCCTCTCGCTGCTGCAGGTATCGTCCGAGCAGGTCGATCAGCGCTTTCCGCACATCCCTGGTCAGGCCTTCTTCGGTGCGCATGGGCGTCACTCGTATCGTGGCTTCGCGATAGGGTTTGTCGAAGTGCTCTTTGGTCAGCTCGCACCGTTCGAGTCCTTGCAGCAAGATGTTGGAGCGACCATCCGGCAATGGCTGTACGCTGACAATTCTTCCGATACAGAGCGCGGGGAAGATGGCCGGATTTCCATAGTAGTCCGGTTCCCATCCTTCCTTCAGGAGCGCCATGGCGATACATTGGCCGCCTACCGTGACATCGGCCACCATCTGGCGATACCGAGGCTCAAAAATGTGGAGCGGGAGATAGGTTTTCGGGAAGAAGACCACATTCGGTAACGGAAACACGGGAAGCCGGTCAGGAATCGGAAATGGTTCAATCGTTTTGGACGAACTCCGACCCGACGGCCCTCGCTCATGATCAGTCTGCATGGGCCACGATAGCTGACGCTTGTGAAAATTGTCAACGCCGGTTGTCGGCCACTGACGCAGAATGAAATGCGAAACGCCGCTCTCAGACTGCCGATTGGTTCATGGGAGAGGCGCGTGGTATAAACCAAGCGGCTGGGGTGCGCTCATCATGGGGGGCTTGTCATTGTGGATCATAAGGCGAGGCAGGGTGTGATCGACTATTGGCGGATCGTGGTGATCAGTGTCTGGCTGAGCGCGGGTGTTTCGCTTGCACTCGCTGCAAGTCCTGCATCTGTCCCATTCCAACCAGCGACGGCGGGCTACCAGTACATCTTCCCGAGAGACCACGGCTCGCATCCGACCTATCGGACTGAGTGGTGGTACTACACGGGGCATCTGCATGCCAAGGACGGCCGATCTTTCGGTTTTGAATTGACGTTCTTTCGACGGGGTATCCCTCCCGAGGACGTGACCACACTTCCGTCCAAATGGTCGGTGAAGGATTTGTACCTGGCCCATTTTGCGGTGACCGACATCAATGGTAAGCGATTTCATTTCTCAGAGAAGCTCAGCCGTGAGGGCCTTGGGAAAGCGGGAGCCGATGAGTCACAACTCCGTGTCTGGATCGATGATTGGCGAGCCGAGGCGGCGACCGATGTGCCCGGTGTA
>JAMXAU010000195.1 GCA_024281365.1 Nitrospira sp.
ATCGACAACTTCCAACATTAGTCTGTGTCACCGTGCCGACTCACATCGATGAAGCAGCGGTCCGGGCAGAGCTGCTGAGGCGATTCGGTATCGAGATCGGTGGCGGGCTGGGCTCCTTAAAGGGAAAAGTGTGGAGAATCGGACTGATGGGAGAATCCTCAACAGAAGCGAACGTGCTGACCTTCTTAAATGCCCTTGAAGAAATCGGGATTCGAAGTGGGTGGGTATCGACTCCCGGTGCAGGACTCCAGGCAGCGGCTCATACCTATAGCGTGGGACGGTGATTTGTGACGATTGCTATTCATCAGATTCGCCTCATTGATGGGACAGGTGCGGTACGAGACCACATGACGCTCCTCGTGCGCGGCACGAAGATTGTCACAGTCGGTCCACACAACGATGTGAGCATCCCGAGAGGCGCGATCCGCATCAACGGCCGTGGCCTGACCGTGATCCCGGGACTCATCGATTGCCATGTCCATCTCTGTTTAGGAGGAGAAGCGGATGTGGTCAGCGCTCTGGAATCTGAACAACCCTCCTACACCCTTCTCAAATCAGCCAAACATGCTCAGGCGACGATTGAGGCTGGATTTACCACTGTGCGTGACGTGGGGTCTCGTGACCATTCAATCTTTTCTCTCAAACAGGCCATCGAGTCTGGCGTGCTCCCTGGGCCTCGCATTGTCGGAGCAGGACTCGCCATTTGCATGATCGGTGGTCATGCGCGGTTCATCGGTCAGGAGGTTGAGGGAGTTGACCATGTCCGAAAAGTTGTCGATCAACAGATATCCGCTGGTGCAGGGGTGATAAAAGTTATTGCCTCAGGAGGCGTGCTCACCCCAGGCACTTCGCCGGATGATGCACAAATGACGGCAGCAGAACTTGCTGCTGCAGTAGATGCTGCCCGTCGAGCCGGAAAACCAGTGGCTGCCCATGCCCACGGAGCCTCAGGGATGAAGCGTGCGATTGAGGCCGGTGCGAGATCGATTGAGCACGCCACGTTATTGGATGAGGAATCAGGGGCGCTGATGAAGCGCCATGGCGTCTATATGGTCCCGACCCTTTCCGCCTTGGCCACGACGGCGGCTTGCCGACCTGGCTGCGGCATTCCGGAAAGCGCGTTGGTAAAAGCCAAAGCGATGACGAAGCGACACAAAGCGTCCTTCAAACAGGCCTATGAAAGCGGTCTGTTCATTGCGATGGGCACTGACGCAGGAACACCATTCAATTACCATGGAGAGAATGCACAGGAATTGGAGCGGATGGTCGCCCTGGGCATGTCCCCTATGGATGCAATCATCGCCTCGACCGCCACGGCAGCGCGCTTAATCGGAATTCAAGACTCAGTCGGGACTCTGAAGCGTGGAATGGAAGCCGATCTTGTGATCGTGAAAGGAAATCCACTTCGACGGATCGAGATCCTTCGAGACCGGGACAAGGTTGTGGGTGTCATGAAAGCCGGCAAGTTTGTGGCTGGACAGCTCGCAAACAGGTAAAGAGTGAGACGTGAAAGGTGAAAGGTAAAAAGTAAAAGGTGAAATGGAAGAGGCTAAGAGGCTGGCTTCCCACTCCTTACTTTTCACTTTTACCCCCACCTCTCGCGTCTTACTTTCACTCTTCACTTCTCACCTTTAACTTCTCACCTCTCACTTTTCACTATTCACCTCACCCCCTACCGTCTCTCGTAGAATAGTTCCAGTGCCGACGCATATCCGTGGATCCGGCCATTGCGAAAATTGTCTTCCAGTCGAGAGCGAAGTGAGCGAACCCCTCGGTCATCGCTGCGCTTGGCAACTCCTTGAGACACCAGCATTTCTGCGGCCACGTCGATGAGCCGTTGGCTCCGCTGCTTCATGTCGTCCGTCACAACCTCATCCATGATTTCGGATGCCCGCGAATGCACGACCGGCTCCAGAAATGAATCGTAGCCCTGCTCAGCCACCGTACGTTCTCGGATAATCGCAAGCTCCGCCTTCACTCGTTGGGCATCTTTGATGAAAATCGAGAAGAACTCCTTTCGACCTTCATTAAATAGTTTAAGTTCTAGGTCCTGAAGAATAATGCCCGGATCAACGGCTTCGATCCGTGGCTCATTCCCCCAGGATAATCGATCGTAGGTTCGCCGTTTCTCTGGATCGCCGACCACCTCATAGGCAACGTTGATTTCCCTGATGCGCCCCTCAGCGTCGGCCTTCTCAGGGTTCCGGTCGGGATGGTGCTCAAACACCAGCTTCCGATAGGCCTTCTTGATGTCCTCGTCAGAAGCTTCTCGGGAAACGCCCAGGATACGATAGTAATCAATTCTCGCCATGGCGGGACTATAGCACGAGGGTTTTGAGCCCTTCACCTTCGCGAAGAATGAAACGGTTTGTCCGTTATTGGGTCTGCTCGGTCTATCTCGTTACGTTCACTCAGGGAAATGGGAACAGCAACTCGATTGTTCTCATTGGTGGGCCATTGGCGGCACTTGTTTGGGAATCAGGGCTGATCGATCTGCGAGGACACCCGTGCTGTCTCCCTGACCTATCTGCTTGGAGTCATTGTGTTTTTTCTACGAAAGTCCACCGCCCATCCGGGTCTACCCTTGACTTGCGGGTGTCCAGGATTATCTTCCCTACCATGGACACAACACGCACCCCACGAACCCTGACCCATGATGAGCGAAAGGCTGCGGACGCGGCGTTTGCCGGCCGCCCATTGAATCCCACTTGGTCTGAAGCGGCCAAGCGAGTCTACGAAGGTCTTATCCATGCGCTTCCCGCTCTTCCGGGTGAGCCTATTGTCGGACGGGATGAAAACAACCCAAGCAATCAAGTTCAAGCGGAGTCTCCAGTGACGGCTCCAACGGTAGAAGAGCCGAAGCCTGAACAATCGGTAACATTCGAGAATCAACTGGAACCAGTCACCGATGTGTCAGCCAAACAGCTGACCGCCAATCGCCAACAGGCTATCCAAGCCGGATTGTTGATTGATGTGTCG
>JAMXAU010000196.1 GCA_024281365.1 Nitrospira sp.
ACGCAAACAGATATCAAACGTGTCGTCGCCTACTCGACCGTCAGTCAGCTTGGGTACATGGTCATGGCCTGCGGGCTCGGAGCCTACGCCTCCGGCATGTATCACCTCCTCACACACGGTGCGTTTAAAGCGTTATTGTTCCTCGGCTGTGGATCGGTCATTATCGCACTCCACCACGAGCAGGATATCCGCCACATGGGCGGGCTAAAAAAACAGTTGCCGACTACCTACTGGACGTTCGTGGTTGGGTCACTGGCGCTCGCAGGATTCCCTCTGACGTCCGGGTTTTTCAGCAAAGACGAGATCTTGGCCGCGGCCTGGTCTGCAGGCGATCTTGGTCGGATCCTGGCGATCGCAGGCCTGTTCACCGCTCTCCTGACCGCGTTCTACAGCTTCAGACTGGTGTTTATGACCTTCTGGGGTGAGTCCCATGTCAACCCCCATCACGCAGACCATATCCACGAACCCTCCAAGACGATGACGACCCCGCTGCTGATTCTGGCATTCTTCAGTATCGTCACCGGGTACCTTGGCATTCCATCGTTTCTCGAACCGGTCTTTGCCACCGGTCAGCACCCGGCGGTGCATCATGGGGAAGCCGGCGTCATCATCATGATTGCCGCCACAGTTCTTGGATTGCTCGGCATTGCCTCGGCCTACTATGCCTATGTGCTCAAGCCGGACCTTCCGAATCGCCTGACTCAGCAGTGGAGCGGTCTGTACCGGGCTTCATTGAACAAATGGTATGTGGATGAAGCCTACGACTGGCTGTTCGTACGACCAACGCACCTCGCAGCGTCGGCACTCTGGAAACGAGTCGATGTCGCCGTCATCGATGGTGCGGTCAACGGAGTCGGGCGAACGATCAGGTGGGGCGGATGGCTCTTACGGTTGATTCAGAGCGGACAAACCCAACATTATGCATTGGCCATGGCGATGGGCATCGTGATTATCACGGCTTACCTGCTGCTCTGAAGAGACTGTATGAAGATGTGCGATTGAGTCAGTGCACTCACACTGTGATGGATTGAGACCTTGATGACCAGCTTTCCTTGGTTAACCGCATTGATCCTCCTTCCGTTGCTGGGAGCAGCGGCTGTCTTTATCGTGAAAGATGCCTCTGTCCGGCTTACCGCGCTCTCCGTCACCGTTGCCGATCTACTGCTCTCGCTTCCGCTGTGGTGGCTATTCGACGCCACATCCGGTGAGATGCAATTCCTAGAATCAGCCGCGTGGATTCCATCACTGTCGATCAACTACCGTCTCGGCCTGGATGGAATCAGCCTCCCGCTGGTCCTCATGACGACCATTCTCATGCCGCTCTGCGTCCTGATTTCATGGCGTGCCATTGAAACCAGGATACGGAGTTTCATGGCGGTGTTGCTCATCATGGAAGGCGCCATGATCGGCGTGTTCGCGGCACTCGATTTCGTGCTGTTCTATGTGTTTTGGGAAGCGATGCTGATCCCCATGTACCTTCTGATCGGAGTGTGGGGAGGACCGAATCGCCTGTATGCCGCGATCAAATTCTTCCTCTACACGCTCGCCGGGAGCGTGTTGTTGTTGGTGGCGATCTTGGTGCTGTATTTCCAGGGCGGCCATACGTTCGACATTCTTGCGCTGAGCCGGCAAACCTACCCCCTCGCTCTTCAGACATGGGTGTTTTTCAGGGCGGCCATACGTTCGACATTCTTGCGCTGAGCCGGCAAACCTACCCCCTCGCTCTTCAGACATGGGTGTTTTTTGCCTTCTTTGCCGCGTTTGCCGTGAAGGTCCCGATGTTCCCATTCCATACCTGGCTGCCCGACGCACACGTGGAGGCCCCCACTGCCGGCAGTGTGATCCTCGCCAGCGTGCTGCTCAAGATGGGCACCTACGGCTTTGTACGATTTAGCCTGCCGATGCTCCCGGATGCCTCCCGTCTCTTCACCCCCCTGATGGTCGTCCTGTCGATTGTGGCGATCATCTATGGGGCCTACATGGCGCTGGCTCAAGCTGATCTCAAAAAGCTGATTGCCTATTCGAGCGTCAGCCACATGGGATTCGTCACTCTCGGACTGTTCATGTTCAACATCCAAGGTATCGAGGGTGCCGTCATGCAGATGGTGAATCACGGCATCACGACCGGGGGACTCTTTCTCTGTGTCGGGATGATTTACGAGCGTACCCACAGCCGGCAGATTTCCGATAACATCGGGTTGACCAAGCCGATGCCTCGATATGCGACCTTGCTGGTTATTTTCGCACTCTCCTCACTGGGACTTCCCGGGACGAACAGTTTCGTGGGAGAGTTCATGGTCCTCGTCGGCACGTTTCTCTGGAGTAAGGTTGCAACAGCCTTTGCCTCGCTGGGCATCATCCTGGCCGCCGCATATTTATTGTGGATGATCCAACGTGTCGCGTTTGGCACGCCGGCGCCTCACCTGCTCCACAAACTTTCGGACCTCACCCGGCGAGAAATGGTGACACTGTTACCGCTGGCCGTCCTGATCTTCGCGATCGGCCTATTTCCCAACCCTCTCCTCAGCCGGATGCACACCAGTGTCGAACACGTCATCGCTCGTGTTGTTCCCTCCTCCCATCAACAGAGTTCCTCTCGGTCTGCTCCGGGCCAACCGACGCCCTTCCCGAAGGACGATCTGCTATCGACGCTGGACGTGGTCCATACCTTAACGGTGACTCCCACCGGCAGCCGGCCGCTCACAGAAACGCAGGGGAAACGACCATGACCTTTTCTGTCGCAGATCTCTTCCTCGTTCTACCCGAATTACTGGTCATCACAGCCGCCTGTATCGTATTCGTGCTCGACCCAGTGCTACGACAGTCCGATAAGGATAGCTTGGTATGGCTCAGCCTGGGAACACTCGCCGTGTGCATGGGCCTGACGGCGTCCCAAATGGGGACGCACACATCAATATTCAGCGGACTTGTCGTCATCGACACTTATGGAGCCTTCTGGAAACTGCTGTTGTACTTCGTGACCGGACTCACAATCCTCCTGTCCTACTCCTATTTGAAA
>JAMXAU010000197.1 GCA_024281365.1 Nitrospira sp.
CAGATGAGCAACCTGTCAACCGAGCGCTAGGACACATGGACAGGCCGATTCTTATCGCAGGCGATTCAGAAACCGTTTTGAGGCAGGATAGATGCTCCAGAGTAGTTCGAGCGTGATAGACGTCAATAGCGCCGTGAGTTGTGTAGATTTCTCTCCCGTTCTGGCCACGGGATCTTGCTCCCGTAACCGTTTCCACTCTTCGTGCAAGGCGGAGTGATGCTTCGAGACCAAGGTTTTCACCTTTGCGATCCAGAACCTGGGATCTTCGGGGTCCGCAATATACTGTCCTTGCCCTCGGCCAAAATGGGCGACGGCCATATATCGAATGATGGCATCCTGGACTAGCACATCCAGATACTCATCCGACCACGTCACCGGAGTCGGTGTACGCCCCGCCTGCCGTTCCGCCCAGGCTTCTCCTCCAAAAAATCCAAGTACGCCTCCTACCACTGCCCCGGCGACCGTGAACAGACCCATACTGACCCCGCCCGTTGCCGCATCAAGATGGAGCCCGGCATAGGCCCCGCTGGTCAACGCACCGCCGATCCCTCCAACGGCGGCACCGCTGAGAGTTGCATCGCCACGACCCTCTGAGCCTCGTTGGACTTCGACGTGGTCCATTCTAGCTTGGATCACACCGATCGCATCCCCTTCCAGTCCATGCAGCGCAATGACTGCTTTCGTCGTCGCCCCAACCTCGTTCACCAGACCCTTCAAGAGACCATCGACTGCCTGTTGTTTCTGTACGTCCATCGGTGAGCCGTCACCGCTGGTCATCACCTGCGACCTCGCGGCCCATGACACCAGCACGGCCCACTGCTCCATCGCCGCATAGAAGACATCCAGATTCGTGTTCTGCCAGACGTTGAACAATCGATCCATAAGTTGGCGGTCCTGAGCGGGGAGCATCGATCGAATGGTTTCGAACAGAATACCTTCCTGAACCCAGCAGCGGCTGAACGCATCGAGACTGTGCACTCCCCTGACGAAGCCATACCGGACGAAGTAGTCCTTCCAAGGCCGTTCCAGACGCTCCTGATCTTCGCGGTCTTTGGGCGGGCCGGTTTGGTTCAGGAGAACGATGACGGGCTTCCCGATCCATTCGAGCAACTGCAGTTCCGGCCCAATGTACCCGGCCATGCTCGGTTCTTCCGCCGCATTCACCAGGTAGAGGACAACGTCCGCTTCCTGCTGGACGTTCAACACCGCCTGTTGGGCACACCAGGAAGGCCGGTCACGAAAGCGATCCCACACCTCCGTCAGAATCCGAACGATCGGGTTCTTGGCCCCCTGTAACCGCGAAAGGATCTTTTGGCAATTGGGAAAGCCAGGCGTATCCCAGAGCTGCAGAGACTCCCCTGCCTCCGTTTCCAGCACGGTGTATTTTTGATTCTCAAGCGTCACATGCGCGCGATCGGCGACGAGACCGATATCCTTCCTGAGCAACGTTCTAGCCAGCGTGGTCTTCCCGATGTTCGTATGAGAAATCAAGGAGAGGGCGATCTGCGATTTCTCTGCACTCATTGTGCTCCTCGGAAATCACCGGGCCACAAACAGTCGGGCAAGGCTTGCACTTCCCCATCCGTCGGTCCAGATGGGTCTCGGTATTTCAAGGCCCGGAGTCCGCACTCTTTTGCCAGCGTCACCCAGGCCTGACACCGTTCCCTCAAGCGCTTCTCATGGTCGATCTGCGCATAGGCCTCACAATCCAGTAGGACTAGTAACATATTCGGGCGGCCTCTGCCTCGGATCGTGGCTTTCAGCTCCTCCAAAAACTCACTGTGTGTTTCCTCCGGAGCTTGGGCCACGTTGAACACAACCACGACACAGAGACCTCGATCGGAGTCGGCTGGAAAGTGAGGATGACGGTCGCCGTACTGAACAGAATTTCCCATGTGGATGTCCGCTAGAACGCCGAAGGCGTCGCTGAGGAGTGACAGGAGCCGGTCATCGGCCTCCTTCACGCGATGGCTATAAGCCAGCACCTCCACCAACAAGCCCTTCCCGCGATAAGGATTCAGCAGGCGCTGGAAATACGGCTCATTGCTTGGCAGATGGACATCGATGGCCAGGCGAGCCTTCCGCATCCAGGCAGCCGTGGCCAGCAGGGTTCGCGGCAGGACAATGAACAGTATTGTCGTCATCGCCCAGAAATGAATCCAGATCGCTGCGTTGGCCTTGGCCGTGCCTCGGAGCTCGCTGATGGTTTCCACGCTTGGCATCGAGGTCCCCAAGAGCCACCTCGCCGGCGCGAAGAGGATGGAGAGAAAGGTGTGGACCCCCTCAGCCTCCATGAAGGTGCTGTCCCATCCGGCCTTGTACAGAAAGCTGAAGCCTCGCAGATAGAGCCCCGCCATCACGCCGATGGCCAGCGCCGCCGCAGCCGCGTGGAGGAGGCTGCGGGCATGGGTGATCAACAGATCGCGACCGCTCTGGAGCAGACGCTCTGCGTAGAATGCAAGCGACGTTGCGATCCATTGCACTTCCTCGGGCTCTGCACACGATCAGACCGAGTCTGCTGAGCCGTCCCTTCACCACCAGTCCGGCAGAAGCCATTCCGCATTACCCCAGCAGACCATGCTGCGACCGATGGCGGTACGGTTTGGGCTAAGGACCATGTGGTAGAGCAACCCGTTACATAGTCACCGCATTCCAGAGGAGGAGCGTGAGGAGAGGAAAATTCAGGAGGTTAATGTGGCTTGGCTGGCCCAATAGGGTTGGCGAGGAAGCCTCCCACCAGCGCACAGCCGATAAGTAGTACGAGCGGAGTCTTGATTCGTAGCACGGCAAAGGCCGACGAAAATACAGGATGTTTCTGTATCAGTCGATCGACTATATGCTCAGCCCGTTCAAGAACCCGTGCTTCTCCGGCATGCAGAGGGTCTCCGTAGTCGGCCATATCTCTGCCTCGTTACCATGACGAGGCGGCTCCCGTTCGTACCGCAAGATAAACTTGTGATCGGGGTCATGTTCTTCGCAGGCCAAACCAGCAGCACCTTGGCAAGCTGAGAAAACGTCATCGGTGGCTCACGACGTGCCCGCCGCTCACACTCATATCTCAATTGCCCCCATTTTTCCCATCAACGCCTTCGCCGGGCCACAATGCTTGGCATTATCGGGGCCTGGAACAATTCCGTTAATGAGCCGGTTTTGGTTTCTTCTTCCCCACCGTCACCCAGTTGAAGTTCCTTGGCGAGGAGATCACCAGCACGTTCACTCTCAGCATTCATCGAGGGTCACTCGCGCACAATACAACTTCACGAGCCAACAGCATGAGAGGTTTCCAGATTCCACCCCTTTGAGGCTTTTGTGGGAATGGCAGATAGAGAGCCCTGTATCGTTTTGTCCTTCGAGGCGTATCACTTGAGAATACGCTGTCCCAGCCTCCCCTCTCTACCGCAAGAGACTTTTCACTCCCAAACAATACTCGCAACAAGAATTGGCGCAGACACGCACCAGTTGCTGATCCAGAGCCACAAAATAGTAACGCGAAACGTTCGGAACAAGGCATTTCGCTGGCGCCGCTCATCATCGTGGCATCATCATTGCGTATAAACCTCGATACATACTGAGCACGAACATCCGCGCTCATCCAAACACGAAGGAGGGATTCCCATGAGATGTACGAAATGCTGTGGGCTGATGGTGGTAGATCAGTTACTGGATATGAAGGAAAGTTTTCTACCGATGTGGCTGCAGGCCCTTCGGTGCCTGACCTGCGGCAACATCGTGGACCCACTGATCCATTTTCACCGTGCGACCCAGCAAGCGCAGAGGGCTAGACGGCTCACGACACGGTTTACCAAAAAGACGACTCGACCAGCAGTGGCGGCATAATAGTCTGGCGGTGCTGCAGGACTCAAGAATGAGCCATATCCTGTGCTGCACGTCTTCTTGGACCTGTGCCATCTCATTTAGGTTCTGACGCACTGCCCGCGTCGTGCGTTCGTGGCGGTAACATGATACCGTAGCAAATGCACTTCACCTTCACAACCTTTCTGACTTCAAACTATCCTGCACGGCGTGAT
>JAMXAU010000011.1 GCA_024281365.1 Nitrospira sp.
GACCACAGGGACGATTTTCTGAGCCAGCGCGTGAGGCGGTGTATCGGGTAATTTTTGAACGCCGTGACGTGCGCCGGAACTTTCTGCCGAAGCCAATCCCTGATCCGGTGATGATGCGATTGTTAACGGCGGCTCATCATGCCGGATCAGTCGGCTTCATGCAGCCGTGGGATTTTGTGGTCATCCGCAATGGCGCAACGAAACGTGCGGTGAAGAACCTGTTCATCGATGCCAACACCAAAGCTGCTGCCCGATATGCAGGTGCCAAGGGAGCACTGTACCGGCGGTTGAAGTTGGAAGGCATTGAGGAAGCACCGATCAATCTGTGCATCACATGCAGCCGACGACGCGGTGGGCCACAAGTCCTTGGGCGCTCCACGGTGCGTGCGACGGACTTGTATAGTACCTGTTGCGCGGTTCAAAATCTCTGGCTGGCCGCCAGGGCGGAAGGGATCGGGGTCGGTTGGGTCAGCATCCTCGATCATCAGGCGCTGAAGCAAGTGGTTGGTGTTCCTAAATCGGTGACGATTCTGGCCTACTTGTGTTTAGGGTATGTCTCGAAATTTGAACAAGCTCCTGATTTAGAGACGGCGGGGTGGCGGGAGCGGATTCCAGTTGATCAGCTCATTCACTATGAAGCATGGGGGAATCAAAGTTCGGACAAGGGGAGCAACGGATATGCGGATTACCAAGGTCTATACAAGAACGGGAGACGCGGGAAAAACCAGACTCGCCGGCGGGCAACCGGTGTGGAAGGACAGTCTTCGAGTCGAGGCGTACGGCACCGTCGATGAATTGAATTCTTCAATCGGAATGGTTCGGGTTTTTAATCAAGAAATTGTTGAGCACAACAAACAGGCCGGCCAGTTGGAAGATGAGCTTCGATGGGTGCAGAACAAACTCTTCGATGTCGGAAGTATTCTGGCGACGATACCAGGGCAGACGTTCAAGAATATGCCGCAAGTACTGGCGAGCGATGTCACACGGCTTGAAAAAATGATCGATCGATGCCAGAAGAGTTTGGAACCGCTCAAAGAGTTCATCCTTCCCGGAGGGGGAAAAGTGTCGGGTTTTCTCCACCAGGCCAGGACGATTTGCCGTCGAGCCGAGCGCGTGTGTGTCGCGCTCTCAAAAATTGAAGCGGTTGATCCGACCATCATCAAGTTCGTCAATCGGCTGAGTGATGCCTTGTTTGTCCTGGCTCGATGGGTGGCCAAGACACAGGGCGAACCGGAATTTTTGTGGGAACGGGATGTCGCCAAGAACTCGACGTAACGCTCGGTCTGTCGGACGACCCAAGGGTCGTATCATTGTCGTGTTGGGTGGGGCCTCGTCCGGGAAAAGCGAGGTCGCGCTTCAGTTAGCGGGCTCGCGGGGGCCACGTGCATTTGTAGCGACTGGGCAGGGGCTTGATGCCGAAATGGTGGAACGCATTGCGCGGCATCGGGCGACCCGTTCAGCCGAATGGCAGACGATTGAAGAGCCTCTTGATGTGGAGGCCTGGTTTGCCAAACAGGGGTCAGAGTACCGGATCATCGTGTTTGATTGTGTGACACTCTGGTTGAGTAATTTGGTCGGGATCGGCCTCGGGGAATCAATCATTCTTGCGCGTATAGGAACACTTCTTGACGCGATGCGGCGTACCGGGGCCAAAGTGATCATCGTCAGTAATGAGTTAGGGTCTGGCCTTGTCCCAGCTGAACCATCAGTGCGAGCTTTCCGTGATCTTTCCGGACGAGTGAATCAATGTCTTGCTGCAGGGGCGAATGAAGCCTATCTGGCGGTCAGTGGACTACCGCTTCGCCTGAAGTGAGGAAAGGAGCGTGATGTCGATTCAGGATGTCTGTCATCAGATTCAGCCGCTTGACCCAGCTTTGCACACGAAAGCACAGACTCATTTGGGTCGGCTGACCAAGCCACTCGGCAGCCTTGGCAAGCTTGAGGAGTTGGCCACAGCCTACGTCACCATGACCGGCGAGTTGAAGCCCACTATCCCCCGGGGAATGGTGTTCACATTTGCTGCCGATCATGGTGTCACTGCGGAAGGTGTGAGTGCCTATCCGCGTGAGGTCACCCCTCAAATGGTGCTGAACTTCCTACGGGGTGGCGCCGGCGTGAACGTACTCGCCAGGCACGCGGGCGTGGTTGTCCGTGTGGTCGATATCGGAGTTGATTATGACTTTAAGACCGCCCCTGGGTTGATTCACCGAAAAATCATGAATGGGACAGGCAATGTGATGCGTGAGCCGGCGATGATGCGGGAGCAGGCGGAGCAAGCCGTCCAGGTGGGGATCGACTTGGCGACAGAGGCTGTACGGGAGGGTATCGGTCTCATCGGGACAGGGGAGATGGGAATCGGGAATACGACTCCCAGCGCGGCCATTACGGCGGTGATGACCGGTCGGCCTGTGGAAGAGGTCACAGGACACGGGACAGGTATTCAGGAGTCAGATCGTGCGCACAAGGTACGTGTGATTCAACAGGCTCTCGATCTACATCGTCCGAAGCCGTCCGATCCGATCGGTGTGTTGGCAAAGATCGGGGGATTGGAAATCGCTGGACTGGCTGGGCTGATGCTCGGTGCCGCCGCCTCCCGTGTGCCTGTTGTGTTGGATGGATTTATCGCCGGTGCTGCGGCGTTGATCGCCGTAGGACTTCAGCCGTTGTGTCGTGCCTATCTGATTGCCGCGCATCGGTCGGTCGAGAAGGGGCATCGCGCGATTCTGAACCAGTTGGGATTGACCCCGCTGTTTGATCTCGATTTTCGACTCGGTGAGGGGACCGGAGCCTGTTTAGGGATGGATCTTGTCTGTGCAGCCGTCAAAGTCTATACGGAGATGGCGACTTTCGAAGAAGCCGGGGTGGCAAACAAGTTGTGATGCCTATTGGAGCCGTCGCCCGCCCATTCATCTTCGCCTGGCATTTTCTGACGACCATTCCTCTGAGCAGAGTGCATCATGAACCGACGGCGCCTGAGCTCGCGGCGTCGATGGCCTGGTATCCCATCGTGGGCTTGCTGATAGGTGGCGGCCTGGCTGTTGCTGATATGGCATTGCAGGTGGTCTTTGACGGTATCGTGGTGAATGCCTTGTTGATCGTGCTCCTAGTGCTGCTGACACGCGGACTTCATCAGGATGGATTGGCCGATACGTTAGATGGCCTGGCTGGAGGTTGCACATCGGTCGAACGACTGTCGATCATGCGCGATCCCCAGGTCGGTGCACTCGGTGCCACCGGGCTCTTTCTCTCGCTGCTTCTCCGTTATGCCGGCTTGATGGTGTTACCTCAAGAATTGCGAATGCCTGCGCTGTGTTGTATGCCTGCGGTCGGCCGTTGGGCCATGGTGACCTCCGCATGGATTTCTCCCTACGCCAGGGCGGAAGGAGGCTTAGCCGCTCCGTTTCTTACCCATCTCTCGTGGCGACACGTCCTCGTGGCCACACTTCTTGTGGCCATTGGACTGGGTGTAGGTTTCGGCATCGCCAGCTCGTTCATCGTCATGATGGCCGGGGTAGTTGTCGTGCTGATTGGTTGGTGGGGGTGCCGTAGATGGTTCGGTGGGATTACCGGCGATACGCTTGGGGCCATGAATGAGGTCATCGAGATTCTCTTCCTCCTGTCCATTCCGCTCCTGTTTCGGTTCGCATGACCGGCGGCGAACTTCTTGCTGCGGCTGTAGTGGATGCACTGCTTGGTGATCCTCACTGGTTGCCGCATCCCGTTCGTGTGATGGGACGATGTATTGCATGGTGTGATCATGGAGTGCGGAGGATCTGCCGAAGCGCGATCAACCTTCGCCTCGCAGGAATTTGTCTCGCCATCGGATTGCCGACCGTGACCTTCGTGCTTGCCACAGTGATCATCGAAGAGGCCAAACAGGTTGCGGAATGGTTGGGGTCTGCTCTCTCGATCATCATGGCATGGATGACGCTGGCTGCGAGGGACCTCTGGGACCATGCCCATGCAGTGGATGGCCCACTCCAGGCAGGAAATCTCTCAGCTGCGCGCCGAGCGGTGGGGATGATTGTCGGGCGAGACACGGCCGGACTCTCCCCATCCGAGGTGGCTCGTGCGACGGTCGAGACTGTCGCCGAAAGTTCGGCAGATGGTGTGGTTGCGCCTCTCCTGTACTTGGCAATCGGTGGTGCCCCCCTGGCTTTGGCCTACAAGGCAATCAACACGCTTGATTCCATGATTGGACACCGCGATACCCGGTATGCTGATTTCGGATGGGCATCGGCTCGACTGGATGATCTGGCCAACTGGATTCCGGCTCGTCTTGCGGCGATGCTCTTGATTCTTGGTGCCGGCTTGATGACCAGACAACGAGAAGCAGTCTGTCGGGGATGGCGTATGTTCATACGGGATGGAGGGAAGCACCCTAGTCCCAACAGCGGGAGGCCTGAGGCAGCAATGGCCGGTGTGTTGGGCGTGAGACTTGGTGGCACCAATTTCTATGACGGCATTCCACATAACCGTCCAACGCTTGGCCTCGAAGGGCGCTGTGTCGAACCAGACGACATCGTCCCGGCAACGAAGGTGATGGCAATAGCCAGTGTGTTAGCTGTTCTTCTGGCCATAGGACTCAGATGGCTCGTGTGAACAGGTCTTTACATGGTGGGAATATCTATCGTGTCGCACGAGCGCTGGCATGTGATCCAGGCGATATCGTCGATTTCAGTGCAAGCATCAATCCCTTGGGCCCTTCTCCACATGTGTGGAAAGCCATTGCCTCTTCCAGGCATCTGCTGGCCCATTATCCAGACCCGGACTGCTGGGAGCTTCGCCAAGCGTTGGCTGCATTCTGGCGGATGAATCCAGACCAGATCGTGGTTGGGAACGGCTCTACGGAGTTGATCGATGCGCTGCCTCGTGCGTTGGGTATGCATCGTCTCCTTGTCGTCCAGCCCACATTTTCAGAATATGCCGCAGCAATGAGGCGGGCTGGAACCCAGACCACAACACTCTATGCAGATCGAATCGACGACTATGCCATTCCAGTCGATCGTCTTTGTCGGGCCATGGAGACAGGCCGGAACGAGGGGCGCTCCTTTGACAGCGTGATGCTCTGTCACCCCAATAGCCCGACAGGGCAGGCCTGTACCGTCGATGATCTGATACGATTGGCCGGGTCTGCTCGCAAGCGAGGTCTTTGGCTGATCATTGATGAATCGTTTGCCGATTACTGTTCTGACCGGTCGGTCTTGCGCCGGGCGGTCTCTTGGCCACATGTCGTGGTCCTACGCAGTATGACCAAGTTCTATGCCTTACCCGGATTGCGGATAGGCTATGCGGTGTCGGCACAGACAACAATCAGACGGATTCAACGACAGCTCCCTCCTTGGTCGGTCGGTACGATGGGGCAAGTTGCGGCATTGGCGGCCCTCAACGACGAGGCCCATGCGCGAACAAGCCTGACATTCATGATACAGGAGCGTGAGCGATTTCGAAGAAAGCTGGCCGCGTTACCTGGCTGTACGGTGATACCCACCTATGCGAACTACTGTCTTGTCGAGCTCCCTCGTGCTCACCCTGCACGCGACATCACTGAACAATTGCGAAGAAAAGGAGTATTGATTCGAGATTGTTCTTCAGTGCCCGGTGCCAACTCACGATCTGTTCGACTCGCGGTGCGAACGAGGTCAGAGAATGACCGACTGTTTCGCGAGCTTTCTCACCTACTCCTCCTTAAGAACTAAAGATGAAGAAACACGCCACACAGGTTCATAGCAGGTATCGTGTGAGAGGGCAGACGTTGGTGATTGAGCTGGAAGGGCGAAAGCGCGTTCTTTCATCGGCTCCCCAAGGGGGAGGGTTCAGGGTGGCTTCCTATATCCTCAATCATCAGGTGGATGCTCAGTCATCGGTGCCAGGAACGCAGTCGCTGTCCTGTCATGACCCGGCATTTTGTTTACGGGAGTTGGCCGTTTCCATGGGAATCCACGCATCGACTGTCGGGCTGATGACGGCGGTTCCGATGACGCACGTGGTGACGGCACGAGCTGCGTCGGATGGGTTATGGGTGGAGTGTTTTGCAACGGTCGGTGTGACCAATGCCGTTCGAGCTGGAGAATGGCCACCCGGAGATGGTGCCGGCAACAGATTACTCAAACCTGGGACGATCAACCTCATTCTCATCACGAACGGCAGTCTGTCTCAATCCGCAATGGTCGGTGCCGTACAAGTTGTTACAGAGGCCAAGAGCGGTGTGTTACGTGATCACAGCGTCCTGAGTTGCCAGAGCAGTGCTGCTGCCACCGGGACTGGGACAGATGCAGTGGTGATTGCCTGTTCTCTGCGTGGACAGGGGACATGGCATATCTATAGTGGGACGCATACCGTTATGGGGGCATTGATCGGGCAAGTCGTCACCGACTGTGTTACGCATGGCCTGGCGAAGGCAAGAGCCTGGCAGGAGTCGCATCGATGACGGTACAGGCACTTGCTGTTCTGGGGACTGGCTCAGATGTCGGGAAAAGCCTGATCACAGCAGGAATCTGCCGATTCCTTCATCGTGCAGGCATGCGAGTAGCCCCATTCAAAGCACAGAACATGTCGCTGAATTCATTCGTGACTCCGGAGGGCGGAGAGATCGGTCGAGCGCAGGCACTCCAAGCTGAAGCCTGTGGCATTCTCCCGCATGTCGACATGAATCCCATCTTGCTCAAGCCAGAGTCTGACAATCGTTCGCAGGTCGTCGTGCGAGGATCCGTATGGTCCAGGGAGAACGCTTCGACCTATTTTGAGCGAAGACCACAACTGTGGGCCATTGTGCAGGACAGTTATGCCAGACTGGCACAACAGTACGAGACCATAGTCATTGAAGGAGCTGGAAGTGCGGCAGAGATGAATCTGCGCGACCGGGATCTGGTCAATTGGCCTATCGTCGAACTGGCTGATGCCCGAGTAATCCTGGTGGCTGATATTGATCGAGGCGGTGTCTTTGCTCAAGTGCTTGGAACGGTAGACCTGTTGGAACCGGACGAGCGAGATAGGGTTTGTGGTGTCGTCATCAACAAGTTTCGCGGTGATCCGAAGCTCTTTGCCGATGGAGTGAGTTTTGTGGAGTCTCGGAGCGGGATTCCTGTCTTGGGTGTCGTGCCATTTCTTCAAGATCTGCTGTTGGACCAAGAAGACAGTTTACATCGGGAAAGATATTGTGATCGTTCCTGGGAGTAAGAATACGCTTACCGACCTATCATATCTCCGAGAGCAGGGGTATAGCCGTATCCTTGAACGTCATGTGTGTAGTGGGAGGGAGCTTGTGGGCATCTGCGGTGGCTATCAAATGCTTGGTCGAACAATCTCAGACTCTCATCATGTCGAGCAAGGCGGAATAAGTTCTGGTCTAGGTTACTTGAGCATTGAAACTGAGCTGAGTCAGAAAAAGTGTACCGAACAGGTGGAAGCCAATCCAACAGATACGCTGGTGGCTGATCAAACCATCGTGAGAGGCTACCAAGTTCATATGGGAGTTACCGTGTATCGGAACGAACGCCCCTGTTTCCGGTTGCAACGTCGTGTTTCTCCAATAGGAGGAGCCCATTCATTGACGGCTGTACAAGAGGATTCGTGTGATGGGGCCATTCGGGAGGATGGTCTTGTTTGGGGCACCTACATTCATGGAGTGTTTGATGAGCCTAGTTTTCGTCGAGCCTGGCTCAATCGTGCCCGTGCGCGGAAAGGGCTTCTCCCGGTTGGGGTTCACACCTCCCGATCCGTCACCGCTCGACTGCGAGGTGAACTTGACCGATGGACAGATCACCTGAGTCGATCTCTTGATATGGCGCGGCTACTCTCCTGCCTATCTCATCGTCGCATATTCTCCCTGTAACTTTTGCTTCTTCCGTCTGTCTTCTGCCGATTGCACATCATCTTTAGTCGTGAAGAAATGCTCCCTCCTGAGCGTAAGTTGCTGATATTCACGGATTTCTTGCCAATCGTCCACAAGGCGATACACTGCAAAAAAAACAGTAAGAATCGAGCATAGTTAGCGGTTGAACAATGCGGATGTAGACCGATCAGTAATGACCGGGAGTCCCATTTACGATTGTGATGGCGAGATTGTGGAGGGTTGCCACAGCCCCTTCCCAGTGACCCCTTCTAAAGGTGAGAAAGGTTTCACCGATAAGTTCCTCATCAGCCAAGTGATTACCACGCGTAACGCACTGGGCCGTGGGTCCTGAGTATGCCGGTCTCACTTGTCTTCCGTGTCATGATGCGACCAAAGGGGAGCGGGATATCGCGAGTTCCAAGAAGGAAGGAATAGAAGAATCGAGCCCTGGTGCTCGCACTAAGTGGAATCTGGCGTTGCCCTAGGTGATTGCCTCCGCAGAGAGGAACAGTCTCATGAGCAAGATTGTGGTTGTTGATGATTCGCAGGCTGAGCTTCAACTCATTGAGTCGTATCTCAAGGCTGCACATCATACCGTCGTGACGTTTCCGAACACGGAACAGCTTGAAGAGAAAATCTTCAAGGAAATGCCGGATCTGATCGTCATGGATGTCGTCATGCCTGGTCGAAACGGGTTTCAGGCCTGTCGAGATCTGAAGAGTGATATGCGATTGAGTCGTATTCCGATCCTCCTGTGCACATCTAAGGGTCAAGAAAGCGACAAATTCTGGGGGCAACAGCAAGGCGCGAACGGGCATGTGGTCAAACCGTTCAAGCCCGAAGAGCTTCTTCTGGCCGTGAAGCGTGCACTGAGTTGACGTGCTGATGGTGCAAAGGGCGGAACGAGATGCAATTACTATGTGAGCTGCCTCGGCTTATCTCCGACGGTCAATCCGAGCAGAAAACACCGACAGGTTCGTGGAAAGCCTGTTTGGTCACTCTCGGAGGAGAACTTTTTGCGATCGATCTGCGTCACGTGCGGGAGGTATTCGAGTTAGATGCGATCACACCGGTTCCCGGGATGCCGGCGTCATTGGTTGGCGTCGCCAATGTTCGAGGGACGGTTGTCCCTCTCGCGGATTTGCGACGGTCTTTGGGAGTCTCGCCATCGACAACTCCACGATATGCAATCGTGGTACGGCATGATGCTCATCAAATCGGCCTGTTGATTGACGATGTCCCAGAAATTCGATGGATGTTGCCCGAAGACCGGCTCGATCCTTCAGGCGCAACCCAGACCGGAGAGCGATCTCTGTTGTCTGGCCTCATCAGGGTGGAGAACCGCGTGAGTGGAATGCTGGAGATTCCAGCATTGGTCGCGTCGGTGGAAGCAGCAACCCTGGAAGTGAGCCAGTCCGTGAAATCGTGAACAGTGGTTCCGAGTCAAGTTGCCTGAGCAGGATTGAGCACGTGGAGGAGGATGTAGGGTATGGCCAGGAATAGCAAATCGACGGTTCGACCGTCGCCGTCATGGTTTCAGAACCTCAAGACTCTGCCGAAGTTAATCCTCGGGTTTTCTGCTGTCGGTCTCATCATGATCTCAGTTGGTCTTGTCGGCCTGATGGGACTTCATACGGTCAAGGGAGAGTTACAGTCGATCTACAACGGATCGACCTTAGCGCTCTCAAATGTCGGAATCGCCAGTACCAACCTCGGTCTCTATCATAGCGCGCTCCTCAATTTAGGACGGCAGGTTGGAAAGAATGAGTTTGATCAAGCGCTCGCTGGGCTGGCCGAACTCAAGAAACAGACATTGATCCCCCTGAATGCGTATCAGACATCTCAGTTGCATGAATCAACCAGTGGTCGGAGTGAAAGTAAAGATCTCGCCAGTCTTCACCAAGCATTGCGTGAATATTTTGCCGCGACAGAGGGTGCGGTTGGTGTATTTGCGGAGAGCTTCAAATCATCTCTTGCCGAAGAACAGAAACAGAGCATGCGCGAAGTTGGACAGTTGGCATTGTCCGCTGATGTTGCGAATAAATACAACGCGGCGACTCTACGGGTTCGGGAGCTCATGACGACGATTCTCGACGTGGCAAGAGAAATGAACGACAACGGGCAAGCTGAAGCCTCCCATCGGGCGAACGTCGTTCTGGCCGGTTCGTTATTGGCGCTTGTGTTGGCCGGCATAATCGGATTCTACCTCGCCGGCTCTATCGCGCGAAACATCACGCATGTTGCCGATGTCGCCCAACAAGCTGCAGCAGGGAATCTTCAAGCTCGAGCCAGACTTGAGAGCAACGACGAGATCGGGCATTTGGCTAAGGCGTTCAACATTATGCTCGACCGGCTCACGAGCCTGGTTTCTACCGAAGAAGAGCGGGATACCATGCAGAAACGATTGGTGCAGTTTCTGGTCCTCGTGTCCGATGTCGGGAAGGGAGACTTGACCAAACGCGGTGAAGTCACGGCTGATATGTTCGGAAATTTGGCGGACGGTTTTAACCTCATGATCCAACGATTCGCGCAATTGATGAAGCAAGTCAGAGAATCGGCCGAGCGCGTGAATCGATCAGCCGGGGCATTGCGAGAGAATTCCGGCCAGATGGCCGGTACCGCCAAGCACCAAGCTGATGAATCGATGAAGACGCTCAGCGCTGTGGAACAACTTGCGGTTTCCATGAGGCAAGTGGCGGAAACGGCTGGAGCCTCTTCCGACTCAGCGCGCCAGGTGTTAAAAGCAACAGAAGATGGCCGAGTTGCGGTGCAGGAAACCGTGCAGGACATGCAGCGTATTCGATCAGCGGTTCAACGAATGTCGAAACAGGTCAAGGCTCTTGGTGATCGCTCGTTAGAAATTTCCCAGATCGTCTCCACAATTCGTGAAATCGCCAATCAAACCAACTTACTTGCTTTGAATGCGGCGATCGAAGCCGCAGGGGCAGGCGAAGCCGGTGCTCGATTTGGTGTCGTGGCCGACCAGGTTCGAAAGCTCGCCGAAAGCTCCACGAACGCAACCCGTGAAATTGCGGATCTCGTGAAGGTGATTCAGAGCGAGACGCAGCACGCCGTCGTGGCGATGGAACATGAAACGCAGGCGGTAGAGGCAGGATCCGCCTCAGCCTTGCGGACTGGCGATGTATTCAAAGAGATTTCAACGATCGCGCAACGGTCTGCAGAGCTTGCCCAGAGCATTGCGGCGGCCGCAACGACCCAGACGGTATCCACGGATCAAGTCGGTCGATCAATCAAGGATTTTACGGGAGGTGCCATTGCGACGCAAAAAGCAACCGACTCGGCGCGGGCCACGGTAGAAGATATGGTGAAGTTGGCCGAAGGGCTCACGGCTTCGGTGTCACAATTTAAATTGACCTAATGGACCAGGAGCGAGCACGCACCTCCTCGTCAGTATAGATGCACACCAATGGGAGCGGAGTCTAATCAACCTGATTTGATTCGAGTCTTTGTCTCCGAAGCATCGGATGGAACCAGAGTATTAGGAGAAGCATTACGTACCAACGGTGAGCTGATCCCCCCTCCGCACGAAGTTTACGAACACTACATTGTCGCCCATCGCCTTCGAGGAGCCGCTGCCCTCTACGGCTACGGGGGAGTTTCTCGACTATCTGCTGAGCTTGAAGTAATTCTCGAGCGCGCGAACGACATTGCGCCAGCGGACTGGCCCATGGTTGTGAGTGTGATGCGGGAGGTCGTCGCTGGATTGGTGGACTTGATCCAGCAGATTGGTCGCGATGGTCGTGAAGATCCGGATGTCGTGACACGCTGTCTTGAATCGCTCGAACGGCTTCAGGTTCTGCCGCCCGCAGTATCAGTCAGTGTGGACTATGTTCATCCTATTCTCGACGTTGAGATCCTGTCCTATTTTATCCCAGAAGCGGAGGAGTATCTCCAGACGATCGATGACTTGGTTCGAATTCTTCGTGCAACGCGTGACAACGACGATGCCATGTATCGTCTCTTTCGTGCCATCCATACCTTGAAAGGGTCTGCCTATACTGTTGGCTTCCAGGTCATTGGAGATATTGCCCGTCCGATGGAAGACGGCATGATCGCGGTAAGAGACAAGCGTCTCGTGTTGACCGACTCTATGCTTGAGGTGTTTGAGAACGCAACGCGAACAGTTCGGCTTCTCTTGCGACGTGATCCTCAAGGAGGCTATCAACTGCAGCGTGATGTTCCTGGTCTGATCCACCAACTCATGCAGATGTGTGAGGGGACGGTCTCGGTCGGTCTATTGAGCGCAGGATCGACGGGACCTGATGTCGTCTCAGCTAGTCCCGTAATACCCGAACCGCTCGTCAGTGTGGAAGTGCCTCCTGTAGACTTGTCTGATGCGTATCTGCTTCCTGATCTCGATCCGGAAGCCCTCTCGTATTTCGTTCCTGAAGCACAAGAATATCTTGAACTTTTGGAATCGAATCTTCTGCGTTTGGACAAAGAACCTCAGAATAGGGAGCTGATCAATGAGGTCTTCCGCACGGCCCATACGCTGAAAGGCTCCGCCTACACCGTTGGATTTCAATCAATCGGCGATCTTGTGCATCATGTGGAAGACTTTATGGGGGCCGTTCGCGATGGTCGACTGGTCGTACAGTCAGGCCACACGGACCTTATCCTTCGTTCAGTCGATGTGGTGCGGGTACTGATGCGAAGAGACCTCGGCGCAGTATCGGGCACCAGGCAACGGTTTGACGCGACCCGGTCCGACCTCAAGCGATTAGACCAACAAACCTCTGGTGACGTGACGCCTGCAGTTCCACTCGCTGGGTCGTCACGAGACTCTGCGTCATCCCCGATCTCGGCGATGGAGCCCGTCGAGAAGGACAAGCCGACAGAGGCGAGGTCATTGGAAGATCGTGAAGTCATTCGTGTCAGTTATGGACGACTCGAACGACTCATGAATCTCGTGGGAGAATTAGTTATTGGGCGAGGTCGATTGGAACAACGGCTACGAGTCCTCGAACAACTGTCACAACAGGTTTTGGTATTCAAGTCTCGGTTGGTCGATTCAGTTCAATCCTTTTCTGATAAGCATACCTTTACCTATCGAGAGACGCCCCATGCTGAGACGGCGGTTGCGATGCAGGGACCGATGACATTCGGTGATTTTGGCAGCCTCGAACTTGATAAGTATGACGACTTCAACATCCTCGCTCGACGTATGAGTGAAGTGACGACCGATATCAGCGAGTCATTAGCGCAGTTAGACGGCTCGATTCATCGAGCGCACGACGATATGAGCCAGTTGCAGCAACTGACTCTCTTAATGCGAGACGAAATTGCCCATGCTCGCATGGTTCCGATCGGGACCCCATTTACACGATTTCGGCGTGCCATCCGAGAGATTGCGCGTGCCTCAAACAAAGAAGTGACCTTGGTGACGTCAGGTGAGCAGACGGAAGTTGATACAAGTGTTGTGGAGCGTTTGGTGGATCCTCTCGTCCATCTGGTACGTAATGCCGTCTATCATGGGATCGAACCGCCAGCCGATCGACTCGCCAAAGGCAAGCCCCCAGTCGGTACCATCCACTTACATGCCGCGCATCGTGGAAATTCCATGATCATTGAGGTGGAGGACGATGGAGCAGGATTGGATTTAGCTAAAATACGGGCCAAGGTGGTCAAGATGGGACTGGCCGGTGCACAACAGATCGAAACCATCTCCGATGCCGAGCTTCTACAATCGATTTTTCTTCCGGGATTTTCAACGGCTGACAAGGTCGGCGATCAGGCAGGACGTGGAGTAGGGCTGGATGTCGTGAAGCGGGTCATTGAAGGTATGAACGGTCATATCGCTGTGGAATCCGAGCCCGGCGTCGGAACGAAATTTACCTTGAGCCTTCCGGTCACACTGCTGATAGCCACGGCCCTCATTGTAAGGGCCGGTGCTGAGCGGTACGCCATCCCATTGCTCAATATTCAGGAAGTGACCATGCCGACCCCATCGTCATGGAGAGTGGAGGGTGAGCGTACTGTCTTGCAGGTCGGTGAACAAATCATTGAGGTGCACTCGTTACAGCATTTACTTCGGAAGGAGTGGTGCACTGTTAGTGCAGCGGTGCCGGTCGTCATCGTCCGTACAGCCGGGGGGCCGATTGGGTTAGCCGTCGATGAGCTATTGGGCAGACAAGAAGTCGTCATTAAATCACTGGGTCAACTGAAACCGCTTGTGCATTCGTTCTTCGGGGGAGCGACGATCGATCCAGAAGGGCGAGTCATTCTAGTAATAGATCCAATACGGCTGGTTGGGCGAGACAGTAAGGAGTCACGTGTACAGGCCGTGATTTCCAAAAGCCAGGTTCGGCCAGAACAAATGGTTCCAGATCTGGTGAGGTCGACTGAGCCGCAGGATGTTCGCCTGTTATTGGTCGACGATTCACTGAGTATTCGAAAGTTTGTTGGGAAAATGTTGGAGTCGGCGGGGTATCAGGTTGATACGGCTGTTGATGGAGAAGATGGACTGCGTAAGGCATCGTCCTTCCCATACAGCATGATTTTGACCGATCTCGAAATGCCGAAACTAAACGGATTTGAAGTGATTCAAGCCTTACGAAGACGCTCTGAAACTCGTGAAACACCGGTAGTTGTGATGACGACGCGGGCAGGGGACAAACACCGACAGATGGCGATCAATATTGGGGCGAATTCCTACATCGCCAAGCCCGTTGAAGAGCGGATGTTGCTTCAGGAAGTCGAACGGTGGGTAGGACCAGCACGAACGCTTGGCAAGTAACCGTGCGGAAAGCTTTGGATTGATTGACGAAATACGAATTGTTGCGGAGAATGGCCCCGAAGGCGTTGTTATGAGTGTTTCGGGGAAGACAGAGGAGCCTGTCACATCCACTTCTACTTCTCCGCCATGTTTGATCATCACAACGATAGGTGGAAGATATTTGGCCTTCGAAGCTGAACATTCCCAGGGGGTACTAACCAGCCAGGACTGGGAGTTCCTTCACCCTCCAGTTGTGAAAGGCGTACCCTACCCCGTGGTTGATCTTGCCGTGCGGCTTAATCTTGGAGGCGCGAGGCAATGGGATGAGACCGAAGGGGTGCTCCTTGCAAATGGGAAGTGCCGAGGTTGCGTGCGTGTTCAGAAAGTCCATGGCATTCTTGAGGCCTGTAGGTCTCAAGTTTTGCCTCTTCCTGCGCAGTTCCGTGGACCGGAACGAGGATGGTATCGAGGCATGATCCTCTTTGACCACAGTGTGGCACTCGTACTGAATACCGCATGGGTACTTGAAGAACAGCTTGAGGGGAAGGCAAGCACCGAGTCTCAGGGAACGGAATTCGTTGTGGCTTTGCAAGGAACTATGCAAAGCAAGAACCAGGCATGCTGAGAACGGCCGGCCATGCTCAGCACCGTGAAATGCCTCGATCATGGCATCTCTTGGTGTTTTCTGTAGGAGGAAGACGGCTAGCGGTGAGGACTTTGGAGGTTGGAGGTATTTCCCAATGGCGTGAGTCGATCCCCGTATCCGGGGGAACTCCCTTTGTTTCAGCCGTGGTTCGGCTCAACCAGACCGTCCTTCCAGTTTTTGATTTGGCTGGAGTGCTACAACGTACCATGCAGGGAAACAGTCTCTTGTGTCTTAGGGTGAAACATTCATTAGGCGATATGGCGATCTGTATCGATGAAGAGATCCCGATTCTACAGACTCTTGATCTCTCAATGATTCAGCCCTACCGAGACAACGATGTGCCAGCCGAAGGAAGCTACGCTCATGGCCAGGAAGAAGTTCCGATTCTTGCGGTGTCTAGATTGGGGATGGGTTCGTGGTGATACCCGTTGGTCGCGGGATGAAGGAAGGGTGCGAGCATGCCGAAGATCCTAATTGCGGATGACAGCATTGCAGTACGAAAAGTGGCGGAGCGACTGCTCACGGAAGCTGGTTTTCATGTCGCGCTTGCCGCCAATGGAGAAGAGGCCCTCGCCTATCTTGCGAAAGAACAACCCGACGTGGTTGTGTCGGATGTCATTATGCCGGACAAAAGCGGGTACGAAGTCTGTGCGTTTGTCCGTGGACAGGCCGCGCTTTCGACGACGCCTGTCCTTCTGATCTCCGGTATCGTGAATGATGAAGTGACCAAGCAGGCAGAGTCTTGTCGAGCCGATGGGGTCTTGAAGAAACCGTTCCAAGGTACGTCTCTCAAAGATCGAGTCTTCGAGCTTCTGGCAAAAAAACAGGAGTCATCTCCCGTCGCCCTTAGTTCACTGACCTCCGTTCCCGGTACAGCGGCAGAGAGCAGTCTCCCTATGTCGGGACAGCCGTCGAAGAGTGAACCTCAGGAGGCGAATCACCTTAGAGAGCTGGAACGCCAACTGCAGGTTGAGCGTACTCGTTCGGAGGAGCTCACCGATCGGTTAGCCGCGCTCACAGCACAACTTGTTCGAGCCAAAGAAATCGAATCACAACTGACGATGGAACGTCAACAAGTGAGCGATTTGCAGCAAACGGTGACGATACTTGAGCGGCAGGCTGCAAGAATCCCTGAGCTGGAAGCAGCGTTCAAGTCAGAACAAGATGTCGTCAACTCACTCAAGCAGGCCTTGTTGAATTCACAGGCGACTTCGAGTCGGGTAGCAGAATTGGAATCGTCTTTGGAAGCTGAACGGGCTGCTGCCGAACAACTTGTTCAACAGCTTGCCGATTTAGAAGGGATCTCCGCAAAGGTGAAGGATACAGAAGCGCGGCTGGCGACGGATCAGCAGCAGATCGTGGATCTTCAGCATGCACGTGCGTCGCTCGAAGCCGAGCTCTCGACCAAACGGAAGAAAGAGACTGAAACAGCCGAGCGAATACAGGAATTGGAAAGAGTGACTGCCAGAATCCCCGAGTTGGAGGGACTTCTTGTCTCGGAACGTGAACGTAATGGAGTGCTTGCGCAGCGGGTACTGGAAGCGGAGCAGTCCGCTGAGAGTGCGACTAAGCGTTTTGAGGAGCTTGTGAGAAAATTGGGCGAGATTGCTGGGTTGGCATCTCAACTGGGAAGTGGAAAGGGATAGTCGTAGGCTGGATCTCTGGAGCCCGCTCGTGACCGAGATCGTGCTGAAGGACCGACGCGCATGCCTGTTGAAACGGAAGACGGGTTTCAGAAGGAACTAGTTGAGCTCTTCGTGCAAGAGGCCCACGAATGGCTTCAGCAGATTCATGTGGCACTTGATGAACTTCAACAGGCACCGGAATCTGGCAGGCATCGGTCGTTGGCCCAGACGATTAAGGTCGGCATCACCAATCTCGGTGGATCGGCCGCAACCGTCAATCTTACAGATGTCGAACGAGCGAGTTTCTCCGCACTTCCATTTGTCGAAGCGCTGCAGGATCCGTCCGCTCGAATTTCGTCCGATGATTTCCTTGCCTTGTGTAAGCAGTTGGGGCATATCCATGGTGCCCTGACTCGGGCCACCGGAGTGACTTTCGAGGTGGCGCCTTCGCAGGTTCCTGAGACCGGTACTCCCGCGACCATCCCGACCGAGGAGCTTCTGACTCTACTCCATGGGCTTCAGATGAAATCCAGTCTACCAGGAACAATTCCACGGAATCTTATCCGGACCATTACGGCTCAAGCCGAATCGCTCCTCCAGCGTGGTACTGGACAGTACCAGATCGCGTCAATTCAAGAATTTCTTGATCGCTCGGCCGAAGGGGACCAAGGGTTCCTCACACTTGTTCAACAGCACGAGGGCCATCTGACAGATGTCCTACAGGCACTCACCGCGGACGGCACTTCGACTCAGGGAGCTTCAACTGACCTCCTCATGGGCGTGGAGCGCGTTGCTCAGCTATGGTCGGCTGCGCAACAGGTGAATGCATCACAGGCTATGACATTCTTCATGGGGCTGCATAGTTTTCTCACTATTGTGTCACAACAACGCGTTGCTATTTCAGTACAGAGCATGGAGGCTGTTCAGTCGCGTTTGGTCCAGTGCGTACAAGCCGTCGAAGAATGGGTGGAAAGTGGGAGAGCGGAACGGCTCGCCATCCAAGGTGTGTTATTTCCCTGAACAGGGACCTCCGTGATCACATTCGCTAGCCACCGTCAGCGAGTCGTCCGCAGTGTATGCTCTTCTGATGGCAACTACAGTGTAGGGGTGTGATTGTGAAGACGTGGTATGAGCGTGCGATCCAGACTTTGAACGAAGCCGCACTGGCCGTGCAGGAAAGGAACAATATTCCGATCCGAAGCCTTGAATCGCTTGCTTCAAATATCGTTGCGTCGCTCCATAAGACGGATGACCTCGTCGTCGAAGCGCTGTCCGGGCCACCCGGCTCGCCACTGCTGACCAACCTACTGAATGTTTCCATCCTAGGTACACGAGTTGGGATGGGATTGGGATACTATGGTGACGAGCTGCATCGACTCGCGCTTGCCGGACTCGTTCATGATATCGGGCTATTTGCTGTACCTGCAGAATTACTGAGCAAGAGTGGCAGACTCACTCCTGAAGAACGGACGCTGATCGAACAACATCCGGAACGCGGAGTCGAGATCATTCTCCAGTGTGACCCTACGTTGCATTGGTTGGCGCAAGTAACATGTCAGGCACATGAACGATGGAACGGACGGGGCTATCCCCATCGCCTCAAGGGAAGACAGATCCATGAGATGGCCCAGATCTGCGGATTGGTTGATGTGTTTGATGCCTTGGTGAGTGAGCGTCCGTATCGACCCAGGTTGTTTCCGCATGAAGCTGTGAAGGAACTGCTTGTGGCTGAACGCGCCACCTTCCCACGGGAGATTCTTAAGGCACTGGTTGAGCAGTTGTCGGTGTATCCGCTTGGAACCACGGTCCGACTCACAACCGGAGCGGTGGGAGTCGTGGTGAAGATCAATAGTCGTTATCCTCTTCGTCCGGTCGTGAAAGTAACTGCAGAAGAGCGTGGAGATGATGTGCAATCTCATGAGCTAGACTTGAGCCTCACTCCGTTGATCGCGGTTACTGAGACTTTAAAGCCGCCTGTTGTAGGTCAAGTTCATGTTGGAACGGTGTTGTCGAGGCCGCCTGCGTCTTCTGCAACAATCGGTGTTTCGGATCATTTCACATCGTTACTTGAGAGTCTTGACGCCATCACCTCCACTCTTCAAGCGGTTGTTGAAACTCAAAAGCGTCAGTCTTAATCAAGCAGGAATCTGCTCCTCCCTCAGCGTCGCTGATCCCGCTCTCTGTCCAAGGTCGGTTGTCCTACGATGTTCCCTTCCTTCGCAGAATGTGAAATGCGTCATGGCTTAGTTGGATTCTCGAAAAGCCGTCTTAGGTGGAATTGTGTGGTCCACCTTTGATCCAGGAAGGTCAGCCGGAATCTTCGGAATGTCAATGACATAGAGCGGTTTCGTCGTGATCTCTGAGAAGCAAGAGAGAGGCTGCGGTGGAATGAAGGGAGAGATCTCCACTTTTCTGGGAAGCTCGACATCGTTATAATACCGCTCCAATGAGTCGTTCTCTCGTGAACTAGAAAGGGAATCGCGTGCCAAAACTTATTACTGTTCATCATCCGCAGCAAACAATGCAGCAGGCGCTCGAGTACGTGAAGACGTATATTCTCTTTCCATCGGGCTTTCTCGGTCTGGTCTGTTTGGTTGGTAGTGTTGGAGGACTTGGCTACCAGTTGCTCGGAACTGATAGTTACACCTGGGATACCTTTTTTCAGAGCTCAGGACTATTTTTGTCAGGGATAGGTCTGGGAGCGGCACAAACCCTGTATCAGCGGTACCTTCTACGAGAATTCCCGGAAGTTCTGGCGGCGCGTATGCGGGACGGTTTGAACAGACAAAAGGGGAAGCTCAAGAAACAATCCGCTGCCCCGGACATTGAACATGCAGGACGCCAACTGATTCCACTTGCCTACGGTATCGGTATCCTGTTGCTTGTGGGAAGTGCCATCGCCGCCTTCTCCTACGGACGTGTGCACATGATTCCAGCTATCCTCATGCCATGGGCAGGGTTCTATTGGGCCAAGATGTTCCTCTGGCGGAGAGTGATCACCGTTGCAAAGTGATGAAGGACGGATCGTCAGGAACGACGCTTCTTTGCCGCAGAGTTTCGTCGTGATGACGTCGAGGCTTGGCGTTCCAGAGCGGTAACGCGCTCTTCCAACTTACGGACTGTCTCCCGTGTTTCAGGAAGCTGAAAGATCCCACCCTGAATCCGTAGGGCCTTTTCTCGTGGCATCGCGGGTATGCCACCGACGATTTGATTTGCTTCGATACTGCGATTGACGCCAGATTTTGCCGCAATCATCACCTGATCACCAATTGTGAGATGATCAGCGAGGCCAGCTTGACCGCCGATCATGACATATCGGCCGATAGTCGTGCTTCCAGCGATGCCCACCTGTGCGACAAGGATGCAATGCTCTCCGACAGTGACATTGTGGGCAATTTGGACCAGGTTATCGACTTTGGTCCCTTGTTTGACCAGGGTATGGCCGAAGGTAGCACGGTCGATCGTCACATTCGCACCGAGTTCCACATCGTCCTCAATGACCACATTGCCGAGTTGGGGGATCTTATGGTGTCGGCCTTGATGTTGAACATAACCGAACCCATCAGCTCCAATGACCGTACCGCTATGGACGATCACTCGAGCACCAAGGCAACAGCCTTCGCGGACCACGACATTGGGATAGAGAACGCAATCATCTCCGATCGTTGAATCTGACCCGACGAAGACCCCCGGGTAAAGAGTCACGCGATTCCCAATCGTCACGCGGTCGCCGAGCGTCACGAACGGCCAAATGGACGGGTCAGATCCAATTCGTACATCAACCCCTTGCATGACCGGATCGGCGATTCCTCTAGGAGGCGGTGTCTGCACGAAAAATCTCTGTGCCACACGGGCGAATGCCAGCAGGGGATTGTCGACCACAATCTGTGGAATGGCCAAATCCGGCTGATGCCGATGGATCAGTAAGGCAGCAACCTGGGCATGTGCGGCGGCTTTGGCCATTTTGTCGTTGGTCACGAAGGATAAGGCACAGGAGTTGGCTTGGCCGAGGCTGGTCAGCGCAGAGACCTGGGTCTGGAGGTCACCGTGAACGGTCCCGCCGACGACTTCATGGATTTGGGCGAGCGTGAGTGGTGTGGGGAGTTGAGGCCTGCTCATCGTGTTGCACCCTTCTTCTTGACCTTCGAGGTCGCTGACGACGTGGCCCTGGGCTTTTTCGAGGAGGCAGGTTTGGGTTTGGGCGGCGAGGGTTTCTTTGAAGCGGACCTTGACGAGGGGGCCTTCTTCGAGGCGGATTTCCTCGAAGTTGTCTTGGAGGATGCTCCTGGCTTCAGTGATTCGGATTTAGCATTCGACGGGGATGCCGCGAGCTGTCGTTGGACGTAGGCGGCCACGGATCCGACCGTACTGAGCCCGGGAAGATCTTGATCGGGAATTTGAAGTTTGAAGCGTTCTTCGATTTCGAACAGCAATTCGATGACGGCGACTGAGTCAAGTCCTAAGTCATCTCGGAGATGGTGGCTCTCCGTAATGGACGCAGGGTCTCGCTTCAAGTAGGTGGCCAAGGCATGCACGATTTTTTCAGTGATCGCAGGGTCGATCCGCTCAGTCATTATAAGTACTCCTTCAGTGGAATGAGGCTCTTCGCTGTAGCGTCCGCGAGGAGGCGCCTCACTATCAATCATTCAGTATACTTACGCCACAAATTTCTTGAAGACCACGGTGGCATTGTTGCTGCCGAATCCAAATGCATTTAAGAGGGCATACCGAATCTTTCGTTCTTGCACCGTCCGACGAATGCCGTCCAACCGACAGTCCGGGTCAGGTTCCTCATAGTTGGCGGTCGGGTGAATCTGCCCGGTATGGATCGCCATCGTAGTGGCAACGGCCCCGATCGCACCGGCTGCGCCGAGCGTATGGCCGACGAGGGACTTTGTGGCATTGATGGCAATCTTGTCCGCACGATTCTTGAACAGGTTCCGGATCGCCTTCGTTTCGACGGCATCTCCGATCGTGGTCGACGTCGCATGGGCATTGATGTAGTCGACCTGATCGGACCCGATCCCGGCGGATTCCAGCCCGATCTTCATGGTCATACTGATCTCCTGTCCATCCTCCTGAGGAATAACCATGTGGTAGGCTTCGCTCGTCGCTGCATATCCGGCGAGCTCGGCATACACTCTAGCCTTCCGTTTCTTGGCATGTGACAAAGATTCCACGATTAATGCGGCTGCCCCCTCACCCATGACGAAGCCGTCTCGACGTCGGTCGAATGGGCGTGACGCGCGTTCAGGGGCATCGTTAAACTCACTGGATAGGGCGCGCAGAGAGCAAAATCCTGCAAAGACCAGCGGAGTAATGCTGGCATCGGCGCCAACGACAATGACGACGTCGGCTTGACCGGTGCGAATGCAGTGGAGCGCCTGGCCGAGGGCATGAGCACTGGACGAACAAGCCGTTGAGATCGTGAGGTTGGGGCCTTTGGCTCCATGCGCCATGGCGACAATCCCCGAGGCGGAATTGAGGGTAATGGTTGGAATAAAATTGGGGTGGACCCGATGGGGGCGTTGGGTTTTAAAGAGCTGTGTAATCTCCCGTTCACCCATGACCATTCCGCCCATCCCAGCTCCGACAATGACTCCGACGCGGTGGGGGCGTTCTTTTGCCATATTGAGGTCAGCGTCAGCCAACGCTTCCTTCGCAGCGACTAAGGCAAACTGTGCATAGCGATCGACGCGACTGGCTTGGGTGGCGGTCAGGTATTGTTCTGGCGAGAAATTATGGACTTGTCCGGCTACTCGAGAACGGTAGTCTGACATGGGGACCCATCCCAAGGAGGGAATGGCGGTTACTCCCGAACGACCGGTCATGGCCGATTTCCAGAATTCGCTCACACCGATCCCGATCGGAGATATCACCCCAAGACCTGTGATCACAACACGTGAGGCCATGCTTCTCCCTCCTTATAGTGGCGCCACGGCGCCTTTCTTACCGGAAGACCGGTAGACAGTCAACTAAGAAACGGGTGTCTAATGGCGAACTTTTAGCAATAAATACAGACCGAAGCTCAAGAAGAGGGCATTCGCCATCCAACCGGCTAGAACAGGTGCCAGTGCTCCTCCTCTTCCTAGCGCGATGGCAATGGAATGCGTGGTCCAATAGCAAAATCCCACAATGAAGGCTTGTCCGATTCCCACGGTCATACTACCTCCACGGACTCCGCTCCGCCGGAGACTCAATGCAATGCCGACGAGGACCATCACGATCGTGACCAAGGGCAACGCCATACGGTCGTAGTAATCCGTCAGCAGACGGGAAAAGGTAAATCCTTCCTGGCGAAAGCGTTCAAGGTAGTTGTGAATTTCTCTGAAAGTCATCGTTTCTGAGTTTCCTACGAGGGAACTCGAGAAATCGTCAGGAATCAGCGGAAGGTTGATGGTCTGTTCGGAAAACCGAGCGAGCTCCACGGTTTCATTGGAATGAAATTGGCGGTGAAATCCATTTCGAAGGACCCAGCCGTTCGTGGCATAGCGGGCTTCCTCAGCTTCGGTAATCCGGTCGAGTTGGAACGGTGGGCGGAAATAAAAAATGCGTATCCCTCGCAGGGTCTTACCTTCTGCATCGATTTCGGCAACCTTCATGAGGCTATGAGCGCTGATCCGAGCCCATGGTTGAACGGCTTTGACGGTGACAGGCACCGGTTTTTGCTCGATTTGGACGGCACGGACCTCCTCGGCTTTTTCGGAAGCGAGGGGGATGATGGTTGAGCTGAAGCTGAAGAGGATTAACGATATGCCGCTGGCAAAGAGAAGAAAGGGAGATGACATCCAGAGCAAACTCACCCCACAGCTTCGCATGGCCGTGATTTCGTTGCTGCGTGAGAGAAGGCCGAGAGTCAGCAGGGTGGCGACGAGAACGGCAAACGGTGCGACTTGGAAAGAAATCGAAGGGATCTTCAGAACGAAATACAACAGGATCGGCAGGATGCCGGATTCATAGCGAAGAAAGCGACGGACTTTTTCAAAAAAGTCGATGACCAAATAGATCGTCACCAAGCCGGAAAAGCACATGCCGAATATTTTCGAATACTCGCGGAGGATATAGCGGAACAGAATCGTCATTGTGCTAGTGCGTGCTCACCCGGTAAAACAAAGCAAGAGTGATGATCATAAAAATAACGTTGGGCAGCCACGCGCCCCAGAATGGATGAAGGATCAGGGCCGTTACCAGAAAGTCACATCCGACATTCAAGATGTAGAACGCGATGATGATCCCGACCCCAACGGCGAAGCCACCAACGCGGCCAGACCGTTTCGAGACGATTCCGACCGGGACGCCAAGGAGGCAAAATACGAGCGAGGCCGTTGGGAAGGCCAAGTCTCTATAATATTCCATCATCCGCCGAAGCGCGCCGGCATCTTTGCCGCCGGTTTCAGCGAGGCGTGCGGTGATTTGGTCGTATGACGGGCGTTCCTCCGTCGCGGAGTAACTACTGAGGTTCAAGTTGATCTTGATGTCATAGCTGGCAAACGCAATCTGTTGAGACTGGTCGATCTGAGGGGGACGGCTATGAATCATGCCGTTTTCCAACTGGAGCGCCACGTGGTCATGCTCGGCATCCATGAAAATCCGATAATGCTCCGCCACAATGACGCGTGGCTCGTTGGGGAGACGTTCATCCGAGATGAAGATGCCGGGAGCCGGACGATCCGGCTCAGCCTCTGGAACATAAATCATCATGTGTGGAATCGGCTCGTTGAAGGTACCGCGTTCCAGGGCGAGGGCGAGCTGGTCCTTCAAAAGATTGAGCGCCACCTTCTTCAGATTGAGTGAACTCCAAGGCTGGCCCCACTGCGATAAGACCAAGGTTAACGTGAAGACGCAGACGGAAAACAACAGCACCGGTTGCGAAAGGCGAACGAGGCTGAGCCCGGCCGCTCGCATGGCGACCAATTCTTTATCAAAGGACAACCGGCCAAAGGCGGTGACTGAGGCGATCAGCCCGGCAATGGGAAGCGTGAGGACGAGCCCTGAGGGAAGCAGCATGGCAATGACTTTGAGGACGGCCCAGATCCCAACTCCTTTGGAGACGAGGAGCTCGACGAGGCGCAGGAGTTCTCTGGTCAGCATGACAAAACAGAGAGCCCCGAGGCTGAGCCCGAACGGAGTCAGAAGCTCGGTGAAGATGTAGCGATCGAGTAGTGTGCGTAAGATCACAGAGTTTCAGGTGTGGAGAAGTTGTCGACACTATAGGAGAGTCCATCTCCCTTGTAAACACAGGAGAAAATCTTGTCACTAAAGATTCCCTTGACAGAGGGTACGCCCTATGTTACATGCAGCGCGAAATTTATTCTAATATGATGATGGGTTCTGTGAGCGATTCATCACTCCTTCAGGTGCCCGTCCCTCTCTGCCAGCCGAGTGCGTGTCCGTTCTATTCTCGAGTTCTCATCAAACAAAACGTGGGTGGAGGCGCTACGTAACTATTCGTCGTTGTTGACAAAAGGAGGAGTCCGTGAAGACAAAAGGTACTGTCAAGTGGTTCAATGATCGAAAAGGATTTGGGTTTATTCGGTTGGATAGCGGGGACGATGTCTTCGTTCACTACTCTGCGCTACAAGGAGATGGATTCAAGACGCTCAAAGAGGGTGAAAATGTTGAGTTTGATATCGTACAAGGAGCCAAGGGCCCACAAGCGGCCAACGTGCTGAAGGCGGTCATTGCCGCCTCGTAATCATTCATTCATATCTCTTGTTCGGTTGAAGAACTGCTTCTCCTGGTCATAGACAGGGGGAGCGGTTTCTTCCGCCGTGGCGTGATTCCTGCCCGATTCCCTCAATTTCTAGACAAAACCCATTGAGACTGTTAGCGTTTGCCTGTTCCGTTCATGGAGGGCATACTTGTGCCACCCGATCGCGGTCGCATTCTTCAACAGGCTCAGCTACTGGCGTCCCGCGGACAGTATGATGCGGCGATTGCTGAGTGGAAAAAGCTTGCCATTGACAGTCCTGCCGACGGCAGTATCCACAATACGATCGGTGATTTGCACATCAAGCGGAATGTGCCTGGCGAAGCGGCATCGGCCTATCTGCAGGCGGCTTCGGCCTTTCGAGCGGAAGGAGCCACTCTCAAAGCGATGGCCGCGTTCAAGAAGGTCCTTAAGTGTGATCCGACGCGATATGAAGTCTACCGCTACCTTGGGGACTTGAATGTAGAACGAGGCCTCATCAGCAGTGCCGTGCAGGATTATCTTACGCTGGGGAAGTATTACCTCAAAGAGCGTCGTGGAAAGGATGCGCTTGAAGTCTATAAAAAGATCATCGCGCATGATCCGTCAAATCTCAACGCGCAGCAACGCGTCGCAGAACTCTGTGTCCAAGAAAATCAACAGGATGAAGCGACAAAGGTCTATCTCCAGTTGGGGCGAGAGAAATCAGCACAGGGGCGATACGATGAGGCCAAGGACGCGTACCTTGCCGTCCTGAAGATTGATCCACAGAACAACGAGGCGGCTCAATTTGTTGAAAGCCTCAAACATGGTGGAACCGGTTCGGTAAACGTGGTAAAGCCGACCACTTCCACATCGGTGCTGAAATCCACACCGATGCAGAAACCCACGGAACCGCTTGATCTACTGGCCGAAGCCGTTCGGCGCGTTGCTGAAAAGCAGTACAGCGGCGCCGAAGCCATTTTGAACCAACTATTGACCCGAGAACCTGGAAACCCACAGGTCTGCCAACTCCTGGCTCGGTTGCATTTACAACGTGGCGATGTGCAAGTCGCAGTAGGAGAGTACCGATTTTTGGCCGGAGCTGCGTTGCGTGCGCATGACCTGAATCTTGCGGAATCACTGATTCAAGAAGTGTTGACTGTGGAGCCCAATTCCGTTCCCTTGTTGGAGCTGAACGGCGAACTGTACGAAGAAAAAGGCGACCACGCAGTGGCGGCGCTTCAGTATGCCAAGGCGGTCGAAGTGTTGTTAGCCCATCCAGAGCCTGGAATGGAAAGCCTCCACGAGGAACTGTTTGAGAAGGTGCAAACCCTCGCTCCTGATGCCGACTTCGTGAAGCAATTAGCCGAGAGGGTGAAGAAGGGGGCAACGGGAGGAGCAAATGGGGAACAAGAAAAGGTGCGGATCGAAGAGCCGTTTGCAGATCGTCACGATGAGGTATCGGGGAGAGGGCCGGCAGCGCAAGAGACAGAAGAGATCGCGATTGTAGGGGCTGAGCCAGATGCTGTCTCGTATTCGGCAAATATTTTTGCAAGGGATGATGAGCCACAAGCGATCACGATAGCTCACGGTCAGGAGACTCAACCTCAGGCTCAAGACATCCCCTTTGCCTCGACAGTAGATCTCCCGGTAACTTCCACCGTGGTCCAGCCGTCAGTTCCTCATTCAGGCGAGGCGTCGATCGACCAGCTGTCGAGCAGTACATCGACTTTAGACACATCCACCAAGACGCAGAAGGAGCCGGTGAGGGAACCAGCCGGGACGCCGCCTGACTACGAAACCCACTATGCATTGGGAGTGGCCTATAAGAATATGGGGTTGTACGAAGAAGCTCATGCGGCGTTCCAGGTCTCCATGGGTAGTGACGTCTTCTATCTCGATTCGGCGTTGATGACAGCCGTCTGCTTGAAGGAAGAGCAACAGTTCGCCAAGGCGATCGCGGGACTCGAGACTGTCCTGAGCGATCCTCGGTGTCAGGGGGCGAAGGGGCAAGCCATTCGCTATGAGTTAGGGCTTCTCTATGAAGCAGAGGAACAGTGGGAGAAGGCAGCCCATGTATTTCAAGCCATTCCGTCGTTTCACGATGTTCCGCAGCGGCTGGCAACGCTCAAGGGAAAACAACGGGGAGCGGACGTCGGGTTTCGATACGCGTCGTAGGAGGCAGCGCTATCCCTTCGGTACACCTCTGTTCACTTGATTCGGTGCTGGGCGACCTTCCAATACGGACGCAATATTCGTCAGGCAGATGAGCCCCATACGTACCCGGGTTTCGAGCGTGGCAGATCCGAGGTGAGGGAGGAGTACGACGTTCGATAGGGAGGTCAACGCAGTAGGGACCTGTGGTTCCTGGGCATAGACATCCAATGCGGCACCGCCGATCGACTTCGTCTCGAGTGCGGCAATCAGCGCGGACTCGTCGATCACGGCCCCTCGTGAGGTATTGATCAGAAAGGCCGTCGGCTTCATCAATCCCAACTCACGGGCTCCGATCAGGTGATGAGTCGCTGTGTTGAGCGGAACGTGGAGTGAAAGAAAATCGGATTGCGCAAGGATCGCATCAAGAGGCTGGTGGACCCACGTGACGTCAGGGGGAGAAGCAACAGCATGACGGCTGGCGTAGATGACCCGCATCTGAAACCCGCTTGCCCGTTTCGCAACGGCCCGACCGATGCGGCCCATGCCGATAATGCCCAGTGTTTTTCCTGAGATATCGGCGCCCAAGAGTTGTGTGGGGCTCCATCCTGGCCATCGACCCCCTCGGAGCCACCAGTCCCCCTCCACAATTCGCCGAGCAACCCCGAGCAACAACGCCCAGGTTAAGTCTGCTGTCGCATCGGTCAGCACGTCAGGAGTATTGGTCACGATGACACCACGCTGAGTTGCGGCGGGCACATCGATGTTATTATAACCGACGGCATAGTTGGCGAGGACTTTCAGTCGTGTCGCTTCGGACAAGAGCGAGGCATCAACAGAGTCGCTCAATGTGCAGATGACCGCGTCAGCTTCCGCGAAACCATGACGAAGCTCGTCGGCCGTGGGGGGGTGATCTGTCGCTCCTGCGAGTATGCGGTAGTCCTTGGGAATCGCCTCCAAGACCGGTTGCGGTAACAGGCGAGTGATATATAAGGTTGGACGATCCATCGTGCGACCTATTGTAGGGGAACCGACGGTTCGGGGACAACGAGTTCCAGCATCCCTGAATAGTTTTGGCTAGGAGGTGTATGACGTGATGGCTCCCTCTTCTCCCTTGATCCAACCGACGAAATCTCACGCGATCGCCAATGATCTTCGCGCCCTCCTCGGCTCCACAAAGGTCAAAGACGATGTGCCGACCATTACGGCATATGCCGTGGATGCCAGCATCTACCGCATTCCTCCGCAGGCCGTCGTCCTCGTGGAGTCGGAAGACGATATTGCTGCGACGATTCGGTATGCCGTCTCGCGCGGCATTCCCCTTACCCCTCGGGCAGCCGGCACGAATCTCACTGGGTCTGCGATCGGTTCCGGGATCATCCTTGATGTCTCACGCCTGAATCAGATTCTGGAGGTCAATCGCGAGGAGCAATGGGCGCGCGTGCAGCCGGGAATGGTTTTGGCGGAACTCAATCGGCAACTCAGCTCTCACGGGCTGATGTTTGGGCCGGACCCCTCGAGCGGGGACATGTGCAAACTGGGTGGGATGATCGCCAATAATTCTTCCGGCCCACATACGCTTCGCTATGGCTCCGTCAAAGACAATATCCTCCGGCTCCGTGTTTGCCTCACCTCCTCGTCCTGGGTGGATGCACAATCCTATGCCCTCACGGATCCGTCCCTCGAACGTCCCTTAACCAGGGTGCCGGCCTTGCGGGAGATCTTGATTCTGGTCCAGGCCCACGCGGATCTCATCGCTGAGAAACAGCCGACCGTGAGCAAGAACAGTTGCGGGTACAACCTGTTTGGGGTCGCGGACGGGCTTGCGCGAGGCATGTTCGATATTCCCAAGCTGTTTGTCGGCAGTGAAGGAACGCTCGGTGTCGTCAGCGAAGCCCGGCTGACCTTGGTGAAGAAGCCCTCCGCGACGCTGACTGCCCTGATCCACTTCACCCACCTGGAGGAAGTCGGTGATGCCGTGCCGCAGCTCCTGACTCTTCGACCAAGTGCGTTGGAAGTGATGGATGCCAACACGCTGAACCTCATTGGGCGGGCGGCACATGGCATTCCGGCAGACGCTGCGGCGACGCTGCTCCTTGAGTTGGACGCGGACTCAATCGAAGTGGATTTGCATGAGCAGGCCGAAGCGCTGGGTACGATCTGTCGTCCCTATCGGCTGGCCTCATCGCCCACGCTTGCGTTTGATGCTGAACGGCGGGAGCAGCTCTGGAAAGCACGGAAAGCCCTGTACCCGACGCTCTACCGGTTCGATCCAAAAAAGAAACCGATCAACTTTGTTGACGATGTCGTCGTTCCGGCTGGACGGATCAGTGAGTTGATTCGCTACTTGGAAGAATTCTTTGAAGGGCAAGACGTCCCAGTGGCCATCTTTGGCCATATTGGAAATGGCAATGCGCACATCGTTCCACTGTTGGATGTGAACAATCGTGGTGATTTCGAGAAAATGGTGCAGGCCTATCAAGAGATTCATTCGACCGTATTGAACCGGTTTGGTGGATCGATTTGCGGTGAACATGGAGACGGTCGTATTCGTGCCGAATTCGTGAAGCGGATGTTTGGTGACGAACTCTATGATCTATTTAGACAGGTGAAGAACGCGTTCGACCCTGGGAATGTGCTGAATCCCGGCATCAAGCTCAGCAACGAGTCCTTTACCGAGCATATCGATTACACCAGGCTCTCCAAATCTTGCGCCACCTGTGCCAAGTGCAATTCGGTCTGCCCCGTGTATGATGTCTTTCAGTCCGAGGACATGAGCTCGCGGGGCTGGTTCGAGATTGTGACGGCGAACGACTACAGTTACCTCGACTCCAAGCGGGTTGTCGAAGCATGTTTGAACTGTAAGTCCTGTCGCACCATCTGTCCGGCCGGGGTGGACGTGTCGGACCTAATTCTGCAGAAACGTGCGGAGCATCCAAACAGACTCGCCGGTTGGATCTTTACGCTTCAGGCGAAGCGTACTCTCTTTGAGTCATGCTTGCGATTCTTAGGAACCACGCAGGGGCTGTGGGATCGACCCTTTGTCAGACGAATAGTGGAACAAATCACGGCACCCATCATGAAGCACCTGGCTCCCACGGCCCGATTGCCGCACCAGCTCCGGCTGCGAAACTGGCGCCACGGCACTTGCGCGAACGGTATGCTCATTTGATCCCCGACGGAACCAACTCTTCTCCGACTCGACAAGTGGCCTATTTTCATGGCTGCGCGGCGAACTATTTCGACGATGGAGTCGGCGATGCAGTGATCGAAGTCTTAAAGAAACACGGTGAGGAACCGGCGCTGCCTCCCCAGCGCTGCTCGGGAACGCCGATTCAGACCTATGGACATGTCGATCTCGTGCGTGACGGAGCTCGATTCAATATGCGGTCGTTCGCATCTTACGAAACGATCGTGACCGGCTGCGCGTCCTGTACGCTCATGCTGAAGGATTATCCCACCCTCTTTGCCGAAGGCCCTGAGCGGGTACAAGCGGAGTCGCTGGCCAAGAAGGTCGTCCATATTTCAGAATTTGTCGCCCGCTCACAGCAGCAGCCTCCCATGGCTCAAGGCTTCGGTGGCACACAACGTGTGACTTATCATGCCTCATGCCATCTTCGTGCGGCAGGTGTGAGCAAGGAACCAAGGCAGGTGCTGTCGTCGTTGCCCGGCGTGAGCTTTGTAGAGATGCAGGATGCCGACCGGTGTGCCGGTGGTGCGGGGACCTACGTGATCAAAGACTATGACACCTCGCAGAAGATTTTTGACCGAAAAGCCCTCGCAATTACGAAGACCGGTGCCGACGTGGTTGCGACGAGTTGTCCGGCTTGCATGATCCAGCTCAAGAATGGGTTGCGCGAATCCGTTCAAGTGAAACATGTCGCGCAACTGCTTCAGGACGCCTATCGGGCAGGGGAGGCGGAGCAGAGGTGAGTCCGGCAGCCTAATCGTGTATAGTCGTTCAATACCCGATAGAGGGCCGATGTCATGAGCGAGGGCAGAGCCTATGGTGTCCGTGCAGGTCTTTGGTCAGGTCTTACAAACAGTCGTCGAAGAAAGTGAGATGGAGGTTCCGGTGATGGCACCGACCACCGTCAAACAGTTGGTGGAACAGCATCCTGCGCAGTTTGGAGGATTGCTTCCCTATCTTGCCAGTCGGGAGATTCTGATCACGATCAATAAGAAGATCGGCTCGGAAGACTCGCCTATTGGTGACGGCGACGTCGTCAAACTCTCTTTTCAGTCCCGTATTTCCTACGACGGCAACCGCGACATTCCAACCTAACAGGCCTGTTGACAAAGGCCGCCAGCGGCGTTCTCACGTCGCTCAGAGGCTCAACGTACGGGACAGAGTACGATTCGCCTCTTCGCTCGCTGCGGCCTTGCTGGACGGCCTTTCTGAACAGCCTGCGGTTCATCCAGATCCTGTCGGTCACCCCGCGCACCGATCCGCTTGGTGAATGGCGCAGGGTTTGTCGATACATGGCTAATCAACACTAGCCGCCTCTCTGGAGCAGCTCGGAACATCGTGCTTCTGTTTCGAGGTCAAGGACAGTAGTTTCTGACGGTCAAACCGGGTAAGCTGCGGCGGCCCGAGGGACCACAATGCACGAGACGTCACGCCGGCTTCCGATCCCCCTGTCTATCCAAGTCCTGATCGCCGTGATCGGAGGGGCGACGCTCGGCGTGCTCTTTGGCCAAGAGCCCTATCTGAACGGTCTGCGAAACGAGCAACTCGGGCAGCTTGGACTGTGGGTGGTCTGGATGCTCAAGACCCTCGCCATTCCACTCATCTTTTTTGCGATCCTCGATGCCCTGCTCCGCACCAGTATTCCGATGCGTCAGGGGACCAAGCTGCTGGTCATCTGTCTCGTGAACGTCTCCGTCGCCATGGCCATCGGACTGGCCATCATGAATCTCTGGCAGCCCGGCTTGGCCTGGTTGGGGCACGTGGATGAATTGCTTCACCTCGTGCCAGGCACAACCGTCTCGTCCTCCGCGCTGGCCAACGTGCAGGCCGGGTCACAAAGTCCGATCGAGTATCTCGCGTCCTATATCCCCCGCACCCTGACCAATCCATTTGCAAGTAACAATATCATTGGTGTTGTCCTTCTCGCTCTGCTCCTGGGTAGTACCCTGCGATATCTTTATGGCAAATCAGACCAGACGAGTGGAATCGTTGTGATGGTCGCGCGGAGTATCGAACGCATCTATGGGTGGCTCGTCTTGATCCTTGAGTGGATTATTGTCGTGGTCCCGCTGGCCGTCTTTGGTGTTGTCGCCCAGGTCGTGGGCAAGTCGGGCGTTGGTGTGTTTTCCGTCCTCTGGATCTTCCTCGTGGCGATGCTGACAGGCCTGGCGGTCCACTCCCTTCTCTATTACCCCCTGGTGGCCTGGCTGGTAGGAAACAAATCTCCGAAGCAGTATGTGGGACAGGGGGCAGATGCCATCATGACGGCGGTCTCATGTAACAGTAGTTTGGCCACCGTGCCGGTTACTCTGCGTTGTCTGGAACGAATGCGGGTCTCGGCACAATCGGCGCGCCTCGCAGCTTGCGTCGGGACCAATCTCAACAACGACGGCATCACGCTGTACGAAGCGATGGCCGCGCTGTTTCTCGCACAAGCGTTGGGCTATGACCTCCCCATGACAAAACAGGTCTTGATTGTCCTCGCGTCCATCATCGCCGGAGCTGGTGTCGCTGGCATACCGGAAGCCGGGCTGATTGTCTTGCCGCTGGTCTTGGCCGCCGCCGGACTGCCGGATCAGGTCATCTTGGCCGCGATTCCCCTCATCATGACGGTGGACTGGATCATCGCCCGCGCCCGCTCGGGTGTGAACGTCATGAGCGACATGCTCGTCGCCATTCTGCTCGACGCCGGAAAGCCGGCACCGGTAACGAAGCCACTTGCTTAAGACAAGCGCTGACCCGGTTCAGGATTGTCGTGGGGCACTCAGCAGGCCCGCGCCATTGGCCTCACCGTGTTCATTGGGTTGCGAGCAGATCCTTTTTTGAGGCCATATCGTCCGTTCTCATTTCCAAGAAAAGCGCCGTCAGGCATCACGAGCCGGCTTTGGCGAGACAACAGTGTTTGCATTTCTTGCCGCTGCCGCAGGGACGGGGGCGTTGCGACCCAGGCCGCCGGCTGGACTGGGAGCTAGACCCAGCAGTGCTGCAGGGTCCTGGTGAAACAGATCTCGCATGAGCGCATAGAGCGAAGCGCCGGGTCTTCGCCGTTCCAGGGACGCGGGCGAGGTGAAGAAGTGCTTGGCCAATACCGCGAAGAATTCATGCTCGTTTCGGAAAGCGTAGGCGTTCAGCCCTGGCCATTGCCGCCCGACTGGATGGAAGTTCTTGCGCCACAAACCGCATCCACTGCCGCACCGCCATCCAGGGCACTTCCGGCGGGATGCCATACTCGTGGGTCTCTCGCTCAACCAAGTGTGCGAACTCGTGCACTCCCACGTGGCCCCACGTGCGGTGATGTCCGGACGGATGATCAAATCCCGCGAGCAACGCCGGCTTTGAGAGAATCATCACCCCGCAAATGGTGCAACCCGACCATGCCCTGAATATGGTCTCCCCTCCCCTCCGGTCGTCCGGTAGGCGTCGTCGAACGCGTCCGGTACAATCAGCACCTCGTGCAGCCGGTGGTAGGCCCAATGGTGAAAGCCAAAGGTTGGAATCACGGCGCTCGCCGCGACCAGTACCCGGATCGTGTCGTCCACCTCCGTCCGGATTCCTGTGATGCGAACCTCACTCAGGAAGATCTGCACGAGTTGCCAGAAACCGCGCCTGGCCCGGCGCGTCCAGCCCGGAAGAATGTCACGTGGGTGCCCAAAATCGCCTCCCACGAAGCCGGAAACGGCTGCCGCATCATCGCCAGCCGCTGGAGGCAACGCCGCGCACCCACCAGTAGGCGAGAGGACTCAGCCCGGCCAGAAGCCACAGCACGGGGAAGAGCCAACCCAGCCATGCCGCTGCGATGGCTGCCAATCCGGCAGCGATCAGTGCCTCCCGACGATTTCGTGCATTCAGCTCCGGTGTCACCAACATCGGCCTGTTCTTCTGAGGTCGAGCTCGCGCGCGCGACAATTTCTACTGAGAGATTATGGTTCCTGCTCAGCTCCAGTCAGTTCTCTGCACTTCCCTCTGATACGTGATTCTTAGAGGGAAACAGGTAAGCTTCAGCAAAATTAGTCCATATCTGCCTGAGTGCGTAGGGAAAACCTGCGGGATGAGTTAAACGGCAAAGGGACCAATGGCGAAGAAAGACAACACAGCGTCGAAGCAGGATACGGGTGCCAACCTGGGTTTCGAACAGAAACTCTGGGCTGCCGCTGACGCCCTGCGCAACAACATGGATGCGGCGGAGTATAAGCACGTCGTCCTGGGGTTGATCTTCCTGAAATACATCTCGGATGCGTTTGAGGCCAAGCACGCCGAACTTGAAGTGCAGAAAAAGCAGGGCGCTGATCCTGAAGATCCAGACGAATATAAGGCCGCGAGGATCTTCTGGGTACCAAAAGAGGCGCGGTGGTCACATCTCAAGGCCAGCGCCCCGCAACCGACGATAGGCACGATCGTCGATGATGCGATGACGGCCATCGAGCGGGACAATCCGTCGCTCAAGGGAGTGCTGCCGAAAGACTATGCCCGTCCAGGTCTCGACAAACAGCGCCTTGGCCAGTTGATCAATCTCGTGAGCGACATCGCATTGGGCGCTCCAGCCGACCGTGCAAAGGACACACTTGGCCGTGTCTACGAGTACTTTCTCTCGCAGTTCGCCAGCGCCGAAGGAAAGAAGGGCGGGCAGTTCTATACGCCGTTCCGAGTGGTCCGCGTCCTCGTCGAGATGCTGGCTCCGTACAAGGGCAGAGTCTACGACCCCTGCTGCGGTTCGGGCGGCATGTTCGTGAGCAGCGAGAAATTCATT